>NZ_BAAGIG010000002.1:0-485621 GCF_054658215.1 Roseibium sp. ROS1
ACCGTCCACGATCCGGATGGCACGGCCTTCGACCACTTCCAGTCCAACAGCCTGGGCGAACACGCGGTCTCGGACCCCTTCGGCGGCAACTTGCACATCCTCCCCAGCGGGTGGTGGGGCTACGAGGTCGACAATACGCATCCGGCCATCCAGGCGCTTGCAGCGGGCGAAGTGGGGCATGCGATCTACGAGGTACATGCGGCCGACGGCACCGCGCACCGGATCGATATCACTGTCCACGGCACCAACGATGCGCCGGTCCTGAGCGCGGCGACGGCCTCGGCCACCGAGGACGGCAAGTCCGTCACTGGCCAGATGGTGGCAACCGACGTCGATCATGGTGATCGCCAGACCTACGCGGCCGGCCATCCGGTCGACGGCTTCACCATGAACCAGGACGGGTCCTGGAGTTTCGATCCATCCCATGCGGCCTATCAGCATCTGGCGGCTGGCCAGACCCAGCAGGTGACCATCCCGGTCACCGTCACCGACCAGGCCGGGGAGACGGACACCGAAAACCTCGTCATCACCGTAACGGGCAGCAATGACGGGCCCGTTGTGTCCAGCCCGGTCGATCTGGGCAGGGGAACGGAAGATCATTCCGTCCAGATCTCGGCAGCGCAGCTGCTGGCCCATGCCACTGACATTGATACGGGAGATGTCCTCTCCGTCTCGAACCTGACCGCGAGCCACGGTACCATCACGGGAGACGTGGCCCACGGCTTCACTTTCATTCCGGATGCCAACTACAACGGTCCGGTGAGCCTTAGCTACCAGGTCACCGATGGTCACGGTGGAAGTGTCCCGCAAACCGCAAGCCTGGTTCTGGGGGCGACACCGGACGCAGCAGTCATCACGGGAACCGACACGGGCTTGGTGACGGAAGACAAGCACGTCACTGGTGGCTTGCTGACGGTGGACGGCACCCTGATGATTGTTGACCCGGATGCGGGCGAGTCGGCGTTTGCGCCGGTCACGGGCGTGGCAGGTGCGGGGACATACGGCACATTCACGCTGGATCCCCAGGGCCACTGGACGTATACGGCCGACAACAGTCAGGCCGCCGTTCAGGCGCTCCAGGTAGGTGGCACGCCGCTCACGGATACGCTCACAGTCGCCAGTCTTGACGGGACCACCCATGACATCACCGTCACCATTACGGGGACCAACGATGCCCCGGTCCTGATGGCAGCGACAGCCTCGGCTACCGAAGACGGCAGTTCTGTCACAGGACAGATGGTGGCAACGGATATCGACGCCGGAGATACCAAGGCCTTCTCCATCGGTCAGCCCATCGACGGCTTCACGATGAACACGGACGGTTCGTGGAATTTCGACCCAAGCCATGCGGCTTACCAGCATCTGGCAGCCGGTCAGACCCAGCAGGTCACCATCCCGGTCGCTGTCACCGACAGCGCCGGGGCAACTGACGCGCAAAGCCTTGTTATCACCGTAACCGGCACCAACGATGGTCCGGTCCTGACTGCTGCCACCGCATCGGCAGTGGAAGACGGCAAGGTCGTCACGGGACAGATGATCGCCACGGACGTGGATACAGGCGACACGAAGAGCTTCTCGATCAGTCATCCCGTCGATGGTTTCGCGATGAACACCGACGGCTCCTGGACTTTTGATCCGTCTCACGCCGCCTACCAGCATCTGGCGCAAGGCCAGGTCGAACAACTCACTATCCCGGTGACCGTGACCGACAGAGCCGGTGCCACCGATACGGAAAATCTCGTCATTACCGTGACCGGTACCTACGACGCACCCGCCGTGACGCCATCCGTTGCAGCAGTGCAGGGCGTGGGCTCACAACATCTTACCGGAACGTTCAGCGGCGGTGGCCAAGGTGGATGGGGCATCGACAACGGGCATGGCGGTGTCGTCCTTTCGCTTCAAGGCCTCTACGGGACTTTGGTCATTGATCAGCAAACCGGGCACTTCGAGTATCACTATCAACAGAACTCGGGTGTCATAAAGCAGGGTGGAACTTCCACAGCGTCTGGTCAGCACATCGACACCTTCCACATCGTTCAGCAGGGCGTGTCTGCCGGGACTGCGGATGTTCAGGTCCAGATCGACGTTCAAAGTGTTCACGGAAACAGTGGCCACCATGTCGATCACACGGTGCTGCAAGGCATTTCCTTCACTCCTGTTCCAACCGTTCAGCATGATGCGCCCGATGAAACTAATACTGACGACATAACCATCGATCTGATGAGTGCCGATCCGGCTCCGCCGCTAGACCACGACACGTCTTCCCAAAACGTTGCGGATGCTACAACCGGGCTTGGTCACGTCGAGAGCCAGACCGGTGACACCAATCCGGATGCGCCGCAGCAGCCGCCAATTGAACCTGCTGACGCCGGAGCCGGGAGACTGGCTTCCTATTTCGAGGCAATCGGACAGGATCCGGAGGCGCCTCAGGCTCCACCGGTACATGCAGACCAATTGGGTGCCTATCTTGATGCAGTCGGTGTCGATCCTGCCAGCGCCACGACTTTGAGCGATCTGCCAGACCCAGCGACGCTGCCGGGCGATGATGTGTCAGACCTGGATGATGACGGACAACACGGTGCGAGTACCGCCGCCTCGGATGACGTTTCTGTTGCCGATTTGCCAGATCCTCTCTTGCCCAATCCAAATGACGATACGAACCAGCACGGGTAGGCCTGTCAGGCCGTCTAAACTCCAATCGGGACTAAAAGATATGTTCAAATTCGGCATTTGCTTCGCTGTCGCACTCACCTTTGCAGCGGTTCCCGCTACCGCCGGACAGTGGCGCGTTGTCTTTCCTGCCGGCGAAAGGATGCACAGCAGCTCATGGGCGCACGAAAGGGGATGCGGCCCGAGCCAGTTGGCGGGTGCCTCGTGTTCCATCTTCAACGGGCGGTTCGTCCGGGTGTCGGCGCAGCCGTCCAAAGGTGTCGCCTATTGTGGCGAGGCGGCAGGAAAACAGAGAATTGAATACCGCACACCGGAACAACCCGACGGGGAATGGGATGCTGTCGTGACGGTGAACGGGACCGATATCAGGGCTATGACGGCCTATAGCTACTTCGGCAAAACACAACCGCCGCGCGGCTTTGTGGTCGCCCTCTTGGGGGAAGACCACTCCGAATACCTGGTGTTCGAAGACGACGGTCAGCGTTGGCTGGAATTCGGCGACAGCCGCTACGACGCGTGCGACTGACCAACAGCCACGTTGAAGACGTTTCGGCCAACGTGAGCAAGGCCACGCAAACTATATCCCTGACCGAGTGGCCGCCTCCTCCTCACGCAGCTTTTTACAAAGTGGAACAAGGCGACCTGCCACGTATCCCTGAATACGCGACCCGTCAGTGGCTGATCATCCAGGGGCGTTTTGAGGGGAAAGTCTTGCTGCCGTCGGCCTTGTAGACCGCACTTGAGCGAAAATTGCCTTTCGCGCCGGAACAGCACGAGCAGCCTGACGGGTGACGTTTTCGGTTTTCCCTCGCACTGTCGTCACGATCCGACTTGGTCGAGAATTTCGGATTGTGCCGGGAAGTTTCATTGCGTTGATGGGCAGCCCGGTCGCTGGGAGACAGGCCCGACATATGCGGCGCCTGAAGGATCGCGCGCGGGGCTTCCGCCTTGCAGATCGGACATTCGATCGGATCCGCATGGGCGGACATCGGCCGGTTGGCCGAGATGGGACCGCAGGAAGCGCACAGATAATCGTAGGTCGGCATGATTGATCCTGAAAGACGGAAAGCCGGCTCGCCGGCGGAAGGGGTTTGAGACGGGCAGGGCCCGTCTCGTCGTCGCGTCCGGATCAAAGATCCGGGGCAAGCGGAACGTCGACCGATCCGTCAATGAAGGTCTTCGGTCCGTCCGCACCCGGCATCATGTCGAAGTCGAAGATGTCGGTCGGCAACCACAAGGTGGCACAGGCATTCGGAATATCGACCACGCCCGAAATGTGTCCCTGTACAGGGGCCGTTCCCAGGATGGCGTAGGCCTGCGCACCGGAATAGCCGAACTTCTTCATGTACTCGATGGCGTTGAGGCAGGCCATGCGATAGGCAATGTGCACGTCAAGGTAATGCTGTGTGCCGGCCTCATCGACCGAGATGCCTTCGAAGATCAGGTAGTCGTCATATTTCGGCGTGATCGGTGAGGGTTTGAAGATCGGGTTCTTGATCCCGTATTTCGCGACCCCGCCCTTGATCAGGTTGACCCGGATGTGCAGCCAGCCGGCCATTTCGATTGCGCCGCAGAAGGTGATTTCACCGTCGCCCTGGCTGAAATGCAGGTCACCCATGGAGAGACCGGCACCGTCCACATAGACCGGGAAATAGATCTTCGAACCGCGCGACAGATCCTTGATATCGCAGTTGCCGCCATGTTCGCGCGGGGGAACCGTCCGTGCGCCTTCGGCAGCCGCCTTGTCGCGCGCTTCGCCCTTGAGCTGTCCCATATGGGCAGACTGGGTGTTCGGCAGGGCGGCAAGTGCCGGAACGCGGTCAGGATCCGTATCGAACAACGATTTTTCGCGAGTGTTCCACATGTCCAGCATCTTGCGGTCCGGCAGGCAGCCGATCAGACCCGGGTGGATCAGGCCGGCATAACTGACGCCCGGCACATGGCGCGAGCGCGTGAACATGCCTTCGAAATCCCAGATGGATTTCTGGGCTTCCGGGAAGTGTTCCGTCAGGAACCCGCCGCCATTCTGCTTGGAGAAAAAGCCATTGAATCCCCAGAGCATTTCTTCCTTGGCGCCGATGTCGAGGATATCGACGACCAGCAGGTCGCCCGGTTCGGCTCCTTTGACGCCGATCGGACCGGAGAGGTAGTGCACCTGTTCCAGTTCGACATCGCGCACATCCGCCGCGTCGTCGTTGTTCTTGATCTGCCCGCCGGTCCAGTCATAGGTCTCGATCTTGAAGTCGTCGCCCGGCTCCACCCAGACCGCCATCGGAATATCCGGATGCCAGCGGTTATGGACCTTTTCATTGGTATGCGGCGACTCGCTCAAATCAACCGAAATCAGTGTATCTGCCATGGGGTTCTCCTCTGGATTTGCGCCTGAAAAGCGTGCGCTGTTGAACTGGATGAGCTGGTTAGACGGACAGGAATGCGGAGACTTTTTCCTCGTCGACGCTTGCCCGCGGTTCGTCGTGGACAAGGCGGCCGTTCTCCAGGACGAGCACCCGGTCGGCGACGTCGAGGGCGAAGGACAGAACCTGTTCCGACACAACGATGGAAAGTCCGCGCTCGTCGCGGATACGTTTCAGGACGCGGCCCATCTCGCGGATGATCGACGGCTGGATGCCTTCGGTCGGTTCGTCCAGCAGCAGGACCTTCGGGTTGGTCGCCAGCGCGCGGGCAATCGCCAGCTGCTGTTGCTGGCCGCCCGAGAGATTGCCGCCGCGACGGCCCTTCATGTCGAGCAGCACCGGAAACAGCTCGTAGATGTCGCCGGGAACCTTGCTCTGGCCGCTGATGGTCAGGCCGGTTTCGATGTTTTCCTGGACCGTCATGGTCGGAAAGATCATCCGCCCCTGAGGCACGTAAGCGATGCCCCTGGCGACGCGCTCGTAGCTCTTCATGGTGGTGATGTCGACGCCTTCGACCGCGGCAGCGCCGTTGCTGGTGGGCACGATCCCCATCAGGGATTTCATCAGCGTGGTCTTGCCCATGCCGTTGCGGCCCATGATGGCGATGATTTCTCCCGGCGCGACCGTGAAGTCGAGGCCGTGCAGGACTTCGCTCTGGCCGTAGGCAACGTGATACTGTGCAACATTGAGCATGGTCGCCTCCTAGTGGCCGAGATAGACGTCAATGACCTTGGGATCGGCCTGCACCTTTGCCATGGAGCCCTCGGAGAGGATCTTGCCCTGGTGCAGGACGGTGACGCGGTGGGCGATGTCCTCGACAAATTTCATGTCGTGTTCGACAACCATCACCGAACGTCCCTTGGTGATTTCGTTGAGAAGCTTCGCGGTCTGCTTGCGCTCCGAGACGCTCATGCCGGCAACAGGTTCGTCGAGCATCAGGAGTTCCGGGTCCTGGATCAGCAACATGCCGATCTCCAGCCATTGTTTCTGGCCGTGGCTGAGCAGGGCTGCCTGCATGTCCAGAAGCGTGTCGAGGAACACCATTTCGGCAATCTCGCGCACGCGGGTCGTCACCTCCGCATCGCGCTTGAAGGTGAGGGCACCGAAGACACTTCGGCCACGGGGAAAGGAAAGCTCCAGGTTCTCGAAGACCGTCAGGTCCTCATAGATGGACGGGTTCTGGAACTTGCGTCCGACCCCCTCAAGCACGATCTCGTGTTCGCGCAGCTGGGTCAGTTCTTTTTGGCGGAACTTGATCGAGCCGGCAGTCGCCTTGGTGCGGCCGCAGATCAGATCGAGAACCGTTGTCTTGCCCGCGCCGTTCGGTCCGATGATGACGTGGATCTCATTTTCGTCGACGTAAAGGTTCAGGTCGTTCACCGCCTTGAAGCCATCAAAGGAAACAGACAGGTTTTCGATGGACAGCAGGAAGTCGGTGTTGTTGCTGATGGTGTTCATGTGTCTCTCCTACTCGGCTGGCTTTGCGGTTGCGTCGCCGTCAAGGTCGGGGGGAGGGCTGACTGGTTCTAACCTGTTGCCGCTATTGCCCCGTGAAATCGCCCGGTCGACATGCGGTGCCAGGTAGGTGCGATAGAGGCCGGATAATCCGTTCGGGAACACCAGGACAACGGCGATGAAGAGCCCGCCCAGGCCAAAGAGCCACAACTCGGGGAAGGTTTCGGAAAAGGTGGTCTTGGCCCAGTTCACCAGCAGCGTTCCGTAGACCGCGCCGAAGATGGAAAGCCTGCCGCCGACCGCGCAGAAGATGACCATCTCGATGGAAGGAACGATGCCCACGAACGAGGGGGACATGAAGCCGACCTGCAAGGTGAACATTGCGCCGCCGATGGCTGACAGGACCGCGGCAAAACAGAAGACGAAGATCTTGATGTTGGAGACGTCGTAACCGGAAAACCGGACCCGGTCCTCCTTGTCCCTGACGGCGACCAAGAGACGGCCGAGCTTGCTTTTGAGAACGAACTGGCTCAGCAGCAGGACAGCGATCAGAAGACCTCCGTTGACGTAGTAGAGAACGTATTTGGCCTCGTCGGTGCGGATGTCCCATCCCTTCAGGGTCCTGAGATCCGTGATGCCGTTGACGCCGCCGGTGTAGCCCTGCTGTCCGATGATCAGGATCGTCAGGATGGCTGCGATTGCCTGGGTAATGATGGCGAAATAAACACCGCCAACCCTTCGCTTGAACATCGCCGCACCGATAACAAAGGCGAACAGCGCGGGAAGGACGATGATGGCCAGCAGCGTGAAGGTCAGGCTGTTGAAGGGTTCCCAGAACCAGGGCAGGGACGTGATCTGGTTCCAGTCCATGAAGTCGGGAATGCCCGGGGTGGACTGGATCGCGGTCGCTTCCGGCGTGGAGGCCTCCAGCTTCAGGTACATGGCCATGCAATAGCCGCCCAGGCCGAAGAAGACGCCTTGCCCAAGGCTCAGGATGCCGCCCTTGCCCCAGCACAGCACCAGTCCGATAGCCACGAAGGCATAGGTCAGGTATTTGCCGAACAGGTTGAGACGGAAGATGTCCATCGACAGGGGCATCAAGACGAAGATCAGCGCGGCTACGACCAGCAGTCCGATCAGTTCCTGTCGAGACAGCAGGGATTTCACATGTGTCATCGGAACCTCCTCAGCGACGGATTTTCAGGGAGAAGAGACCTTCGGGGCGCAGCATCAGGATCCCGACGACGGTCAGCAGGGTGAGGACCTTCGCCATGGAGCCGGACAGGAAGAACTCCATGGTGGACTGGGCCTGACTGATGGCGAAGGAAGACGCGATCGTTCCGAGCAGGCTTGCTGCGCCGCCGAAAACGACGATCAGGAAGGTATCGACGATATAAAGCTGCCCGGCAGTCGGCCCGGTCGAGCCGATCATGGTGAAGGCGCTGCCTGCAATGCCTGCAATGCCGCAGCCAAGAGCAAAGGTGTGCCGGTCGACCTTTTCGGTGTTGATGCCGACGGCCCCGGCCATGACGCGGTTCTGGACCACAGCGCGGGTCTGCATGCCCATGCGGGAGCGGAACAGGATGAAATAGACGCCGATGGCGATGACCAGGGTCAGTACCATGACGAAGATGCCGTTGATCGGGATTTCGATGATGTCCGTCAGCGGCACGGACCCGAGCAGCCAGTTCGGCAGGCTGACGCCGACTTCACGCGCGCCGAAGATCGACCGGTAGGCCTGCTGCAGGATGAGGCTCAGGCCCCAGGTGGCCAGCAGGGTATCCAGCGGACGCTTGTAGAGATGCCTTATGAGCGACCATTCGACGAGTGCCCCGAGTGCACCCGCAGCGACGAAGGCCAATGCCATGGCGAAGAAGAAGTAGATGCCGAACAGGGACGGGACATAGGTCTCGACGAAATTGGAGCAAAGGTAGGTGACATAGGCGCCCAGGATCATGAACTCGCCATGAGCCATGTTGATGACGCCCATCTGGCCGAAAATGATTGCAAGACCCAGGGCCATGAGGACGAAAACGGAAAACAGGATCAGTCCGGCAAAACCCTGCATGGCGAATATGGACCCGAGTTCCGTCCATGAATAATCGGCGAACATTGCGCGCGTCTCCATGCTGCGGGGTCAAGGCGGAACGCCTGTTCCCCTGCTGCGAATAAGGGTTTGAAACGAAGGGGACGGGCGCTGCGCAGGCTGCTTCCACGCAGCGCCCCGGTTATGCCCGCTTTCTGGAAGGGCGTTTCCATCCCTGGGGGAACTAACGGAGGCTTATTGGTAGCCTTCCGGGAACGGATCCGGCTCCATCAGGTCGGCCGTCTCGTAAACCAGCTCGTACTGGCCGTCCGGCTTGGCAAGGCCGATCCGGGTCTTGGACCACAGGTGGTGGTTTTCATGGACGCGGACATAGCCTTCCGGCGCGGTGGTGAGCTCGATGCCCGGGGAGGCAAGACGCACCTTGTCGATGTCGAAGCTGCCGGCCTTTTCAACCGCGGCCTTCCAGAGCCAGGGGCCGAGGTAGGCGGCCTGCGTCACGTCGCCGATAACGATGTCGTCGCCCCACATTTCCTTGAAGGACTTGACGAATTCGGCGTTGTTCTCATTGTCGAGAGACTGGAAGTACTTCATCGCGGCATAAGCGCCCTCGATGTTCTCGCCACCGATGCCGCGGATTTCATCCTCGGTCACCGAGATGGTCAGAAGAACCGGCTTTTCCTTGGTCATGTCGATGCCGGCAGCCTTCAGCTGCTTGTAGAAGGCAACGTTGGAACCACCCACGACGATGGCGTAGATCACGTCCGGCTTCTTCAGCTTGATCTTGTTGATCACCGAGTTGAACTGGGTGTGGCCGAGCGGATAGTACTCTTCGCCGACGACCTCCAGGCCAAGCTTTTCGATGTGCTTGCGGGCGATCTTGTTGGACGTCCGCGGCCAGATATAGTCTGAACCAAGCAGATAGAAGCTCTTGGCGCCTTTTTCCTTGGCGACCCAGTCGATGCCGGCGATGATCTGCTGGGTGGCTTCCTGGCCGGTGTAGATCACGTTGGGGGACTGCTCCAAGCCTTCATAAAAGGTCGGATAGTAGAGCATGCCGTTATACTGCTCGAAGACGGGCAGAACGGCCTTGCGCGACGCGGATGTCCAGCATCCGAAAACAGCCGCGACCTTGTCGTTGACCAGCAACTTTTTTGCCTTTTCGGCAAAGGTCGGCCAGTCGGATGCGCCATCTTCCTGGATGTATTCGATCTTGCGTCCAAGCACGCCGCCCATGGCGTTGATCTGGTCGATGGCGAGCTTTTCCGCCTGCACCGACCCGGTCTCGGAAATCGCCATGGTTCCGGTGACGGAGTGCAGGATGCCGACCTTCACGGTGTCTTCGGTGACCGCAAGGCCAGTCGTGTTGGCGTCGTCGGCGATGGCAGGTGCAAATGTGCTGGCGGTGGCCAGCATTGCCGCGGCTGCCGTGCCTGACAGCACGGACCGGCGAGACAGCCGGTGGTCAATCAAGTCTTTCAGACGTTTCATTCTCTGGACCCCTCTGAGGTTGAGGTTGAAGCAGAGCGCCGTGAAGCTCCTCCGCATGCATCCAAGGCTCGTCTGGAATTGTGCACTGCCGCAATGCGTCAGTTGCTGTGGGTTATTTGACTTATTTCTCCGCACCGCCGCATGTGAAAGACTTCCATGTTTGGAATAAATTCATAGTCCAAAAATCTGAAATTCGATAATAAGGGAAGTTGTCATTCGTATTTTTTGAATTCGAATAACTTGTATTGATGGGAATATTGAAATTTTTTAATATTTTTTGATTGAGGCATAGAAATTGCTAGGAAGTTCGTCGATCGGCGGTTGTTGATCAATTCGAGGGGGAGGTCGCAAATCTTGAACAAAAATGTGCATGAAAAATAGATGCGATGCACAATGAGTGGGCTGGCGCGCCGGTTCCGGCGGGCGGGATGGTGATGGGCAATGGGTAGTCATCAGCGGGTTGTACGCCTGCGGAGAACATACAATCAGTGGGTCGCAAATCAGACCCTGGAGGACTTTGCGCTCCGTTTCACCGCCAAAAGCGCCCGCCGCTGGTCTCCGGTCTGGGTTGCCAACACCGCGCTGGGCGCAATTTCCTTCCTGGCCCTTGAGGCGATCGGGGCTGCCGTCACCTACAACTACGGTTTCACGAATGCCGTCTCGTCGATTGGCGTCGTCTGCCTGCTCATCTTCATTACCGGCCTTCCGATTGCCTACCATGCCGTGAAATACGGCGTGGATATCGACCTGCTCACCCGCGGAGCCGGGTTCGGTTATATCGGCTCGACAGTGACCTCGCTGATCTACGCAAGTTTCACTTTCATCTTCTTCGCCCTCGAGGCGGCCATCATGGCAACGGCGCTGGAGCTGTTCCTCGGTGTGCCGCTCAACATCGGTTATCTTCTGTGCACGCTTGTGGTCATTCCGCTGGTGATCTACGGCATCACCCTGATCAGCCGGCTGCAGATCTACACCCAGCCGCTCTGGATCGTGTTGCAGATCCTGCCGTTTGCTTTCCTGGCCTGGCAGGGCGTGGCTCCGCTGGACGATTGGCAGAACTTCTCCGGCCGGCTGGGCGACGAGGGCGGCCAGTTCAGCCTCCTGCTTTTCGGTGCTTCAAGCGCCGTTCTGTTCTCGCTGATCGCACAGATCGGCGAACAGGTCGATTTCCTGCGCTTTTTGCCGCGTCAACGGCGCGGGCACAGGCTGAAATGGTGGTTCGCCCTTCTGGCGGCAGGTCCTGGCTGGATCCTTATCGGCGCGGTGAAACTGCTGCTGGGGTCGTTCCTGGTGGTTCTGGCCCTGCAGAGCGGCCTCAGCCCGGAAAAGGCAATCGAGCCGACGCACATGTATCTGGTCGCCTTCACCAGGGCCACGACGCCGGAGGTGGCAGTCGCCCTGACAGGGCTTTTCGTGATTGTCTGCCAGGTCAAGATCAACGTGACCAACTCCTACGCCGGCTCCATTGCCTGGTCGAACTTCTTCTCCCGTCTCACTCACAGCCACCCGGGCCGGGTGGTGTGGCTGGTCTTCAATGTGTCAATTGCACTCGCGCTCATGGAGCTTGGCGTCTACAAGGCGCTGGAACGCACGCTCGGTCTTTATTCCGTGGTTGCCGTTGCCTGGATCGGCGCGATCTTTGCCGATCTTGTCATCAACAAACCGCTTGGGCTCAGCCCGAAACATATCGAGTTCAAGCGTGCCCATCTGTACGACATCAATCCGGTTGGCCTTGGCTCTATGGGCGCAGCGAGCCTGATCGCCCTCATTGCCTATTCCGGGGTGTTCGGCCAGACCGCTCATGCGCTGGCAAGCTACATTGCTCTGTTTACCGCCATTCTCCTTGCCCCGTTGATTGCCTATGCGACCGGCGGCAAATATTATATCGCCCGTGAACCGGTACGGGCTGTAACCCCCGACGGCGAACGTCCCCCCGACATTCAATGCTGTATTTGCGAGCATACGTTCGAGCATGAGGACATGGCGCATTGCCCGGTCTATTCGGGGCCGATCTGCTCGCTGTGCTGCTCACTCGATGCGCGCTGCGAGGATGACTGCAAACAGGAAGCACGCATCGGCGACCAGGTCACTGTTCTGCTTCATTCGATCCTTCCGGACCGGATCGCCGGCTGGATGAGCTCCCGGATCGGGCTTTATTTCAGTGTCATGATCCTGATCACCGCTTCGCTCGGAGCGATCCTGTCGCTTGTCTATGTCGAGGCGGAAACCATTTCGCCGGGGGCGGGCAGCGAAGGGGTCGGCAGGGCGCTGACCCAGGTCTTCTTCATTCTGCTGGTCACCTCGGGTGTCATGGCCTGGCTGTTCGTTCTTGTCCACGAAAGCCGGAAGTTCGCCAATGAGGAAACAAGGCGCCAGACCAGCCTTCTGATGAAGGAAATCCGCGCGCACAAACGCACCGACGCCAAGCTGCAGAAAGCCAAGGAAGCCGCGGAGGCCGCCAACGAAGCCAAGAGCCGTTATGTGGTCGGCATCAGCCACGAACTGCGTTCGCCGCTAAATGCGATCTCCGGCTACGCCCAGCTGATGCGCAAGGACCCGGCAATCCCCGCCCACAGACGAGACGCCGTGAAGGTGATCCAGCATTCGGCCGATCACCTGGCCGGGCTGATCGAGGGCCTGCTGGACATCTCCAAGATCGAGGCCGGGCATCTCACCATCTACCGGGAACGGTTCAACCTGCATGAATTCCTGGCGCAGACCGTCGACATGTTCCGCCTTCAGACCGACGCCAAGGAATTGCGCTTTCTGTTCGAGCCTGCCGAAAACCTTCCGGTGTTCGTGTTCGGTGACGAGAAGCGCTTGCGGCAGGTGCTGATCAACCTGTTGTCGAACGCCATCAAATGGACAGACACAGGCAGCGTCAAACTGAAGGTGTCCTATCACAGCCAGGTTGCCGAATTTGCAGTGGTCGATACAGGCATCGGCATCGCTCCGGAAAATCTCGAGCGGATCTTCAATCCGTTCGAACGCATAGAGGAAGACGGCAAGGAGGCCGTTCCCGGGACGGGGCTTGGTCTGACGATCACCAAACTCCTGAGTGAGGTGATGGGTGGTGACATCCAGGTTTCAAGCACGGTTGGTGCCGGCAGCACGTTCAAGGTCCGCATGCTGCTGAGCGCCGCGGAAGCGCCAATCCAGGCGGGGCGGGCGGAAAAACGCATTCGCGGGTATCACGGTCCGATCCAGACGATCATGGTGGTGGATGACGATCCCGCCCAAAGGGCGCTGGTCAGGGATTTCCTGTCGCCGCTCGGTTTCAAGGTTCTTGCCGCGGCAAGCGGCCGCTCGTGTCTGGCGATGGTACAGGACGAACGTCCCGATGCCTTTCTGCTCGACATAAGCATGCCGGGCATGAGTGGCTGGGACCTTGCCCGCAAGCTGCGGGAAAGCGGATTTGGCGATGCGGTCATCATCATGATTTCGGCCAATGCGGATGACAGCGGCCGGGACCCGGTGCACCGGATCTATCATGACGATTATCTGGTGAAGCCTGTGAGGTTGCAGGAATTGCAGGACAAGCTTCAGCTGGCATTGAAACTCGTCTGGCGCACGGACGACCCCGCGGCAGCGCCGCCGACAGAGGGCCTGCGATCGTCGGGCAGGGCGATATTCGAGAAGGCCTGTCTGCCGTCGGAAGAGAGCCTCGGCATTTTGAAACAGCTGAGCGACATCGGCTATGTGCGTGGAATCAAGGCAAAACTCGACGACATCGAGGCGCATGAGCCGCATGCGGCGGACTTTGTCCACCACATGCGGCGTCTCATCAAGGAATTCGATCTCACCCAATACGACAAGCTTCTGGAAAGGCTCGGACATGATCATGAATGCTCCTAGTCAGGCCGAGACGGTGCTGCTGGTCGATGACACGCCTTCTTCCCTGGGCATGCTTTCGGACGCCCTGGAGGAAGCCGGTTTCACAGTTCTGGTGGCCCAAAGCGGTCGAAAGGCGATAGAAATCGCAGCCCGCGTGATCCCCAATGCGATCCTCATGGACGCGATCATGCCGGAGCTCGACGGTTTCGAAACCAGCAAGCGCCTGAAGGCGCTGGAAGACCTTCGGGATGTGCCGGTTCTCTTCATGACCGGACTGAGCGAGACGGAACATATTGTCAGGGGCCTGGAATCAGGTGGCGTCGACTATGTCACCAAGCCGGTCAACCCGGACGAACTGATCGCCCGTCTGCGCGTGCATATTTCCAACGCCCGAAATTCGCGCAGCGCCCATGTCGCACTTGATGCATCCGGTCGTTACTTGATGTCGGTCGACCTCTCGGGCGCCGTATGCTGGGCGACACCGCAAGCCTCCGCGCTGCTTGGTACGGGCACGGCCGAGGACGCAGCGGCAGCCGGGCAGTTGCCGGAAGCTGCCGTCGACTGGCTGCGCCACTACCTGCTGCCACAGGGAAAGGCTGTCCAGAAGGAAGAGGACATTGTTGCCCGCATCAAGGGACGGGAGTTGCGGTTCACCTATGCCGGCAACATCAGTGCGGGCGAGCATCTGCTGCGCGTGTCGGATGTCTCGGACAGCGTGCCTTCCGAAATCCTGAAGGATGCCTTCGACCTGACGGAACGCGAAGCCGAAGTCCTGATCTGGATTGCCAACGGCAAGTCCAACAAGGAAATCGCCTCCATTCTGGACATGAGCCCGCGCACGGTGAACAAGCATCTGGACCGGATCTTCGGCAAGCTGGGCGTTGAAAACCGGACCTCGGCCGCGGTTGTTTCACTGAGACGCATCCTGGAAGGCTGAACTCGGCTCGCAAGAAAGTCTTGCTGGAGGATGCATCGCGTCGCTTTTCACCTGGTGTCTGGTGGTGGTTGGCAGAAACGGGCCAATTAGGTGAACGCACCTCGTTTGTTCAGCAACTGGGGGACGAGCTTCTTCCAGTTTCGGTCGGACGGGAAAATGGACGGGTCACTGTCTCCCTGTCTCAGGCCATGCCGCGCCATATTGGCGACGTCGGGAACTTGCAGGCGCTTGCCGAAGCACTGGGGCTCGACAAGACTGAGCCGGCCCTTGGGCCGCAGGAAGCGGTTGTGGTCTCCACGGGTGCGGCGCATATGCTCGTCAGGCTCGTTTCGCGCGACGAAGTTGATCGTGCGGAGCCTGACGCCTCCATGCTTCTTCCGTTGTTGGAGCGTGCCGGTGCGCAAGGATGTTATGTTTTCACGACATCCGGTGAACAGAGAGGGGAAGCCTATGCCCGCTTCTTCAATCCAACGGTAGGCATTCGGGAAGACCCGGCAACAGGAAGTGCCGCAGGCCCACTGGGGTGGCTATTGGCCAACCGCAGCGGTGCTGGAGGACAAGAAACGTTCACGGTCGTACAGGGAGTTTCTATGGGTAGGGAAAGCCATATTCGGCTTCTCGTGCGCCCCGACGCTGTTGAGCTGACCGGTTCCGCTGTGCTCACTGCAACGGGCCAATTGCATCTCTAGCTTTTGGAGCGGGCTCAGACCCGACCTCTGCTGATCGGTGCTCAGTCCAGGATTTCCGTCGCGAGCCGGGTGCCGAGAAGCTCATCTTCAACCAGGATGTAGATTTCCTTGGGGGGCGTATTGAGAGAATGGACCATCAGGCCTGGATCGATACCCATCTCGATCAGGTATTCCATCGTTTCCCCCTGGCCGTACTGAATCTCTTCCACCGCCAGGAAAACAGGCATGTAGCCGGGGGTGTCATAGTAGTGCTGATGCATGCCTACGGCAGCATCCTTGGAGGCTGAACGATTGACACCGGCTGCAAAAATGTAAGGACACGACGAAAGGCACACCAGACCAGGCAGCATGGTGGTATCCAGCTCAGCTGCGCGCAGGCTACGACCAATTTCAAATGCCTCACTCACATTGCCACCGGGGCTATGGAGTGAAACCACTTTGGGGGCTTCTTCCAGGCTGGCCAGGAAGCTCGAAAAGCGTTCGGCGTCTCCAGACGAGATCCGGCCCTTCAGGAAAATCGCTTCCCCCAATTCACCTCTGTCGATCACTTCAAACTGAAGCCTGGGAGGCATGTCACCCGGAATTTTGACAGTCGACGGGGCGGGTGTCCGCATGAAGTCGGGAAAGCTTCGAGATGGATCGTAGTGTCTCACCTGATCGCCGGGTGTCGTGGGTCCGGACGGCAGTGCATCGTTGCCGCCAGCCCCCGGGGGCCATTGAGCCTGCAGATGCGAGAGCACCAACAAGGCTGCCAGGACCGCCTGAGCGACCAAAACCCACTTCAGGCTGCGCTGGATGGTTATCCGCGACGTATCAAGGCGCTCGGAAAACACGTCGTGCTACTCCGCAGCATTCAGGTTTGCGGGTTCGGAAGTTTCCGCATTTGCGACACGGCGCAAGACTTCCTTGTCTGCCGCCCCCATCGAAGCCTCGACATCCTTCATCGCATTGATTGCTGCCTTGAGGTCTGCGAGCGTCAGGGTTGCCTCGATGCTTAGCCCATCCCGGCCGCTACGGATCGATGCCTGGGTGATTGCGACCACAAAGACCAGAACGGCGGGCAGGAGGTCGATCGCGATAGCACCAGCCCATGAGGGGACAAAGTTGCCTGCGTACCTGATCACAGCGTCGGCGCTTGAGATCGGATTATAGGCCGTCTCCTGTGGTGGCTCCAACGCCAGCACTTCATCGGCTGCGCGCCGCAGGGTCTGGCTGCGTTGGTCGAGGGCGTTCAACACGGATGCGATGGTGCTTGATTGAGCGTCCCGAACGCTGCTGTTTCGGCCATCAAGTTCGGGAAGGACAACAGATGCGGGCAGATCCTCGGCGGCTCGAGCGACGAGAGGTGCAACGGAGTACTGGTTCAGGTTTGCAATAACGCCGGCAAGACGCACGCTTTCCTCCGAAAACGCGACCGACCTTTGTTCAACCGGGCCGGGGGCAACCGTCAGGGCTCGCATGCGCCCAAGGATTTCGTTGCCCCGGGCAAAGGCAGAGTCAATCAGTGGCTTTTGTTCTGAAATCTGCTCCTCAAGGTTCTGGAGCTCTTCTGTTTTTTGCGTCAGAACTCGAAAGACTGCGCCTTCACCTGCTGTGCCTGAGAGCTCGCCGGAGCGTTCCTGTTGGGCGAGTGCTTCGAATGCTTCCTTTGCACGTTGAACCTCGCGCCCGAGAGCCTGGCCCGAAAGGGCGATCTCATGTGCCTGCTCCAAAGCCGCCTGGTAGTCGCGGACTGTCGTATCCAGGTGTTGTTCGACAGCCGCCGATCCCGCAAGCGCGGCAGCGTTGAGCCAGCTCGACATGGCAATGATTGCAGCCGACCCCACAAGCATTGAAACCGAAAGTCCGATGAAGCCCGCCGCACTGCGCATCGCTGGCATGAGCCGAAGCATGTAGCTCCAGAATACGAAAATCCCGACTGACACGGCGACGGAATAGGCCACCGCCGCGAAGAAACTCATCGCACCCGTATCCTCCAGCAGAGAGGACACACCCAGGTATGTGTAGATACCGGAAGCGATTGCCAGAACGCCGAGCGCCGCAGGTGTGAAGGTTTCCAGCCAAGCAAGATGAGCTTCAAGCTCCTTGGCAGTGCGAAGGCCTTTTGCTTCCGCAGCAGTCAATTTCGTCTGGCTCTCATTCATCGCATTTCCTCACAAGCTCGCAAGCAGCTTAGCTAGGGCTTTACCCCATAAAACCAAGCATTGCGGCGTTATTCCGGCAATGGAACGCAAGGAAGAACCTTGAGGGCTCATGCGCCGTCGAGTTGCAGAAAGCAGTCCTCAGATGGGCTTTTAATAAGCGCTTGGAATACACCCGAAACGAGGACTGTAGAACGCCAGCAATTACCTTACTATTCAAGGTGTTAGCGTCTTTTGCGGGAAGAAATGTGAAATGGTGCTGCCGGAGAGATTTGAACTCTCGACCTCTCCCTTACCAAGGGAGTGCTCTACCCCTGAGCTACGGCAGCATCTGGCTTGTCTTTGGGACAGGCGCGGCGTCGAACTTTTTTGCTTGAAAAGCTTGAGTTGCAAGACGCAAGTGCTGGTGCCGATCAGCGGTGCCGACCGGAATGAGGGGGCTTTTGCCATAAGACCTTCGGGGACGCAAGCAGTGTTTTGGGATTTTTTTCCGCAGTCATTTGCTCCCTCTCGTCAAAGCCGGGACGATTGAAGGGTTGGTGCGGCAAAGCTGGTGCTTTCGGCCCTGTTTCGCCTGTGGATATTAAACAATCCTTCCGGTCGAGGCGCAGAGCAGATTGGCGTTTTCGGGAGAGGGGAGACGGGCTCTCGCCGAAAGGCAGGTGGAAGCAGCCTCCGGGGAATTGGGACGATTGGAAACAGGGAAGACTGAAGGCGGGACACAGCACCGTGTGCAGGCTTCTTGACGCGATGATGCATGAGTCTGATGGGGTGCAGCCTGGCCGCGGACACGTTTTTGGCAGCGATGGGAAAACCGAATGCTGCTGAAGCTGGCAGGGTAGGCGGCAAACCATGCGGAAGACACAAGATGCCTAGGCAAGCTGCGGGCAGCTTGCTAGATAAATGAATCACAGGATCATCACACAGGCGCGCCATGGGCGAAAAAGACCAGCAGCACAAGTCCGCTGAAAGCGGCGGCGGAAAATCCGGCAAGCAGACAGGCGAAAAGGCGTCGGACAAAGCTGGGGCGAAGTCCCGCGAAGACCGGCTGGCCGAAGCCTTGAGAGCCAATCTGCGCCGCCGCAAGTCTGCTGCCAAGACGCGGGATGCCGACTGAGGACCAACAGCCGGATGTTCGGCAGGACTGTGTCGCCCCAAAATTGCCCGGCCGCAGCCGGTTGCGCGCCTTGCATGGGCCATAACTTGCGTGTAGACCGCACGTTTGATGTGAGTTTCTTGACGTATGCAAAGGGATGGCCGTGCGGTGAGCACGGTCCTGTTCGGGGAAAAACATGGACAGTATCAAGGTCGTTGGTGGTGCGGAACTGAATGGTGTCATTCCGATTTCCGGCGCGAAGAATGCGGCACTGCCGCTGATGATCGCATCGCTCCTGACGGATGAGACCCTGACGCTGTCGAATGTGCCGCGCCTTCGCGACGTTGCCCAGCTTATGCAGATCCTGTCCAATCACGGGGTTGATTACTCGGTGAACGGCAAGCGTAGCGGCCAGGATGACCTTGCCGGACAGACGCTGAACCTGACCGCCCGTGAAATCGTCGACACGACCGCGCCTTATGAGCTGGTTTCCAAGATGCGTGCCAGCTTCTGGGTAATCGGCCCGCTGGTTGCCCGCAGCCATGAGGCGCGGGTCTCGCTGCCTGGCGGCTGTGCAATCGGCACACGGCCGGTAGACTTCTTCATCGACGGTCTGGCAGCGCTCGGCGCCGAGATCGAGATCGACGGCGGCTATGTCATCGTCAAGGCGCCGGGTGGGCTGAAAGGTGCTCGCGTCGAGTTTCCGAAGGTTTCCGTCGGTGCAACCCACACAATCATGATGGCGGCGACGCTGGCCAGTGGTGAGACGGAAATCGTCAACGCCGCGCGTGAGCCGGAAGTCGTCGATCTTGCCAAGTGCCTGAAGGCCATGGGCGCGAAGATCGAGGGTGAAGGCACATCGACTATCCGCATCCAGGGTGTGCCGCGCCTTCATGGTGCGCATCACGCGGTTGTTCCGGACCGGATCGAAACAGGCACCTATGCCATGGCTGTTGCCATGACCGGTGGTGACGTTCTGTTGCAAGGCGCCCGTTCGGACCTTCTGGAAACGGCGCTCGAGACACTTCGCCAGACCGGTGCGGACATTACGCAGACCGCCGACGGCATCAAGGTTTACCGCAACGGCAACGGCATCCAGCCGGTGGATATCACCACCGAACCGTTCCCGGGCTTTCCGACCGACCTGCAGGCCCAGTTCATGGCCCTGATGACGAAGGCTGGCGGCACCAGCCGGATAACCGAAACCATTTTTGAAAACCGGTTCATGCACGTGCAGGAACTGGCCCGCCTCGGTGCCCAGATCCATGTGGACGGCCGCACGGCAATGATCGAAGGCGTCTCGACCCTGCGCGGTGCTCCGGTCATGGCAACGGATCTGCGGGCGTCCGTCTCGCTGGTTATTGCCGGTCTGGCAGCAGAAGGCGAAACGACGGTCAGCCGTGTCTATCACCTCGACCGCGGGTTTGAGCGTCTGGAAGACAAGCTGACCCGCTGCGGCGCGAAGATCGAGCGCATCTCGGCCTGACAAAGCCGTTGGATTACCGTGTGAAAACATGGGCGGCGTGGACTGCGCCGCACCCCATGTAATGCATTTTTCGCGAAATCTACTCCGCCGTTTGCCGCTTGATCACCCGGCCTCGTGACGTGAAAGAGGGGCCGGGACCGCCGCTGCCACTGGTCATGATGGCTTCTGCGATGGGGCTGAGGGCACCACTATCCGACGACCACACGAGCAGGAAATTCGCCCCGACGCCGCCAGTGGTGTCGTTGATCGGGATCAGCACTGTTTTCGACTGCAGGGGTGCAAGGTCCACCGGCGCATCGAGCAGAGAGCGCAGCAAGGTGCCATCCTCGTTGTGATAATCGACCTGCTGCAACGTTATGGTGGCTTCAGGGTCGACATTGTGGATGGCAAGTGTTGCCGCCAGAAGGTCGGACCTGTTCGGATGGGAAAAGACCCGCGAATAGGCCGGGACATATATGGTCTCACCCAGAACCTTCTCGGTAAAATCCTGTGACTGGACATCCATCGGCGTCTGGAAAAGAAGCAGACTGCCTGCCAGCAGGCCGAGGCAGGTGGATCGTTTCAGCATTACGTGCCCGTGCGTTCGTGTGATGGTAGGGTGTCGCCCTGATGTGCTGGCGTCACTTTCCAGAATGCGTGCCCTGATTGCAAGACGGAAGGCAGATGGCAGATGATTACAAATCGACGCCGGGATAACCTGCGGGACGATGTTGGAGCGACTGCATGAATGCACAGACAATCCGGTTTTTGGTCCAGCTGGCCTTTGCCTTCGCGGCACTGTTCGCTGTTGTCCTTGTTCCGGCGCCCTACGGGCCGTCTCTGGGCTTCTTCCTGCTTGTGTTCGGGCTCTGGCTGGGCCGGCGGATCTTCCGGCGGATTGCATCGCTGGACGAGGTCAAGGCGGATCTGCGCCAGCGGGTGGATGAAGGCCCTTGAGGGCTCCACGGTGCCGCAAGGCATGTTTCAGGGCATTGGAGATTGCCAAAACCGTTATTCCCCATTAGGCAACAGCCTTGGGACCGGGCAGAAAGTCGCTTATATGCGTCCTGCCAGACAACGCATGACCGGATCAGAACAAGAGCAAATGGACCAGCTGAAACTTGCCGCCCTTGACCAGGAAGACCTTCAGGTTCTTTCCGCCCATCTGCAGGACGCGGTGATCACCATCGCGGATATCCGCTATCTGCCGAAGGAGCAGAAGGCCGTGTTCGTGTTGAACCGGTTCGTGTGGGACAAGGAAGCCGACAAGCGATCGAAGGAACATGAGCGCCGCCGCACGGCGCTGGCCTTTGCGCAAGTCAGGGCCATGAAGGCGCAGAACATCAACCAGAAGGCCAAGGGTGCCGTCCTGGAATTGCTCGCCGTGACATTCGAGCCGGGCGAAGAGCCGGCCGGCACGATCCAGCTCGCCTTTGCAGGTGGTGGCAGCCTTGCGCTCGAGGTGGACTGCATCGAGGCGCAACTGTCGGACTTGGGCGCCGCATGGTCCACGCCGAACCTGCCGCAACACGACCTCAGCTGACCGCTCGCACGGAATGACAGACGGTGCACGGCACCGCACATGATGGAGAATTGCGTGGTTCTACGCCTTAACATCAACGACGCCCGCTTCGAAGACCAGTTCAAGGCTCTCCTTTCCGGCAAACGGGAAGTGTCGGAGGATGTCGACCAGATCGTCCGGGACATTCTCGAGCGTGTTCGCACCGAAGGCGACAAGGCAGTCCTCGACTATACGGCAAGGTTCGACCGGCTGCAGGCCGAGAGCATGGCCGAACTGACGGTGTCCGCCGCAGAAATTGATGCCGCGCTTGCAAAGGTGCCGCAGGAGACGCTGGACGCCCTGCAGCTTGCCCACGACCGCATTCACGCCCACCATGCCCGCCAGATGCCGAAGGACGACCGCTATACCGATCCCATCGGCGTGGAACTCGGTTCGCTCTGGACCGCTGTCGAGGCTGTCGGCATCTATGTGCCCGGTGGTACCGCAAGCTACCCGAGTTCGGTTCTGATGAATGCCGTGCCGGCCAAGGTCGCGGGCGTGGAACGCATCGTCATGGTGGTTCCGAGCCCGGACGGGGTGCTGAACCCGCTGGTGCTGGCTGCCGCCAGAATTGCCGGTGTCACGGAAATCTATCGTATTGGCGGTGCACAGGCCGTTGCTGCTCTTGCCTATGGAACGCAGACCATTGCCCCGGTCGCCAAGATCGTCGGTCCGGGCAATGCCTTTGTGGCGGCTGCCAAGCGCCGTGTCTTCGGCACTGTCGGCATCGACATGATCGCGGGCCCGTCCGAAGTGCTGATCCTGGCCGACAGCGGCAACAATGCCGACTGGCTTGCTGCCGATCTGCTGGCACAGGCCGAACACGATACCGCTGCGCAGTCGATCCTGATCACCGACAGCGAAGATCTTGCGAACCAGGTGGAAGCTGCCGTCGAAGCGCAGTTGAAAACGTTGCCGCGCGAAGATGTTGCCCGTGCCAGCTGGCAGGATTACGGAGCAATCATCCTGGTGGACGATCTGGAGGCGGCAATGCCGCTAGCCAACCGAATTGCTCCCGAACACCTGGAACTTGCCGTTGCCGATCCGGAAGCGCTGCTGAAGAAGGTGCGCAACGCAGGCGCCGTGTTCCTGGGCCATTATACGCCTGAAGCCATTGGCGACTATGTCGGCGGCTCCAATCATGTGTTGCCGACCGCGCGGTCGGCTCGCTTTTCGTCGGGTCTGAGCGTGCTGGAATTCGTCAAACGCACCTCGATCCTGAAATGCAATGCGGATAATCTGCGTCAGCTCGGGCCGGCGGCAATCGCTCTTGGTGAATCAGAGGGGTTGTCGGCGCACGCGCGCTCTGTTTCCATCAGACTGAATTTATAGCTCCCGATTTGAAGAAGAGGCTTCGACCAGATGAGCGAACCGCACCCGGATCCCGAACCGCAGCAAACCGGCGGAAAGCTGGTTGATGTGGTTTTGGACGAAGCCTCTATCGCCCGGTCCACACCGGAAGTGGAGCATGACCGTGCTGTTGCGATCTACGACCTGATTGAGGAAAACGCGTTTCAGCCCGTCGGGCATCCGCCTGCGAGCTATGTTCTCAACCTGTCGGTAATCGAAAAGAAGCTGGTTTTCCGGATCAGGACCGATGACGACAAGGAAGTCGTCACTCATGTTTTGTCACTGTCTCCGCTGCGCAAGATCGTCAAGGACTACGACCTGATCTGCGAAAGCTATTACGAGGCCATCCGCCACGCGACACCGAGCCAGATCGAGGCGATCGACATGGGGCGGCGCGGGGTGCACAACGAAGGCTCTGCCATTTTGATGGAGCGGCTGGAAGGGAAGATAGAAGTCGACATGCAGACGGCACGACGGCTGTTTACCCTCGTTTACGCCTTGCACTGGAAGGGCTGACGGATATGGCCGGGCCGGGCATGCGTCCGACTGCGGTGCTTTTTGCCTGCGGAATGAATTCCGTACGCTCGCCCATGGCCGAGGCTCTGACGGCCAAACTCTTTCCCGGCCAGATTTATGTGCGTTCCGCCGGTGTCCGTTCCGGCAAGGTTGACCCGTTCGTGGACGCGGTCATGGCCGAAATAGGCGTCGACATGAGCCGGCACACGCCGAAGACATTCGAGGATCTGGACGAATCCGGGTTCGATCTTGTGGTCACTCTCGCTCCCGAGGCGCACCACAAGGCGCTCGACATGACGAGAACGGAATCGGTCGAGGTGGAATACTGGCCGACTCTCGACCCGACCCTTGCCACCGGCAGCCGGGAGCAGATCCTGGGCGAATACCGGGCAGTGCGCGATCAGCTCATGATGCGCATCAAGAAGCGCCTGGACTGGGCGCCGCCGCCAAGCGGCTGAACCTGAAGGAACAAGATGAAATTCGAAATCACGTCGCAGGTCCTGACGGACCGGCTGGTACTGCGTCCCATGGAGCCAGGCGATGCGGTGGCACTCCATGCCTACCAGTCTCTGCCGGAGGTTGCTCGTTTCCAGTTCTGGGAACCACGGAGCCTGGAGGAAATCCGGTCGAAACTGACCAAATGGGCGGACATGAAGTGCCTGGATGGTGAAGGGACACTGGCCTTAGCGGTAGAGGAACGGAAGGACGGTGGTGTCATCGGTGACGTTTCGTTGAGGGTGACGAACGTGGAAGCGCGCCAGGGCACCATCGGGTTCACGTTGAATCCCCAATATCAGGGCAGGGGCTTTGCCACGGAGGCTGGCCGCGCGCTGCTGCGCATGGGGTTCGAGGATCTCGGACTGCACCGCATCTTCGCCAGCTGCGATGCCCGCAACAACGCGTCCTGGGGAGTGATGGAACGCCTGGGCATGCGCAGGGAGGCCCATTTTCGCGAGCATGCCCTGTTCAAGGGTGGTTGGGACGAAGAGTTCTATTACGCAATTCTTGAAGATGAGTGGCGTGAACAGCAGGAAAATGCCGGGTTTTCCGGCGTAAATCCGGCAGGAAATGGCGATCGCAGGGGGTGATGCATAGGATCTGGCAGTTTCTTTGCATAGCGGTGGAAAGAAAGGTTCACTTTCTGCCGCTAATCCGTTAGTTTCCCCGGCACCCGCGGGCAGGGCCCGCTTTATTCAGGATATCAAATGGCCAAAGAAGAAGCTCTGGAGTTTCCGGGCGTCGTAACAGAACTGTTGCCGAACGCGACGTTCCGCGTAAAACTGGAAAATGATCACGAAATTATTGCCCACACGGCAGGGCGTATGCGCAAGAACCGTATCCGCGTACTGGCGGGCGACAAGGTTCTTGTCGAAATGACCCCGTATGATCTTACCAAGGGGCGGATCACCTACCGCTTCAAGTAAGCGGATCCTTCAAGGTGACCCCGGCTGCAAGGCTCGCTCTTAGATGACCAATGCCCCTCAGTTGATCCTGGCCTCCGCCTCGCCGCGCCGCCTCGCGCTGCTGCAGCAGATCGGACTGGAGCCGGATCACCTCCTGCCGGCCGATATCGACGAAACGCCGAAGAAGCATGAAACACCGCGGAGTCTTGCGCTGCGCCTTGCACGTGCAAAGGCTGAAGCCGTTCGTCAGATGGCCGATGCGTCCGAAGCGATGCAGGACAGTGTGGTGCTGGCTGCCGATACCGTGGTTGCGGTCGGTCGCCGGGCCTTGCCCAAGGCGGAGCTGACCGATCAGGCGCTCATGTGCCTGTCTCTCCTGTCGGGCCGTGGCCACCGGGTGTTCACCGGGGTGGCCGTTGCAGAGGCAAACGGCAAGGTCCGTTCCAAGCTTGTCGAAACCCGCGTGCGGTTCAAACGCCTGACGCGCAAGGACATGGACGACTATATTTCCTCCGGCGAGTGGCGTGGCAAGGCAGGCGGATATGCCATTCAGGGGCTCGCTGGAAGTTTTGTCGTCAAACTGGTCGGGTCCTACCCGGCGGTGGTCGGACTGCCCCTGGTGGAAACCGCGAACCTGCTGAGTTCAGCCGGATACCCTGTTCATCAGGGCTGGGCGACAGCGGCGGCCTGAGGCTGTCGAGATCGTGTTCGGCAAGCCGATGAACCATCACCGGCTGCCTTTTCAGCAGTTGGCGCGAAGCTGAAATCCGGAGAGTGAAATGGCCGAAAGCCAGAAACCCGAACGGCGCATGCGCCCCTGTCCGATCTGCTCGAAGTTGTCGACGCCGGACGATTATCCGTTCTGCTCGGATCGCTGCGCCAAGATCGATCTGAACCGCTGGTTCTCCGAGGGGTACACCATACCCGTGGTGGAGACCGACGATATCGACGAGAGCAATTTCCCGGACGAAGACCGCTCCTGACAGGCCCTGGCGGGCCATATGATCCGCGGGTTCATTTGCCGGCGAAGCAGGCGCGAAGGCCTTGCCGGTATTCCAGGCAGAACTCGGCGCCTCGGTGCTCCTTTCCTGAAAATCTTCTCAAAAGTCCCTGAAAACCGCCCGTCACCAGAGTTTTCGGGAAGCCTTGCCATTTGCCTGTTCAGCCGGCTGCCACGGAACTTGGCTCGGCAGAGTTGGCGGGATTGAGCTATTTTTAGGCAGCGCTGCAAAAATATTTATCCAGCAAAATTTTTTTCAGAATCCCGCCGCCGGGCTCTTGCAGCTGTCATAAAACTGCACCAAGATCTTCCTATACCGGCGATCCTGGCGCCATCAATTCCGGTTTTCCGGGCAGGTCGATACCTTCCGTTGATGGTCGTGCTGGGTCATGAAGAACACCGGGAAGCCGGCATCGGGCGTCTCGTTCCCGATACGGCATAACCAACCTATCCAAGGGCGAGGGTCCGATGAAAAAACGTTTTCTGAGCGCCGCAGTGCTGTCCGTGACCACGGCACTGTCGACGGCAGCCTATGCCGATTATTCGCTGACGATCTTGCATTTGAACGATCTGCATTCGCGCATCGAGTCCATCAACAAGTACGATTCCACGTGCGATGCGGAGTCCGAAACCGAAGGCAAATGCTTCGGCGGTATTGCCCGCATCAAGACGAAACTGGATGAACGCCGGTCTGCCCTGGACGGAGAGGGCAAGAACGTTCTTGTTGTCGATGCCGGCGATCAGTTCCAAGGATCTCTCTTCTACACCACTTACAAGGGCGATGCCGCTGCCGAGTTTCTCAACGGCATGGATATCGATCTCATGGCTGTCGGAAACCATGAATTCGACGATGGCCCGTCCGGTCTCGCCAATTTTCTTGGCAAGGTGGAGTTTCCGGTTATTTCCGGCAACATCGATGTGACCGGCGAACCGACGCTCAAGGGCAAGGTACCCGGTGTTCTGATACTGGAAAAAGGCGGCGAAAAGATCGGCATCGTGTCCGCTCTTGCGGAAGACACTGTAGATACGTCTTCTCCTGGCAAAGGTGTCCGGTTTATCCAGGCCGAAGACTACCTTAAAGGCGCCGTTGAAGGCCTCGAGGCAGCAGGCGTCAACAAGATCATTGCCGTTACGCACATGGGATTGCCGCGCGACAAGGAGATCGCTGCAGCCGTACCGGGGATCGACCTGATCGTGGGTGGTCATTCCCATACGCTGCTTTCCAACACCCAGGAGCGCGCCGAGGGGCCTTATCCCGTTCTCGTTAAGAACCCGGACGGCAAGGATGTCCCGATCGTTCAAGCCTATGCCTATGGCAAGTTTCTCGGCGAGATCGACGTCACCTGGGACGATGACGGCAACCTGATCAAGGCCGAAGGCGAGCCGATCCTGCTTGATGCTTCCGTCACGCCGGATGAAGCATATTTGGCTCGTGTGGCTGAGCTGGCAGCACCGATTGAAGAAATCAAGGCAAAGGTCATCGGAGCGTCGGACGGGGTAATCGACGGTGGCAGGGACACTTGCCGGGCCGGAGAATGCCAGATGGGCAATCTCGTGGCCGATGCCATGCTGGACCGCGTGAAGGATCAAGGAGTCCAGATCGCGATTCAAAACGGCGGCGGCTTGCGCGCCTCCATCGATGGCGGTGAAGTTACCATGGGCGAGGTTCTAACGGTTCTGCCCTTCCAGAACACGCTGTCTACCTTTCAGCTGACAGGCGCCGACGTGATTGCGGCTCTGGAAAATGGAGTTAGTCAGGTCGAAGAAGGTGCCGGCCGTTTCCCGCAGGTTGCCGGTTTGAAGTTTTCCTGGACGCGCAAGAAAGCGCCGGGTGAAGGCCGGATCCTGGTTGTTGAAGTGATGGAGAACGGTGCGTGGACCCCGATCGACAAGGACAAGGTCTACGGCGTTGTATCCAACAACTACATGCGTTCTGGCGGCGATGGCTATAAGGTGTTCGCCGAAAAGGGCATGAATGCCTACGATTACGGCCCGGGGCTGGAAGTCGTTGTTGCCGACTTCATTGCCGAAGGTAACGGCTATAAGCCCTACACCGACGGCCGTATTGCCGAGCAGTAAGTTAAGCCACGAATTGGAAATGAGCGCGCCGCTTGCCGGCGCGCTTTTTTCTTTGTGGCGAAGAATGAAGTCCGGCAGGGATTGGTCCCGGCTTCGATCCCGGACAGACGGCACGCCAAAGGGCGCTCTCGTCTGGCCGATGGCGGTCGTCATCGGCGATACGCGAGTGATCTTCGACCGGTTCACGCTTGCGGGATGCCGATAGAAGCCTATTATAATCAATAGCTTGCTCCGAACCAAAGTTTTCAACAGGGCAGGTGGCGCGCTTTCGCAAAAAACTTTGCCGGGGTGCTGGACAAGGTTTCAGGGAGCCTCTATAAGGACCGGGCTTTCAGCGAACGGGGCTCGCCCCGGACCACTTGCAAGGCACGCCCAGATAGCTCAGTTGGTAGAGCAGCGGATTGAAAATCCGCGTGTCGCTGGTTCGATTCCGGCTCTGGGCACCACTCTCCCTCTACAGTTTGTCAAGTTTTTCAAGACGTTGCATCGCTTCGGCTTGCGATCCGCAATCACGCGATTATCGTTTCGCCCGTGATTGCCCGCAGGACTTCACGTGCCACGATCCGGGCGACAGGCGTCAGAACCTGGCCTTTTCGGGTCAGGAAGGAATAGGTCTCAACCGACAAGGTGAGATCGCTTTCAAGGGCCGTGATCGTGCCCGGGCTTCCGTCTGCATTTTCAGCAAAGCTTGAGGCAACCGATTGGGCGACAGCGGCAATCGCGTTGGTACGCTGCACAGTCGTAACCGTGAACAGAAACGAAGACGTCGTCAGCACCTTGGTGGGCAGACCAAGCCCCTTGTCGCGCAAAGCCTGTTCCGTCGTGGTGCGGATCGGGGCGCCAACAGGCGGAAGGACCCAGTCAAAACCCAATAGGGCTTCTGCAGGCACAGGTGTTGCGAGGCGGGTCAGCGGATGATCCGTCCGGGCGACAAGGCAGGCAGGTTCGCGCAGGAGAGGGCGTTCCTCAAACAGGTCCGGATCTTCATCCACCGGCACGCGGCTGAGGGAAAAGTCGAGCCGCCCGTCCTCCAGCATCGGTGCCAGATCGAGACTGGGACCGACTTCCACCGAAATGGAAATATCCGGGTAGCTGAGGCGCACGTGACGTATCGCGGGCAGGACATATTCGATTGCAGGGCCCGTCACCGACCCGATGCTGACGTGCCCGCTCTGGCCGGACTTGTGCTGTTCGATATCGCGCCCCGCATCGGCAAACTCCTGCAGGATGCGCACACAGCGTTCGGCCAGTTTGTGGCCGATGTCGGTCAACTCGATTCCGCGGCCCGATCGCACGTAAATGTCGGCTTCCGCCACGCGCTCAACCTCTGAGATCAGACGCGAAGCAGCCGGTTGCGACATGCCGAGAGCGCTTGCTGCGTCGGTGAGCCGAGTGTGTTTTGCAAGCTCCGCGAGCAATCGCAAGTGGGAGATTTTCATTCCCCGCCGCAGCAAGTCCAAGCTCATGGCCGATTTCCGTTATTTCATATCAATTAAGGTATGTAATGATAATGAATAATAATTTGACCGTCATGTTACTTTTCCATTTTGTACTCCCCGGCATCAACCCGTGAATGCCTGTGACTGAATTGGGCCGGCTGGGATCCGGTCCGGGAGGACGATATGAAATTTGTTTCCAAGGCGCTTGTCGCGGTAGCGGCAGCAGCAACCCTTATGTCCGGCGTGGCGCTGACCGGCGCGGCAATGGCCCAGGACAAAGGCTCCATCGGCATCGCCATGCCGACGAAATCCTCGGCACGCTGGATCTCCGACGGCAATTCCATGGTCGAGCAGTTCACCGAAGCCGGCTATGAAGCAGACCTGCAATACGCAGAAGACGATATTCCGAACCAGCTCGCCCAGATCGAGAACATGATCACCAAGGGTGTGGACGTTCTGGTGATCGCCGCCATCGACGGCACCACGCTTTCCAACGCTCTTGAAAATGCAGCAGCATCCGGCATCAAGGTCATCGCCTACGACCGCTTGATCCGTGACAGCGGCGACGTCGACTATTACGCGACTTTCGACAACTTCAAGGTCGGCGTGCAGCAGGCAACGTCTCTCGTGAACGGCTTGAAAGAGCGGTTCGGCGACGGCCCTTACAATGTTGAACTCTTTGGCGGTTCTCCGGACGATAACAACGCCTACTTCTTCTACGACGGTGCGATGTCCGTTCTGCAGCCGCTGATCGACGATGGCACGATCGTCATCCAGTCCGGCCAGATGGGCATGGACACCGTCGGTACGCTGCGTTGGGACGGTGCAGTTGCACAGTCTCGCATGGATAACCTGTTGTCCGCTCACTACACCGACAAGCAGCTGCACGGCGCTCTCAGCCCGTATGACGGCCTGTCCATCGGCATCCTGTCTTCTCTCAAGGGTGTCGGCTACGGTTCCGGCGATCTGAAAATGCCGATCGTCACCGGTCAGGACGCCGAAGTCCCGTCCGTGAAGTCGATCCTGGCCGGCGAGCAGTACTCGACCGTTTTCAAGGATACCCGTGAACTTGCCCGCGTCACTGTCGGCATGGTTGATGCCCTGCTTGGTGGCGGCGAGCCGGAAATCAACGACACCACCACCTACGACAACGGTGTGAAGGTTGTTCCGTCCTACCTGCTGGAGCCGGTTTCCGTCGACGCCAGCAACTGGGAAGAGATCCTGATCGGCAGCGGTTACTACACTGCAGACCAGGTCAAATAAGAACGACAACACCCCGGAGCATCCTGCGCTCAACCGAGCGCACACCGGATGCTCCGCCACTTTGGACGTGATCAGCTTCAGGAGGATCGATCCCATCCGATTGATCTTCCGCTGGTCCGGCGGCACTTACCACCCATCGACACGGCAATTCCGCTCTTCCTCGCAGTCCTGGGAGAGCGGAATGGACCCGGACCCTGATTGTCCGGCTCGGTGGGTGGGTCTTTCCTCGGAATTCGGAGAACGGGGTCGATGGCACTCCTTTCCATGCAGAACATCAGCAAGACCTTTCCCGGCGTGAAGGCGCTGGACCGGGTCAATCTGGATGTCCAGAAGGGCGAAATTCACGCCGTCGTCGGCGAGAATGGCGCAGGCAAATCCACACTGATGAAGGTTCTGTCCGGCGTCTATCCGCACGGTCAATATGACGGCGAGATTGTTTTTGAAGGCGAACCGGCCCGGTTCTCCGGCATATCGGACAGTGAAAAGCAGGGCATCATCATCATTCACCAGGAACTTGCCCTGGTGCCGCAGCTTTCGATTGCCGAAAACATCTTCCTGGGCAACGAATGCGCCAGCAAGGGCGTGATCGACTGGCGGAAAACCAACCAGCGGACAGAAGAACTGCTCGCCAAGGTCGGTCTTTCGGAGGCCCCGACGACCAAGGTCGACTCCATCGGCGTCGGCAAGCAACAGCTTGTCGAAATCGCCAAGGCCCTGTCGAAGGACGTCAAGCTGTTGATCCTGGACGAACCGACGGCGGCGCTGCAGGAAAACGACAGCCGCAAGCTGCTTGATCTCATGCTGGAACTCAAGGCGCAGGGCGTCACCAGCATCATCATCTCGCACAAGCTCAACGAAGTCCGATATGTCGCGGACAGCGTTACGGTGATCCGTGACGGCATGACCGTGTCGAACCTCGACGCCAAGGCAGGCTTGAGCGAGGACGATATCGTTCGCGACATGGTCGGTCGGGACATGACGCATCGGTTCCCGGAGCACAGCCGAACCCCGGGCGATGTCCTGATGGAAGTCACGGACTGGTCCGTCTGGCATCCCGAGCATTCCGAACGGCGTGTGATCAAGAACGCTTCCTTCAATGTCCGGGCAGGCGAGGTCGTCGGCATTGCCGGGCTGATGGGATCGGGCCGGACCGAACTGGCCATGTCCATCTTCGGCCGGTCCTATGGCCGTAACATCAGCGGATCGGTGAAGCTCAAGGGCCAGCCGATTGATGTCAGCACCGTGGACCGGGCAATTGCAGCCGGCATCTCCTACGTCACCGAAGACCGCAAGGCCCTCGGGCTGGTTCTGGACGAGACGATCCGGTTCAACACGACGCTTGCCAACCTGAACGGCGTTTCTTCCGGGCCCATCCTCAAGCGCAACGAGGAAACCCGCGTTGCCGAGAGATACCGGGAAGCGCTGGCGATCCGTACGCCGTCGGTGTTCCAGAAAACGGTCAACCTTTCCGGAGGCAATCAGCAGAAGGTGGTGTTGGCCAAATGGCTGTTCACCGCGCCGGAAGTGCTGATCCTGGACGAGCCGACCCGCGGCATCGACGTCGGCGCCAAATATGAAATCTACACCATCATCAACGACCTCGCCGCGCAGGGCAAAGGCGTGGTCATGATCTCGTCGGAAATGCCGGAACTGCTCGGCATGTGCGACCGGGTCTACGTCATGAACGAAGGGGCTCTCGTCGGTGAACTTGCCGCCGGCGATGCGAGCCAGGAGCGCATCATGTCGCTCATTGTCAACGAGTGAGAGAAAAACCCATGGAACTGGCTGATAGCGACACCAATGCGACGCCGGTCGTGAAGACCAAGGGCTTCGGCGAGTATATCTCCTCGCATTTGCGGCAATACGGACTGCTGTTCGCGCTGATTGCGGTGATGGCCTTCTTCGAGGTGGTTACCGACGGCACGCTGCTGCGTGCGGTGAACATCACCAATCTGCTGCTGCAGAACTCCTACATCATCATCATGGCGCTTGGCATGCTGATCGTCATCGTCTCGGGCAACATCGACCTTTCGGTCGGCTCGGTGATGGGCTTCATCGGGGCGCTCGCCGCGGTCATGATCGTCAACTACGGCCAATCGCCGTACATCACGATGATCGTCTGTCTGGCCATCGGCGGGCTTATCGGCGCGGCCCAGGGGTATTGGGTCGCCTATTGGAAAATACCATCCTTCATCGTGACGCTGGCAGGCATGCTTGTCTTCCGCGGCTTGTCGCTCTGGCTTCTCGAAGGTCAGTCGGTGGGGCCGTTCCCGAAGGAATTCCAGATCATTGCCACCGGGTTCGTACCAGACATGTTTCCGGCCGGCATGGGGGAAGCACTGGCGGATCTCTTCGGTGCTCGCAAGGTCAATGTTCTTGCGCTCGCAACCGGTGTCGTGGCCGCAGCCCTTGTGGTCTGGATCGGCATGCGCCAGCGGGCACAGAACAAGGCCTACGGCATCGAGGATGAGCCGACGAGCTTCTTCATCGCCCGCAACGTGATCATTGCTGCGGCACTGGTGTTCGTGATGTTCAAGCTGTCCCTGTTCCGCGGTCTGCCGAATGTGCTCATCACCATGGGCGTCCTGACGATCATCTATGCCTTCATCACCGAAACGACGACGGTCGGCCGCCGGATCTACGCACTCGGCGGCAACCAGAAGGCTGCCAAACTGTCCGGCATCAAGACCGAACGACTGACCTTCCTGGCCTTCACGAACATGGGCGTTCTGGCTGCTGCCGCGGGTCTCGTATTCGCTGCACGTCTCAACACCGCAACGCCCAAGGCCGGCTTCGCATTGGAACTGGACGTGATTGCGGCCGTCTTCATCGGCGGGGCGTCCATGTCCGGCGGGGTCGGCACCATCATTGGCGCGGTCGTCGGGGCCTTCCTCATGGGCGTGCTCAACAACGGCATGTCGATCATGGGCATCGGTATCGACTACCAGCAGATGATCAAGGGCCTCGTGCTGCTCGCAGCCGTAATTTTCGACGTCTACAACAAGAACAAGCAGGGGTAACGCTATGCTGATTTCCCAGATCCTGGATGATGCCGGCAAACGTGCCGTGGTCGTCCGCAATGGCAGCGAAGCTTCTGTCCTGAAGGGAGTTGCCTCCACCTACGAGCTGGTTCAGGAAGCCATCGCAAAAGGCCAGAGCCTGACCGAATGTATCCGAGGACATGAACTCGGTGCGGCGGTCGACCTGGAACAGCTGGCCTCGGAAGGCCGGTTGCTGCTGCCGATCGACCACCCGGACGCAGCCCATATGCATCTGACAGGCACGGGGCTGACGCACCTGGGGTCCGCGGCAACTCGTGATGCCATGCACGCCAAGGCGAAGAACGACGATGCCAACGTCACGGACAGCATGAAGATGTTCCAGCTTGGCCTTGAAGGCGGTCGGCCGCAGCCGGGCCATGTCGGCGTCCAGCCGGAATGGTTCTACAAGGGCAACGGATCCTGCGCGGTTGCGCCGGGCGGTGATCTTGTCAGTCCCGGTTTCTGCGAGGATGGCGGCGAGGAACCGGAGATTGCCGGGGTATATGTTATTGCCGAAGACGGAACGCCGTTCCGCGTCGGCTTCGCGCTCGCCAACGAGTTCTCCGATCACGTGATGGAGCGCCAGAACTATCTGTACCTGGCACATTCCAAACTGCGTCCGGCCTCCTTCGGGCCGGAACTGATGGTCGGTCCGCTTCCGGAGAAGGTTGAAGGCACCAGCCGGATCTATCGTGACGGCGCAGTGCTTTGGGAAAAGCCATTCCTGTCGGGTGAAGGCAACATGTCCCACACGCTGGCGAACCTGGAACACCATCATTTCAAGTATGACGTTTTCCGCCAGCCGGGCGATCTGCACGTGCACATGTTCGGCACGGCAACGCTTTCCTTCGCCGATGGCATTGGCTGCCGGGAAGGGGACGAGGTCGAGATTTCTGCGCCGGGATTCGGCGTTCCCCTGAAAAACCGCTTGGCTTTTAAGGCTGCGGAAGCCGGGGCGGCTCAAGTGAAGGTTCTTTAGATCATGGCATTCAAACCGGCGAAATGGCCGCGCAAACTGCGGTCGACCGAATGGTTCGGCGGCACCAGCCGTGACCACATCTATCACCGCAGCTGGATGAAGAACCAGGGTCTGCCGGACGACCTCTTCGATGGTCGCCCGGTTATTGGCATCTGCAACACCTGGTCCCAGCTCACGCCCTGCAACGCGCATCTGCGCGATCTGGCGGAGCGCGTAAAACACGGGATCTACGAGGCTGGCGGCTTTCCGGTAGAGTTCCCCGTGTTCTCGACCGGCGAGAGCACGCTGCGTCCAACGGCGATGATGTTCCGCAACCTTGCCAGCATGGATGTGGAAGAAGCGATCCGGGGCACGCCGCTGGATGGTGTGGTCTTGCTGGTTGGTTGCGACAAGACCACGCCCTCTCTGCTGATGGGCGCAGCTTCCGTCGATATTCCGGCAATTGTCGTCACCGGCGGCCCGATGCTGAATGGCTGGTTCCAGGGCGAACGGGTCGGATCCGGCACGCACCTCTGGAAATTCTCCGAGGCGGTGAAGGCTGGGGAAATGACCCAGGAGGAGTTTCTGGAAGCCGAGGCCGCCATGAGCCGGTCCCCAGGCAGCTGCAACACCATGGGCACGGCATCCACCATGGCCTCTATGGCAGAGGCGCTCGGCATTGCGCTGTCCGGCAATGCGGCGATCCCGGCTGTCGACAGTCGACGTCGGGTGATCGCGCATCTCTCCGGCCGGCGGATCGTGCAGATGGTGAAGGACGATCTGAAACCGTCCGACATCCTGACCCGCGAAGCGTTCGAGAACGCCATCCGCACCAATGGTGCCATCGGCGGGTCGACGAATGCGGTCATCCATCTGCTGGCCATCGCCGGCCGTGTCGGCATAGACCTATCGCTCGATGATTGGGACAAGGCAGGCCGGGATATTCCGACCATCGTCAACCTGATGCCGTCCGGCAAATACCTGATGGAAGAGTTCTTCTATGCGGGGGGGCTGCCGGTGGTGATCAAGCGCCTAGGCGAGGCGGGCATGCTCAACAAGGACGCCATCACCGTTTCCGGCGAGACCATGTGGGACCAGGTCAAGGATGTGAAGAACTGGAACGAGGATGTCATCCTGCCGGCGGAAAAGGCGCTGACCAGCCAGGGTGGTATCGCGGTTCTGAAGGGCAACCTTGCACCCAATGGCGCTGTCCTGAAACCGTCTGCCGCGTCGCCGCATCTGATGCAGCACAAGGGCAGGGCAGTGGTCTTTGAGGATATCGACGACTACAAGGCCAAGATCAACGACGATGCCCTCGACATCGACGAGACCTGCGTCATGGTGCTGAAGAATTGCGGCCCCAAGGGGTACCCGGGCATGTCGGAAGTCGGCAACATGGGCTTGCCGCCCAAGGTGCTGAAGAAAGGCATTACCGACATGGTCCGCATTTCGGATGCACGCATGTCCGGCACGGCTTATGGCACCGTTGTCCTGCACACCTCTCCGGAGGCGGCTGCCGGTGGACCGCTGGCTGTGGTGAAAGACGGCGACATGATCGAACTGGATGTTGCGAACCGGACAATCCATCTCGACATTTCCGAACAGGAATTGTCCGCACGGCTTGCAGCATGGAAGCCGTCGCACCATGTTCCGGACAGCGGCTACGCCCGCCTGTTCCATGACCACGTCCAAGGTGCCGACACCGGCGCCGATTTCGACTTCCTGAAAGGCTGCCGCGGTTCCGCCGTGCCGAAGGATTCACATTGATGGCAGAAAAACTGGCGCTGGTGGGCATCGGCAAGATTGCCCGCGATCAGCACATTCCGGCAATCGCCGGTAATCCGGACTGGCAGCTGGAGGCGGCGGTCAGCCGTCACGCCGGCGTTGACGGGATCGATCATTTCCAGACGATCGACGAGCTTCTGGAAAAGCGGCCGGACATCACCACGGTCTCGCTCGCCATTCCACCGCAACCTCGGTTCGAGTATGCGGCCAAGGCCTTGAAGGCCGGCAAGCATGTGATGCTGGAAAAGCCGCCGGGTCAGAGCCTTGCCGAATGCTATGCGCTGGAGGCACTTGCAAGGGAACACGGGGTGACGTTGTTCGCCACCTGGCACTCCCGCTATGCAGATAGCGTACCGGCGCTGAAGGCATTCCTTGCCGAACGCACGTTGAAACGGCTCAAGATCACCTGGAAGGAAGACGTTCGCCGTTGGCATCCAGGCCAGGAATGGATCTGGGAGCCGGGTGGCATGGGGGTCTTCGATCCAGGTATCAATGCGCTCTCGATCCTGACCGAGGTTCTTCCTTATCCGGTTCACCTCACCGGTGCGACTCTGGAGTTTCCGGAGAACCGGGCAACGCCAATTGCCGCCGGGCTGACCTTCGCAGATCCGGTTGGCGCGGAAATGTCCGCCGATTTCGACTGGCGTCAGGAAGGGCCCCAGACATGGGACATCGACGTTGAAACCGACCGGGGCGCCGCAAAGCTGTCACTTGGCGGTGAGAAGCTGGAAATCGACGGTGAGCCCGTTATACAGGGGGCGAACCATGAATATGCCAACCTCTACGTCCGTATGGCGGATCTGGTGAAATCGGGCACGAGCGACGTCGATCTCTCGCCGATGATCCATGTGTGCGACGCCTTTTCTCTTGGGCGGCGCGTCATCACTGATCCGTTCGAATTCTGATCCATCTTCAAAACCAGAAGGTTTGACATGACTTTTATGCCTCACGGAAAGCAGCTTGTTGCAGGGCAATGGGTTGCTGGCGATGCAACATTTACCTCCGAACCGGCGCATGGTGCGTCTCACGCTTTCTCCGTCGGTACCGCCGACCAGGTGGACGCGGCCTGCCGCGCAGCGGAAGAAGCCTTCTGGAGCTATGGCTATTCCAGCAGTGAAGAGCGGGCGAAATTCCTCAATGCGATTGCAGACGAGATTGAAGCCCGTGCGGACGCCATCACCGAGATCGGCACTTCCGAAACCGGTTTGCCGGAAGCGCGTCTTCAGGGCGAGCGTGGTCGCACCACCGGCCAGTTGCGCCTGTTTGCCTCGCATATTCTGAAAGGCGATTATCTCGACAAGCGTCACGACGAAGCCCTGCCGGACCGTCAGCCTCTGCCGCGCCCGGACCTGAAGCTGGTCCAGCGCCCGATCGGGCCGGTCGCGGTCTTCGGTGCTTCCAACTTCCCGCTGGCATTCTCGACCGCCGGCGGTGATACGGCATCGGCTCTGGCTGCGGGCTGCCCCGTGGTCGTCCGTGGCCACCCGGCCCATCCGGGCACCGGTGAGATCGTCGCCGAGGCGATCGCCGCAGCCATCAAGTCCTGCGGCCTGCATCCGGGGGTCTTCTCCTTCATCCAGGGCAATGGTTTCGAGGTCGGCCAGACGCTTGTTCAGCACCCGCTGATCACCGCCGTCGGTTTCACTGGCTCCCTGCGTGGCGGCCGTGCCTTGTTCGACATGTGCGCACAGCGCCCGGTGCCGATCCCGTTCTTTGGTGAGCTTGGTTCGGTCAACCCGATGTTCCTGCTGCCGGCGGCGCTCTCCGCTCGCGGCGAGGCAATTGCAAAGGGCTGGGCCGGATCGCTGACAATGGGTGCTGGCCAGTTCTGCACCAACCCCGGCGTTATCCTGGTGCTGGAAGGTCCGGATGCGGACGCCTTCGTTGCGACAGCAACAGAAGCCCTCGGCGGCATTGGCAAGCAGACCATGCTGACAGACGGAATCGCGGCCGCCTACCGGTCCGGTTCCAAGCGGGTTGCCGCTTCCAGCGGTGTCCGCGAATTGATCGGCACGTCCTGCGAGACCCGTGAAGCCGCACCTTACGTCTTCGAGACAACCGGCGACAACTGGCTGGCCAACGAGGAACTGGGCGAGGAAGTCTTCGGCCCGCTCGGCATCGTGGTCCGCGTGAAGGATGAAGCACAGCTTCTGGAAATCGCCAAGGGCCTGGAAGGCCAGCTCACCTGCACGTTGCAGATGGATGCAGGCGACAAGGACCTTGCCCGCAAGCTGATGCCGGTTTTGGAGCGCAAGGCAGGCCGCGTGCTTGCCAACGGCTTCCCGACCGGTGTGGAAGTTGCCGACAGCATGGTTCACGGCGGGCCTTACCCGGCATCGACCAACTTCGGCGCCACCTCCGTCGGCACGATGGCGATCCGGCGCTTCCTGCGCCCGGTCTGCTACCAGAACCTGCCGGACGACCTGCTGCCGGCCAGCTGAGCCGGGTGGGCGATCAAATGACGACCTCATCCTGAGGAGGACCTTCAGGTCCGTCTCGAAGGATGGGCACCTTGCTCTGAACAAGTGGCCCATCCTTCGAGACGCGCACAAGTGCGCTCCTCAGGATGAGGCGTTTTTTCAAGTTTGAAGCCTCAGATATTCAGTTCGATCTTCCGGCCGGCCAGGATGACGGCGACCATGGCGTCATGAGCGGCTTTCGCGTCTCCGGCCTTGATGGCCGTGACAATGGCGCGGTGACGCTCGACGAACTCGTAGGTTTCCTGGTCGTTGCGCTCGTTGGCCTCGGCAATGAAGAGGGAGTAGAGAGCGGCCTGAACGAGATCTCCAAGTGACTGCAGGAAGCGATTGCCGGAGAGCTTCAGGATCATCTTGTGAAACTCCAGATCGGCCACGGCCACGGCGGCCCTGTCCTTGCCGGTGGCAAGGTTGTCGCAGAGTTTGGACAGGGTCACGCATTCCGCATCGGTTGCGCGCTTGGCGGCGCTGCCTGCCGCCGCCGGTTCGAAGATCAGGCGGATCTCGAACAGGTCTTCCAGAAACGGGCGCTGGTTGTTGAGCGCGGCGTGCCAGCGCAGGACGTCCGGATCGAACATGTTCCATTCGGATGCGGGCCGGACATGGGTTCCAACCTTGGCTTTCGACTGGATCAGGCCTTTTGCGATCAGCGTCTTCTTCGCTTCCCGCACCACCGTGCGCGAGACGTCGAACATTTCCGAAATGTCCGGGTCCAGGGGGATCATCGTTTCCGGCGGATACTCACCTGCAACGATGGCTCTTCCCAGTTGCTCGACAACCTGATCGGTATGGTTTCCGATCTGACTTCCCAACCCGCCGGTGGCGACGAAGGTCATGATTGCGCGGCGAACTCTGTCGCTGGTTTTCTGCGCAGTGTCGTTGCCCAAGTGAGTCCCTTCTGAAGCAAGATGAAGCCGAAGAGCAAACCGCCGATCACGATCTTTGTCCACCAGCTCGAAAGCGTTCCGTCGAACACGATAAAGGTTTGTATCAACCCCATGATCAAAATGCCAAAGAATGTGCCTGCGACAAAACCAGTGCCGCCGGTAAGCAATGTGCCGCCGATCACCACTGCCGCGATGGCGTCGAGTTCGACCCCGACCGTCGCCAGTGAATAGCCGGCGGACGTGTAGAGAGAGAAGATGATCCCGGCAAGTCCGGCAAGGCCGCCTGACGTGGCGTATATGCCGATGGTGGTCCTTGCCAGGGGCACGCCCATCAGCCGGGCCGTCGACAGCCCGCCGCCAAGTGCATAGACATTCTGGCCGAAGCGGGTGCGGTGGGCGACGATGATGCCGACGAGGAAGGTCAGCAGCATGATCATGCCGGTGAGCCGGAAACGTCCGCCGCCCGGAGCCTTCCAGTAAAGCGACTGCAGTGTGTCGTAGAACTCATGGGTGATCGGTACGCTGTGGGTCGACAGTACATAGGCCGCGCCGCGGGCCAGGAACATGCCTGCCAGCGTGACGATGAAGGGCGGCATCTCCAGATAATGGATCATCGCCCCCATCGCCGCACCGAAGGAAATGGTGATCGCCAGTACCAGGACAAAGGCGACCAGCGGATGGATCGAGGTATCCCTCAGGATCACAGCCAGAAAGACGCCGGTAAAGGCGATCACCGAGCCGACCGAAAGATCGATGCCCCCCGAAAGGATCACGAAGGTCATGCCGACGGCGGCTATTCCAAGAAAGGCGTTGTCTGTCAGAAGGTTCGCGACGACCCGTGTCGAAAGCATCGCCGGGTATTGCGACGCGCACAGCGTATAGGCCAGCACGAAAGTCGCGATGGTGATCAGAAGCGGCAGATGAGTGGAGCGGATCATTGCGGGCTTTCTTTCGCTTCCTTGATGGGGTCGGACGGCTGGGGCTCCGCGGAAGCCCGCAAGATGTAAAGCGCGTGTTTCACGGTCGGAGACTGGATGACCAGGATCGCGATGATGATCAGTGCCTTGATGACCAGATTGAATTCAGGTGGCATGCCCGACAGCAGGATCACCGAATTGACCGACTGGATGATCAGGGCTCCGAGCAGCGACGCCATGATCGAGAAACGCCCGCCAAGCAGCGAGTTACCACCAATGACCACCGCAAGGATTGCATCAAGTTCGAGCCAGAGACCGGCATTGTTGGCATCTGCCCCCTTGATATCCGCCGCGACGATAACGCCGGCCAGGGCCGCGCAGACACCGGAAATCAGATAGACCGAGATGATCAGAACACGGCTGTTGATGCCCGCAAGGCGCGAAGAACTCTCGTTGATGCCGATTGCCTCGATCAGCATGCCAAGCGCTGTCTTGCGGACCACTGCCGCAACCGCGAGCCCGAGCCCGATCCAGATCAGGATCGGGGTCGGAATGCCCAGGATCGTGCCGGCGCCAAGGTGGATGAGGCCAGGATCCAGGAAGGTCAGGATTGTTCCTTCCGTCACCAGCTGGGCAATACCCCGGCCGGCGACCATCAGCACAAGCGTTGCGACGATCGGTTGAATGCGCAGGACAGCAACCAGCACGCCGTTCCACAGGCCGCAGATCGCACCGACGGCAAGCGCACCGGTAAGGGCGACGTGCCAGCCATGTCCATCCACGGCAAGGGAAGCGGCAACCGCACCAGCAATTGCCATGACGGCGCCAACCGACAGATCGATGCCTCTGGTCGCGATGACCAGTGTCATGCCGATGCACAGAAGGGCGGTCGGCGCGCCACGATTGAGCACGTCAATCAGATTGCCGAAGAGGCGCCCGTTCTGGAATTCTATCCGGAAGAAATCCGGGAATACCATGAAGTTCAACATCAGAACGGCAGCCAGGATGATCAGCTGCGGGGTGATCCGCCGGAGGGTGTTGTGAACATGTGCGGTCATCAAACGGCCTCCGCCATGGGTTCGTCGGCAATGGCCGCGACAATGTTGGAAGTCGTGATGTCGTCACCGGCAAGTTCGCATACCTGACGCCGGTCACGCAGCACGATCACCCGGGTGGAGTAGGCGACGAGTTCTTCCAGCTCGGACGAGGCCACAAGAAGCGCCATGCCGTCTTCGCGCAGTTTCTCGATAAGGGCGATGATTTCCGCGTGGGCGCCGACATCAATGCCGCGTGTCGGTTCATCCAGGATGAGGAAGGCCGGATTGGTCGCCAGCCATCTTGCCAGCAGTGCCTTCTGCTGATTGCCGCCAGAAAGCAGGCGGATCGGCATGTCCAGGCTGGCGAGGCGAATGTCGAGGGCCTTCACATAGGCTTCCGCCAGTTCATTGACCTTTGCTTTCGGTAGTGGCCGGAACCAGCCCTGTCGGGCCTGCAGAGCCAGAATGATATTCTCCCGCACGGAAAGATCGCCGACGATACCGTCGCTCTTCCGGTCTTCCGGACAGAGCGCAAACCGGTGCGCGACGGCCTCACGCGGGTTCTTGATGGCGACTTTCTTGCCTTCCAGCAGCGCTTCGCCCTGGTCAGCCTGCACGGCGCCAAAGATGATTTCGGCAGTTTCCGTACGTCCGGACCCTAGAAGCCCGGCAAGGCCGACGACTTCGCCCTTGCGCACGGTCAGGTCAAACGGCGTGATCATGCCGCGTTTGCCGAAGTTCGTCAGCTCTATCAATGTGTCACCGGTTGCGGAAGGGGCGCGGTCGTGGATGCGATCTTCCAGCTGCCGGCCGAGCATCAGCGTCACGATCTCGGTCTGGGTTGCATCTGCAAGCAGACGGGTGCCAACCACACGGCCGTTTCTCAGGACCGTTGCCCGGTCGGAGATCTCGAACACCTGGTCAAGGAAATGCGTGATGAAGACAATGGCAAGACCACGCGCCTTCAGTTTTTCAATGACGGAAAAAACAAGGTCGACCTCATCCCGGTCGAGGCTGGCTGTCGGTTCGTCAAGGATCAGAACCTTGCCGGAAAGCTCGACGGCACGGGCAATCGCGACCACCTGTTGTACCGCGACGGAATAGGCCGACAGCGGCTCGGCCGGATTGACGGAAAGGCCGAATTCGGCAAGCAGATCCCGCGCCATCTTCATCATCTTGCGCTGGGAAATGAACCCGTGCCACATCGGCTGGCGGCCGAGAAAAAGGTTCTCCGCAACAGTCAGGTTCGGCAGCAGGTTCACTTCCTGGTAGACGGTGCCGATACCCAGTTTCTGGCTGTCCTGAGTGCTGTTGGGCGAGATTTCCTGACTGTTCAGGAGGATGGTGCCGGCATCGCGCCGATAGGCACCGGTCAGGCATTTGATCAGGGTGGATTTTCCGGCCCCGTTTTCGCCGAGCAGCGCATGCACTTCACCCGGATAAAGGGTCAGGTCCACTGCATCCAGTGCTATGGCCCCCGGAAAGAATTTGGATATGCCCCGGCATTCGAGCACAGGGTCGGTTACGCTCGCCATGTATCGGCTTCCCCCGAAGTCGGACTTCCTGAACCTTGAGATGCCGGGCGGCAGGCCGCCCGGCATCGGGATCGTTCTTAGTATCCCAGGTCTTTCTTCATCTCGTAGATGGCCATGTTATCATCTTTGAGCGTGTAGAGTTTGGACTCGGTCTGGATCCACTTCGGCGGCATCGTGCCATCCGCAAGGTAGGCTTCAAGCGCGTCCAGCGCCGGGCCTGCCATGTTCGGGGTCAGTTCGATCGTGGCATTGGCTTCGCCGCTTGCCATCGCCAGGTGGATGTCCGGAACACTGTCGATCGAGACGATCTTGATGTCCTCGCCGGGCTTCAGCCCTGCCTCCTTGATCGCCTGGATGGCGCCGACGGCCATGTCGTCGTTGTGGGCATAAAGGGCACAGATGTTGGCGCCGCCAACGGCCTTCAGGAAGCTTTCCATGACGACCTTGCCCTGGCTGCGGGTGAAGTCGCCAGTCTGACTACGGACAATGTTCAGATTGTCATGGCCGGAAATCGCCTGCTCGAAGCCCTTCTTGCGGTCGATGGCGGGGCTGGAACCGGTCGTTCCCTGAAGTTCGACGATGTCGCACTTCTCGCCGGCAGTTTCATCAACCAGCCACTGGCCGGCGACACTGCCTTCATGAACCAGGTCCGACGTGACGGCGGTCATGTACAGATCTTCCGGTGCGTCGACAGTCCGGTCAAGCAGCACGACCGGGATCTCGGCATCCTTGGCTTCTTCCAGGACTTCGTCCCAACCGGTGGCAACCACAGGAGCGAGCAGGATCGCATCGACACCCTGTGCGATGAAGGACCGGATCGCCTTGATCTGGTTTTCCTGCTTCTGCTGGGCATCGGCGAATTTCAGATCAATGCCGCGCTTTTCAGCTTCCTGCTTGGTGACAGTTGTTTCAGCTGCACGCCAACCGGATTCAGATCCGATCTGCGAAAAACCGATGGTCAGATCGGCAGCCATGGCGGTCATCGGGACAAACGACATTGCCCCGGCAATAAGCATTGCCTTGAGTTTCATAGGGTCTCCTCCACAAGGTATATTCTCCTCACAAAAATCATTAAGTAATACTTTATTACTTTTGTAAAGCGAGTAGCGTTGTGCGGTGCGAACAGGATAGGTAAGTATCTGTAATAATGAAAAAATGACGATCTGGATTGCCTCTTTCCTTCGTCGTTCCCGGACCTGATCCGGCAATCCACGCCGATGCGGGGCCATTTCCGGGAGGCGTGACAGAGGTCAGGAATGGGCATGGAAACCACGGTCGAGCCATGGGGCGACGAGGAAGGTATGTGGCTCGCCCTTGGTCCTCCCGCTCCAAGTCAAGATCCAGGGTACAGTACACACCACCGTGTGCAATTGCCGAGAGCGGCAAGGATGTTGTTCTGTGGCCCTGCTTTCCCGAGGGAGAGTACCCTGAAAACGACAAAAGCCCGGGCAGCAGAGCCCGGGCTTCGTGAGGTGCGACGATAGGCAAGACTATCCGTCCAGCTTCACCCAGGCAGCGTTTTTCGCCGAAGAGCGGACGCAGGCGTCTACAAAGCGCACGCCGGCAAGTCCGTCCGTGATTCCCGGAACCAGAGAGCTGGCGTCCTTGCCGGACTGGTGGGCACGGATGGCGTCGGCAGCGTCCTTGTAGAGGTTGGCGAAGCCTTCCAGATAGCCTTCCGGATGTCCTGGCGGCACACGTGTGGCCGAGGCGATGCTGTCGAGCATGCCGGCACCACCCCGTGTCAGCAGCTGCTTCGGCTTTCCGAAAGGCGTGTAGTGGAGATAGTTCGGGTCTTCCTGGTGCCACTCGAGCCCGGCCTTGTCGCCATAGATCCGGATCTTGAGATTGTTCTCGTTGCCCGGTGCTACCTGCGAACACCACAGCATGCCGCGCGCGCCGCTGGCGTAGCGCAGCATCACGTGGCCGTTGTCATCCACCTGACGGCCCGGAACGAAGGACTGCAGGTCGGCTGCAAGGCTTTCCGCCGACTGGCCTGTGATGAAGCAGGCAAGATTATAGGCATGAGTGCCGATATCGCCCGTGGAGCCGCCAAGGCCCGTGCGTGCCGGGTCGGTACGCCAATCAGCCTGCTTGTTGTGCTGTTCCACCGTCAGCCAGTCCTGGGGATACTCCACCTGAACGACGCGGATCGTGCCGAGGTCGCCACTGGCCACCATCTCGCGTGCCTGCCGAACCATTGGATAGCCGGTGTAGTTGTGCGTCAGGAAGAAGAGGGCATTGGAGCTTTCCGCAGCCTTCACGAATTTCTTGGCATCGGCCAGGGTTGAAGTCAGAGGCTTGTCGCAGATGACATGGATCCCGCGTTTCAGGAATTCCTTCGCCGCGGGATAGTGCATGTGGTTCGGCGTCACGATGGCAACGGCTTCTATGCCGTCTTTCAGCCGGGCTTCGCGCTTGGCCATTTCCTCGAAAGAGCCATAGATGCGATCTTCCTTGAGGCCGAGCGCGCGGCCAGACTCAAGCGCTTTCTCCGGGGTGGAAGACAGGGCGCCTGCCACCAGGTCGTAGGCGCCGTCGATGCGCGCGGCAATTCGGTGAACGGCGCCGATAAAGGCATCCTTGCCGCCGCCGACCATGCCGAGCCGGATCGGGCGCGTCTGCACGGTGTTTTTTCCTTCGATGGCCATATCGCTCCTCCTGAAACTGTTTCTGTTCTATCGTGCCGCGCGCTGTAATCGATTACACGCGTTGTTTACATACATAGAAACCCCATGCTGAGGAAGCGCGGATGCGCTTTTTCGAGGGAGGGGCCGCTTGTTTTCAAGATTGCAGCCCACCCTTCGAAACGGACCGGGCGGTCCTCCTCATGACGAGAGTGAGAGGTGGCGAGCGTCGTCGCCGACCCGTCCAATTGTTGCCTCGTCGAAGTCAAAACTCTAGTTGATCCCGAGCATTTTCCGGTTGGCTGCCTCGTCACTGCCGCCGTCGGCGAAATCGTCAAAGGCCTTTTCGGTCACGCGGATGATGTGAGCCTTCACGAAGTCCGCGCCTTCCCGGGCCCCGTCTTCAGGGTGCTTCAGGCAGCATTCCCACTCAACCACGGCCCAGCCATCGAAATCATTCGCGGCCATCTTGGAAAAGACGGCTCCGAAATCGACCTGACCATCGCCAAGGGAGCGGAAGCGTCCGGCGCGGTCGACCCACGACTGGTAGCCGCCATAAACACCCTGACGTCCGGTCGGGTTGAACTCGGCATCCTTGACGTGGAACATGCCGATCCGGTCCTTGTAGATGTCGATATTGTCCAGATAATCCAGGCACTGCAGCACATAGTGGGACGGATCGTAGAGCATCTTGCAGCGGTCGTGACCGTTGACGCGCTCCAGGAACATCTCGAAGGTGATGCCGTCATGCAGATCCTCACCCGGGTGAATTTCGTAACAGACATCAACCCCCATTTCCTCGGCATAGTCGAGGATCGGACGCCAGCGTCTGGCAAGTTCGTCAAATGCGGTTTCGATCAGTCCGGCAGGACGCTGCGGCCACGGATAGACATAGGGCCAGGCAAGCGCGCCGGAAAAGGTGGCGTGGGCTGAAATGCCGAGATTGCGGCTTGCGGCCAGGGCCAGTTTGACCTGGTCGACCGCCCAGGCCTGACGGGCGGCAGGATTGCCATGGACATGCGGTGCGGCAAAGCCGTCGAAAGCCGTGTCATAGGCCGGGTGCACGGCGACGAGCTGACCCTGCAAGTGGGTTGAAAGCTCGGTGATCTCGACACCGTTCTCGCGCGCTGTTCCAATGAATTCGTCGCAATAGGTCTTGGAACTGGCTGCCTTTTCAAGGTCGATCAGCCTGCTGTCCCAACTGGGTACCTGAACGCCAAGATAGCCGCAATCCGCGGCCCATTTCGTGATCGACGCCCAGGAATTGAACGGCGCTTCGTCCCCCGCAAACTGGGCGAGAAACAACGCCGGACCCTTTATGGTTTTCATGACATTCTCCAGAAATCGGGGAAGGTGAGGTGAGGTGGAAAGGGCCGGGGTCCCATCGCGAAAGACCCCGGCCTGCTACGTCCCGAAGCCTTAGAAGGGCGAATCCGGGAAGTAGTAGTTTTCAGCATTTTCCGGCGTGATCAGCGTCGCACCGAGAATGTAGCGGCCGGCAACCGGACCATTGGACTTGAAGGCGGCAACCGTCTGGTCCATGGCGGTGGCGATCATTGCCGGCGGATAGAGAACGTCGACCGGAATGAGGGTGTCGCCATCCATGATTGCCTTGATGGTTTCCTTCATGCCGGCACCGCCAACGACGAACATGCCGTCGCCGTCACGGCCAGCCTGTTTCAGGGCGGCAACCACGCCAATGGCGATGTCGTCGTCCTGGGCCCAGACCGCGTCGATGTCCGGGAAGCGGGACAGGAAGTCCTGCATCACTTCAAAGCCGTCGTCGCGGTTCCAGTTGGCGTGCTTGTGGTCGAGCACGTTGATGCCGGAGCCTTCGATTTCCGCCATGAACGCGTCGAAGCGCTCGTTGTCGATGACCGTCGGAATGCCGCGCAGGATGACGATGTTGTCGCCTTCCTTCAGACGGGTCTTCATATACTGCGCGGAAACTCGGCCCAGTTCCGGGTTGTTGCCGGCCACATAAAGATCTTCGATGCCCGGCTGGCTGAGGCCGCGGTCGACGACCGTGATCCATGCACCGGATTTCTTGACGTTCAGCACCGGGTCGGTCAGCGGTTCGGATTCGAACGGCAGAACCACCAGGGCTTTGATCTGGTGAACGGAGACCAGGTCTTCCAGGGCACTTGCCTGTGCTTCCGGATCCGGCGAGTTCACCAGGATGAGATCGACATCCGGATAAAGCGCCTCAAGCCGCTTTTCCGCTTGTTCCGCGTGCCAGTTCATGCCGGCTGCCCAGGCATGGGTCGGGGTCGGATAGCTGACGCCGATCTTGATTTTTTCCTGTGCAACCGCAGCGCCCGCAAAGGCCAGCGCACCGGTTACCGCGATCACTCCCAAAGCTTTCTTCATGAGCATTGCTTCCTCCTTCAATGCTGCCATCTGGACGCACCTCTCCCGTCCGGTGCGATCCGGTATTTGAATTGGGGACGGGTCCCGGTTCGGTTGAAATCAGGTCAGGGGCTTACTTGCTCTTGCGGAGCTTCCAGTCACTGCGCTGAAGAAACACTGCGACGATGATGATCAGGCCCTGCATGGTTCCATTCAGGTAATTCGAGATCACATCGGTGAAGTTCAAAATGTTGCCGATGGTGGTGAGAATGAGCGCACCAAGGATGGTGCCGCCGATCCGGCCATACCCACCCTTCAGCACCGTACCGCCGATAATGACCGCGGCGATCGCCTCAAGTTCCCACAACACGCCGGTGGACGCGGACGCCGAGCCAAGGCGGGGCACGTAAATGATGGTGGCAAAGGAAACGCACAGGCCCTGAATGACATAGGTAAGCGTCTTCACACGGTCCACGTTGATCGCCGAATATCTGGCGACAGCCTCGTTCGAACCGATGGCCGTGCAATAGCGGCCGAACGCGGTGCGGTTCAGCAGCAGCCAGCCGCAGATGGCAACCGCGATGAACACCCAGACAGGGAAGGGCAGGCCCAGAAACGTGTCGTAATAGACGGGCCGGTAGGTTCCGCGAATATCGAAGTTGAGCGACAGGGTTCCGCCATCGGCAAAGTAGGTCACCAGCGAGCGATAGATGCCCATGGTGCCGAGCGTCACGATGAAGGCTTCGATCTTGCCCTTGGTGGTCAGGGCACCGTTCACCCAGCCGGCCCCGATGCCCAGCACGATGGCAAGGCCGCAGCCGAGCAGAACTGTCGGAACGCCGCTGCCCATGGTCTCGACGGCGTTGTTCATGATGATGATCATGACACCGGAAATGGCTGCCGCCATGGACCCCACAGACAGATCGATGCCTCCGGCGGTGATGACGAAGGTCGCCCCGACAGCAATGATGCCGATAAAGGCAGAGCGGGTCAGAAGGTTGGTCAGATTGCCTTCGCTGACGAAGGCAGGGTTCAGCAGAAAGCCGATGATGCAAAGGATCAGAAGGGCAACTGCGGGGCCAATCGTCTTGAAGTCTATGGAAGACCTCTTGGCCGGCTTGGCCGCTGTATCGTCAGACGCGGTCATCATGGTCAATGGAGTTCCTCCCGTTTCAGCCCGGCGGCGTAGCGCATGATTTCGTTTTCGTTGATGTGATCGCCGGTTAGAACGCCGGTGATATGCCCTTCGCGCATCACCACCACCCGATGGCAAATACCGATGATTTCCGGCATTTCCGAAGAGATGACCACGACCGAAACCCCTTCGGCGGCCAGGGCGGCGATGAAGTGGTAGATCTGTTGTTTCGTGCCGACATCGATACCGCGGGTCGGTTCATCGATGATGACGATCTTCGGATCGCATTCCATGATCTTGGCGAGCAGCAGCTTCTGCTGGTTGCCGCCCGACAGCTTGCCGACCGTGATTTCCTTGTCGCGGGCCCGAACGTCGAAGCGGCGGATGGCACGGTTGAGCGCGTCTTCTTCCGCCTTGCTGTCGAGACCGAAATTGCGGACGAATTTCGGCAGGGCGAACAGTGTCAGGTTTGGCCGCATCTTCTTGTCGAGAAGCAGTCCTTTTTCTTTCCGGTCCTTGGTGAGATAGGCCAAACCAAGGTCCCGTGCCTGCGCGACGGTCATGGGGCCGGTGTCGCGTCCAAAAAGCCTGATGGTTCCTGCTTCAAACGGAGCAAGGCCGCAAATCGTCTCGAAGACTGCGGTCCTGCCGGAGCCGATCAGACCCGAAAAGCCCAATATCTCGCCCTTGCGCAGGCTGAAGCTGACGTTGTCGACGGACGGCGCACGCAGGTTCTGGACTTCCAGAACGAGCTCTGCATCGACGTCTGCCTCATGCATGGGCGGGTAGAGGTCGGAAAGCTCCCGGCCAACCATCATCTGGGCCATCATGTCCGGCGTCAGATCGCTGGAGGCACGCGTGTCGATCCACTGACCGTCACGCAGGATGGTGACGCGGTCGGCAATCTCCTTGACCTCGTTGAGCTTGTGCGAAACGAACACGATGCCGACGCCGCTTTCTTTCAGCTTTTCCACCTGGCGGAAGAAAACCTGGGTTTCCTCTTCGGTCAGAACGGCGGTTGGTTCGTCCATGATCAGGATGCGGGCGTTCCGGCTGACAGCCTTGACGATCTCGACCATCTGCTTCTGGGCGATGGTAAGGTCGGAAATGCGGTCGGTCGGGGAAATGTCGAGGCCGATCTCGTCCAGATACTTCCGGACGGTTGCCTGCATGGCCGCCTTGTCCAGAAAGCCGTTGGATTTGATCTCGCGGCCGAGGAACACGTTTTCCTCTACCGTCATCTGTTCGGCGAGGTTGAGCTCCTGGTGGATCAGCACGACGCCGAGTTTCTCTGCGCCACCGTTCGCGGGCAGGTCGGTCTGCTTGCCGTCGAGACGGATCTGGCCGGAGGTCGGATCATGAAACCCGGAGAGGATTTTCATCAGCGTCGACTTGCCGGCGCCGTTCTCGCCGATCAGGGCATGAACCTCGCCAGGGCGGACGTCCATGCTGACACTGAACAGCACGGGAACCGGCCCAAAGGATTTGCTGATGTTCACGGCCTCGATGACCGCTGCCGGAACAGTGGTGTCCACGCTCATTCTTGTTCCTCCCAAGGCGCCAAAGCCCTCTTCCTCAATGGCACCGTGCGTTTGATGTAAACGTTTTCATGGATCGTGTAAACCTTTACATTGGCCTCTGTAAACCTTTTCATTATGTGCAATGCGTTCTATACAGCGTAGATGGCGTTGCGATTCATGGACTTACCACGAGGCCGCACCGCAGCATGTCTGGAAATAGAAAATGAGCGAACCGGGCGAGCGGCCGGCGACCATTGAAGACGTTGCGAAACTGGCGGGCGTATCCATCGCGACCGTCAGCAGGGCCTTGCGCTCGCCGGAGAAGGTTGCCGAGAGCACGCGCAAGAAGGTTACGGCCGCCATTGCCCGAACCGGCTACACCGCCAACGCCATGGCGCAGAACCTGCGCATGCAGCGCTCACAGATGGTGCTGGTGCTGGCGTCTTCCATTGCTGATCCAAACTTTGCCGGCATTCTGACAGGACTGGAAAAAGCGGCAAACGACCGTGGTTATGGTGTCCTCATCGGCAACACCGAAGGTACCAGCGGATTGGAGCAGAACTACCTGCGTTTCCTGTCGACGGGCATGGCCGACGGGCTTGTCTTGCTGACAGGACATATTCCGGTTGCCGGGCAGCCACAAACACCGCTCACCAACCTGCCGCCGATCGTTGCGACCGAGCGTCCGGTCTCGAATCCCGAAATCAGCTACGTCGGCGTGGATGATGTCGCGGCCTCCAAGGTGGCGACCGAATATCTGATCTCCCTGGGGCACCGGCGGATCACCTATATTTCCGGCGGGCCGGCTGACATACGCAGCGATCTGCGCCATTCCGGTTACTTGCAAGGCTTGAAGGAATCGCCCGAGGCACTGCGCGACTGGCGCGTGGAGGGCGACGGCTCCAGCGAGAGCGGGCGTGCCGCCGTCGAACGGCTGTTCATCAAGGACGACCTGCCGACCGCTTTCTTCTGTTTCAACGACAACACCGCGATTGGGGTCATCTCGGCGCTTCAACTGCGTGGCTACCGCGTCCCGGAAGATTTCTCCGTGCTTGGTTTCGACGACATTCCCTTTGCCAACAATTTCACGCCCGGATTGACGACAATTCGCCAACCCCGGCAACATATCGGCGAAAAGGCCATGACAATCCTGCTTGATCGCCTTGCGAACCGGTCCCTGGAAACGCGCACTCATCTGCTCCACGGGGATCTCATCGTGCGCGAGAGCTGTGGTGGCATTTCCCGCAAGCTGAAGTGACGTGCTGTCGGCTTGATGCCAGTGCGCATTAGGCGCTGGCAGACCTTCTGATCGCAATCGATGAACCGACAAGCGTAAGCAGTTGGTTCGTGACCGCCCTGGTTCCCATGTCACCTCCGAATTCCATCGGTCGCAACACATTTTCCTGGAATCCGGTGTCGACTGCGCCGTTGATCAGGTCTGCGGCGTCGGCAAGGGAGGGCTTGTCCAACTTCTCGGCGAGATAGTCCAGCATCAGCGCAGCACTCAAGATCGCGGCCAGCGGGTTGGCCTTGTCTTCTCCCATGATGTCGGGGGCGCTGCCGTGGGCAGGCTGAAACAATCCGGTGGTGTCGCCGATCTCCCCACAGGCGGCCATGCCCATGCCACCCACCAGGCCACCGGCAAGGTCCGAAAGGATGTCGCCGAACATGTTTTCCATCACCAGAACGTCGAACTCCCAGGGCTTGCGCACCAGGTCGAGCGCTTGTGCGTCGACGTAATTGTAACCGACAGGCACGTCGGCAAATTCCGATTTCACTTCGTCGAAGATCTGGCGGAAGAAAGCCAGAGAGGTGAACACATTCGCCTTGTCGACGCATGTGAGTTTGCCCGGATGGCCGCGCTCGCGCCGTTTGCGGGCAAGGTTGAATGCAAAGCGATGCAGCTTGGTGGTGGTTTTGCGCGTGATGCGCAAAACGTCCTGCACTTCGTCATCATTGACTACGAGGCTGCGCTTGTGTGCTGCTGCAGAGTAGAACAGCCCTTCGGTTGATTCTCGCAGGATAACGAGATCGATACCGGCAGCGCGCGGATCGGCGAGCCTTTGCGGTGCGTTGGGATAGGCTTTGACCGGGCGAACACCCGCATAAAGCCCAAAGCGATCGCGCAGGCGCAAATGCGGCGAGATCTCCGTGCCGTTTGCATGTCGGATCGAGGGAAGGCCGATGGCCCCAAGGAAAATTGCATCGGCAAGCCCCGCGCGTTCCTCTCCGCCGTCTTCGATGTCGAGGCCAGTCTCCTTGAAGTAACCCGCCCCTGCCTGGATCTCGTCATAGCGGGGCGCGGGTTCTCCCGTGTGCTTCAAGGCTGTTTCCAGCACGGCAATGGCTGCTTCCGCCACATCGACGCCAATACCGTCACCTTTTATCAGGGCAATTTTCATGGGACTGTTCCTCAAATCCAATCAACGTCGTAGCGCTCGACGATCCGGGCGATCTGGTCCGGATTGAGCGCCGTTGCGGCAGTGCCGCGAAGCAGAAGGGCAAGCCTGGCTGTTGCTTCCAGCTCTTCCATGGCATGGACGGCGGCGGCCAGATCCCGGCCGGCAACAACGGGCCCGTGGTTGGCCAGCAGAACGGCAGAGCGACGGCCCGCAAGTCCTCGGACCGCGTCTCCCATTGCCGGATCTCCCGGCACGAAAAACGGCAGAAGCTTCACCTTGCCGAGCTGCATGATCCCGTAGGCCGTCAGGGGTGGCAGAACGTTGTCCGGATCGATCTCCGGCAACAGGGAAAGTGCGACCGAGTGACACGAATGCAGATGCACGACCGCACCTGCCGAATGGCGGGTCTCGTAAAAGGCCGTGTGAAGCGGGATTTCCTTCGTCGGCCTGTCACCCGAAAGCAGTTCGCCCTGGACAGAAAGATGGCTGATCCGGGCCGGGTCCAGAAACCCCATGGAGGAGCCGGTCGGGGTAACGAGCAATGTGCCATCCGACAGACGAACGGAGAGATTGCCGGTCGATCCATGTGTCAAACCACGGTCGAACATCGATTTTGCCATCAGGCAAATCTGTTCGCGGGTGGTTGCGCTTTCGCTCATCGGCTTGTCTCCAGAACGCTGAGCGCCTCGGAGAAGAAGTTCGGGCCACCGAAGTTGCCGGATTTCAGCGCCAGCGCCAGCGGCTGACCGCTCACCTTGAGCGCGGGAACACCCGGCGCAATCTTCGGACCGATATCCAGCGTGTTTGCCCCGAGACCGGAAACAACGGCCCCTGACGTTTCGCCGCCGGCGACCACCATTCGGCTGACACCGGCGTTGAACAGCGACGCCGCCAGATCGGAAAAAAACTGCTCAATCGCCGCCGCGCTTTTTTCCCTGCCGTATTTTTGTTGGGCAGCACTCACCACCTCCGGGTCGGCGGAGGAATAAAGCAGGGGCGAAGCGTCCTGGCGAAGTACCCAGCCGGCGATTTCCTGCACCGACAGTGCCTTCGCCATGATGTCGTCGACAGTCAGTTCACGCGAGGGCGCAATGGCCTTGTAGCTCGCCACCTGGGCGCGAGTTGCCATTGAACATGAACCGGACAGAACCACGGCTCTGCCCGAATGTCCGGTCCAGTTGGCGACCGCAGGCGCGTGGCCAAAGTTCTTGGGCAAGCCGAGGGCTATGCCTGAGCCTCCGACAAGAAGCTTTCGTGCCGCGATTGCCCGCCCAATGGTCGCAAGATCATCGTTGCGGATTGCATCCACAATCACCATCGACTTGCCGTCGGCAGGGCAGGCGAGGTTGATTGCGGCCGGACCATCTGCCACGTGATCGAGGGAGACATGACCGACTGCCCAGGACGTCTGACGAACCAGCACCCGCCGGATGTCCGGGTCGCCCATTGGCGTCAACGGATGGTGGCGCATGCCGCTTTCGCTCAAAAGCCTGTCTGCGACGAAGAGATGTCCCTGGTAGACGGTTCGTCCGTTTTCCGGAAAGGCCGGGCAGACGATCACACATGTCTCGCCAAGCCTGTCGGCAAGGGCTTCCGCCACTGGGCCGATATTGCCTTCGTCGGTCGAATCGAACGTCGAACAGATTTTGAAGACAATCTGCTTGCATCCCTGATCGGTCAGCCAGTCGCAGGCTCGCAGGGACTGGGCAACTGCCTCTGCAGCTGGGATCGTTCGGGACTTCAGACTGATGATGCCGGCGTCCACCGACGCAAGTGCCGGAACATCGGGCACACCGACATATTGAGCCGCCGTCATGCCGCCTTCCGACAGCATCAATGCAATGTCGGAGGCTCCGGTAAAATCATCCGCGATCACGCCCAGCTTCATGAGCGGATCCCCTTGAACGGACCACGGTCGAGACGGAAGATGTGTTCCGGGCCGTGTTGCGGAAAGAGCGTTCGCACCAGGGGATCATGTCCCGGCACAACAAGGTCTATCGAGCTGGCAAGGTGCTGAATGGTTCCAAACCCATCCAGCATGTCCTGCATGTCGACAACGATCGGGAACGGTTTGGCTTCCAGGAAATTCTCGTAGTAGTGGGCTGCGTCGGAAGCCAGGCACATCCAGCCGGCTTCTGTCAGTACACGAACCGCCTGCAATCCCTTGCTGTGCCCGCCAATGCGATGAACTGTAAGTCCTTCCCGGACTTCGCCATCTCCTTCATGAAAGATTACCCGGCCAGAGTAGAGCCTTTGCACAGCTTCACAGACATGGTCCGCGGTGTAGGGAGCCTTCATCGCGCCCTGGCACATGCAGGGACCTGTGGCGAAAGCCATTTCCGCTGCCTGCAGATGGATGGTGGCATTGGGAAAATGCTTCAAGCCGCCCGCGTGGTCATAATGCAGATGGGTGACGATGATGGTCGTCACTGCCTCAGGTTCAATGCCGAGAGGGGCCAGGGCCTCTACCGGATTGAGCCGGACAGGACGGCCGCGCCGCGCGCCTTCCTCGCCGTCGTAACCTGTGTCGACCAGAATGATCTCGTCCTGCTGCCGCAGCACCCAGATGAAGTAATCCATCTCGTGTGGCTGGTCGTGGTTGTCGTCGAACAGGAAACTGTCCTTGCGCGTGCGCGCATTCCTGTCGGCATATTTGACCGCGAAAACCTGCCAGGGGCTCATGAGGCCACCTTCGCGTAGGTTCGAACCGTTTTCTGCGCGATCATCCCGGCAACCTTTGCATCGAACGACTTGAAGTGAGGGGTTTGCAGATGCGCCTGAAAGGCGTCGGCATCGTCATAAAGTTCATAGAGAAACACATCGCCGGGGCGATCAGGGTCGGTGCAGACGTCGAATTGCCTGCATCCGGGTTCGTCCTTCAGGGACGCTTCGGCGTTTGCGATCATGAGCGGCAGAAAATCCTCCACCGCCTCGGCCTTGATCTGAAACACCACCGTTACGGCATACATGTTCTTCTCCTCAGCGGAACAGGTTCACCATACCCATCGACAGGAAGGGTATGTAAGTCACGGCGAGCAGGGCGGCGATTGCGGCTATGTAGAGCGGTGCCATGTTGCGGGCGATCGACAAAACACCGACGCCGGATATCCGCGAGGCAACATAAAGCGTTGCGCCAACCGGAGGTGTGAACAGGCCGACGGCCACATTGCAGGTCATGATCACACCCAGATGGACCGGGTCGACACCGAAGGCTTGTGCGGTCGGCAGGAACAGCGGTGCCGTCAGCAGGATTGCAGGAACCGGATCGAGAACGAGACCGAGGACCAGAAGCACGACGTTGACCAGCAACAGGAACATCCAGGGTCCGGTTGAAAACGCCTGCACGAAACCGACCAGGATCTGGGGCATCTGTTCAAGCGTGATCAGCCAGCCAAGGACTGTCGTTGCACCGATCACGACCATCACCACCGCGCTGGTGACAAAGCTGTCGATAAGAAGACGCGGCAGATCGCGGAGTTTGAAGTCCCGGTAGACAACAGTTGTGACGAACAGGCCGTAGACGACGGCAAGGGCCGCGGCTTCCGTAGGGGTTACCCAGCCGGTGAAAATGCCGCCGAGGATCACGATCGGCATGAACAGGGCAGGGGCGGTACCGATGAAGGAACTGGTCAATTCCTTGAAGGTCGTGGTGCGCCCACCGGGGTCGCACTTGGTGGTCTTGCCGACATAGTAACAAACCGCCATGAACAGGGCGCCGAACAGAATGCCGGGAACCATGCCACCGAGAAAGAGATCGGCAACCGAAACGTTGCCGACAAAGCCGTAGATCAGCATCGGAATGGATGGTGGGATGATGATGCCGATCGTCCCGGCTGCCGCCACCAGACCGGCGGCGAAGGCGGTGTTGTAGCCCTCGCGGGACATGTTCTTGATCATGACCGAACCGATGGCTGCACTGTCGGCAATGGCCGAACCCGAAATGCCGCCGAAAATCATGGAGGCGCCGACGACGACCATGCCGAGCCCGCCTGCCATGAAGCCGAAGGCAGCCCTTGCAAAGCCGATGATGCGCAGGCCGACACCGCCGCGGCTCATCATTTCCCCGGCGACGATGAAGAGCGGGATCGCAAGGAAGTGGTTCGGCTCCACCCCGCCGATAAAATTCAGGAACAGCGCTTGCAAGGGGTAACCGAGGTCAAAGACGATGATCGGCAGGACAGCAGTGATCAGAATTGCCCAGACCAGCGGAATGCCGATGAAAACGGAGGTCAGGAAGACCGCAACAACGAAGATCAGGATCATGAGAGGGCCTCGCCGCCATCTGAGTGCGCTGCATGAGGAACGACAGGATTTTTGAGGTCGTAGACCATGTTAAAGAGATGGAAGATCAGGGTCAGTGTCATGCCGGCTGGCATGGACGCGTAGAGCAGACCGACAGGCCAGTAGAGAACCGTTGTCTTCTGTGCCCAAGTATGGATCGAGATATTGACACCGGTGTAGATCAGGCTGAGCAGCAGGACGACGATGATCACGTCGATTGCGATCGACAAGACACGTTGACCCGTCAGCGGCACTAGTTTCTCGACAACTTCGGTAACGCGCATGTGCGCGCCCCGGGCAACCGCTGCCGCACAACCGATGAAGGTGCTCCAGAGCAGCAGGAAGCTGGTCACTTCCAGCGACCATGCGAGGTCGAAGCCGGCGAAGCCGCGAAGCCAGGCGTTGCAGAACACCAGGGTGACGATCGAAAAGCCGCCGAGCGCCAGGCATATATCGACCAGGTGACTGAGCCAGCGAAGCGCAGCCGGATAGTGATCTCGGTAATCCAAGGGTCGTCTCTTTTTGAAAAGGGCCGGAACCGCCGCGTGACGTGCGGTTCCGGCAGTTGAGCCCCGGAGCACCCTGCGTTCTTTCGAACGCCGTTCGGCGCTCCGACCCACAAGAAACGATCAACTGTTGAACGGGCAACCGGCTCGATCACCCGTGCGTTGATCTCGTTGCCTGATCAGTTCTGGGCCGGGAGTTTTTCGCGGATCGCTGCCGCATCCGACAGGATCTGGTCGACGGCTTCCTCGCCGTAGACATCCTTGGCCTTTGCGTAGACCGACTGCACCGCCTCGCGGAACGGCGCGATATCGGGAACGCTGACCGTGGCGCCGGATTCCTGCATTTCCGTGAGTTGGCTTTCGACCGAACTCTTGACGAGGTTCCGGCTGAAGGCTGCGGAATCGGCTGCAGCTTTCATCACGGCTTCCTTGTCTTCGTCGGAAAAGGACTGCCAGGTCTTTTCGGCCACCGTCAGGGGCAGAGGGCTGTAGACGTGGCGTGTCAGCGTGATGTAGGGCGCAACTTCATAGAACCGCAGTGACTTGATGGTGTCGACCGGGTTCTCCTGGCCGTTGACGATGCCCTGCTGAATGGAAATGTAGACGTCGGTAATCGGCATGACGACCGTCTGGAAACCGATGGCTTCCATCGACCAGCGGATCATGTCGTTCGGGAAGACGCGCATTTTCATGGACTTGGCGTCTTCTGGCGAATTTAGCGGTTCGTTGGTGGTGAAGCTGCGGAACCCGGCTTCCCACGTCGACAGTACCCGGAAACCCTTTTCCGGCAGCTTGGCGAATTCTCCCTGCAGCCATTCGGAATTGTCATAGAGTTCCCAACCCTGCTCGTAGGTGTCGACCAGGAACGGCATGGCGGTGAGGTTCAGCGTCGGCATGTGCGTGGCGTAGCTGCCCGTGGCCGAGACCGTGAAGTCGATGCCGCCAAGCTGCAGCAGTTCAATGGCTTTCGGATCGTTTGCGAGCGATCCGGACGGGAAGATCTGAACTTCGTAACGGCCGTCCGTATATTCCGCGACCTTCTCCGCAAACAGTTCTGCAGCCTGCTGACGGGATCCGCCAGGGTTGTCCGTATGGCTGAAACGCAAGGTTTCGACAGCCTGCGCGCCGCTCATGCCCATTGTGAGAATTGCCGCGCTCATCAGCAGGCGGCTCAAGGATTTCTTGTCAAGCATTTCAATCTCCTCCCACGGCCGCTCCAAGGCCGTATCAATTTACACATTCGATTGCGTATACGCTAATCAATCCCTTGTCAACGACGCTAATGTCGACTATCAAAAATCCAATGATGGAATTGCCGCTTCGAAACAGGGAAAGCCTTCGGGTCTTCTGCCGAATTCAGGAGTGTGCGGGAGGACGAAAAAAGATGAACGACGGCTCTGCAAAAGACCTGGGCGTCTCGGACACGTTACGCGTTGCCTGTCTTGGAGCGGGCTACTTTGCCCAGTTTCACTACGATGCCTGGCGCAGGGTCGAACGGGTTCGGCTGGTCGGTTCCTGTGATCAGGATCCCGCGAAGGCGAAGGCCACTGGACTGACTGCCTTCAGTGATCTGGAATGCATGCTGAAGATGGCGAAACCCGATCTGCTGGACATCATCACGCCACCGCCGACGCATTTCAGCGCCATCGAGCTTGCAATCAGGAAGGGGGTGAAGACGATCATCTGTCAGAAACCGTTCTGTACCTCGCTCGAGGAAGCCCGGAAGGCAACCGAACTGGCAGAAGAAGCCCGCGTGATCATCGTCATCCATGAAAACTTCCGCTTCCAGCCCTGGTACCGGACAATCCGACAGGCTCTGGAACGGCAACTGCTTGGCGATTTGCTTCAGGTAACTTTCCGACTGCGCACAGGAGACGGGCAGGGGCCGAAGGCCTACCTGGACCGGCAGCCGTATTTTCAGGAAATGCCCAGGTTGCTGATCCATGAAACCGGCGTTCACTGGATCGATACGTTTCGCTACCTGATCGGCGAGCCCGAGGCGGTCTATGCGGATCTTCGCAGACTCAACCCGGCCATCAAGGGAGAGGACGCCGGCTATTTCATTTTCGACTATTCAAACGAGGTGAGAGCGCTCTTCGACGGCAACAGGCTTCTGGACCACGCCGCCGAAAATTGCAGAACCACACTTGGTGAAGCTTTGTTGGAGGGCACCCGGGGAACGCTGACATTGAAAGGCGACGGCTCGGTGCGCTTGCGCCATTTCGGCGACAAGGACGAAACTCTTCTGCTGGCGGCACAGGATTGGCCTGGCTTTGGCGGCGATTGCGTCAAGAATCTGATAAGCCATGTTGTAGACGGTCTCCTGGATGGAAAGCCGCTGGAAAACGAGGCGCGGAGCTACCTGAAGGTGATTGCAATCGAACAGGCCATCTATGAGTCGGACCGCAAGGGGCAGAAAATCCGGGAGTTTGACTGTGCTTGAGGCTCCGAAACAAAAGACCATCACCACCCAGGCCATGGAGCAGATCCGCCAGCTCATTTTCGACGGTGAACTGGCGGCAGGCTCCGATCATCTCGAAAGCGAACTTGCCGACCGGCTTGGCATGTCCCGCACACCGGTGCGCGAGGCAACCTTGATGCTGGCCCAGCAAGGCCTTCTGGAGGTGCGACCACGCAAGGGTGTTCGCATCGCCACCTTGTCGTTGAAGGACATGGAGGAAATCTACGCCATCCTGACCGAACTGGAGAGCCTTGCTGCCGAAGAAGCCGCTGAACAAGGCTATTCGGAAACGGATCTTGCGGATCTCAAGCAGGCGATCGAGGCCATGGAAGATGCATTGGAGCGTGAGGACCGGGAAGCCTGGGCGATAGCCGATGATGCCTTCCACACGGAGCTTGTCCGCCTCGGTGGCAACTCGCGTGTTCAGTCCATCGTCTCGATGATGTCCAATCAGGTACGCCGGGCACGCGCCATGACGCTTTACATTCGCCCCTTGCCGGTCAAGTCCAACGAAGACCACCGGGCTGTCTTCGACGCGATCCGCAAGGGTGACGCCCAGGCAGCACGCCAGCGCCATCATCTTCATCGTCAGGATGCCCGCGAGGTGCTGATCGAGCTTCTGAAAAAGCACAAGCTGTTTCAGCTCTGAGCTTCACTCGGATGTATTTCTCTCGCCAGGCTCAACGATAACGGCGTAGGAGGGGGGCAGCAGGTGGCAGTGCCTACCCGCCTTGCCAGACCTTGATCGCCTCGACCGGGTAGACCAGCATCAGAACGTTCAGCGTCAGATTGTCCTTTATCACCCAGAGCGCGAGCAGTTCGAAGGCAATCCCGACCAGGATCGTCACCCAGACCGGCATGCGCCAGGCAAAGAAGAAGCCGGCGAGCATCCAGAGAATATCGAAGACGGAATTCAGGACACTGTCACCGGTGTAACCAACGGCAATGGTCGCTTCGCGGTACCGGTCGATGATCCAGGGGCTGTTTTCGACGATTTCCCAGGCTGCTTCGATGAAGATCGCTCCGAGCGCGCGCTCACCGACGGAACTGTGTCTGAAAACCAGCCACAGGAACAGATAGAACAGGAAGCCGTGGATGATATGCGAGGGCGTGTACCAGTCGGCGATATGTTGCGAGGAACCGGCGACATCGCTGGCCGGTGTCCACAACAGGACATAGCCGCAATCACAGATCGGGATCCGCCCCATGGCCAGGAGAATGGCCGCTGTGGCGGCAATCATCACCAGGCCGACGATCAGACATTTGCTTCGGCTCATGGGGTCTCCTCGGACTGTCGGGGCAAATCGGCGATTCTCTACTGGAAATCTTCAAGAATTCTCTCTATGACCTTCCGCCAACGAAACATCAATCCGTCCGGCTCTGAGTGGAAGGTTGCGCCCCGGTTTTCCCGGCGTGTTTGCGCGGCCCCGCCGGATTTGGGATCAGGAGATCTTCATGACTGGCCTAAACGGCACGGCGCCTTATCAGTCCCGGCGCACCTTTGCGATCATTTCACACCCGGATGCCGGTAAGACGACCCTGACCGAAAAGCTGCTGCTTTCAGGCGGCGCGATCCGGGCGGCGGGCCAAGTGCGCGCCCGCGGCGAACGCCGCCGTGCAAGGTCCGACTGGATGAAGATCGAGCAGGAACGCGGCATTTCCGTCTCGTCTTCCGTCATGACGTTCGAGCGAAAAGGCATTGTCTACAATCTGCTCGATACTCCGGGCCACGAGGACTTCTCCGAAGATACCTATCGCACGCTGACTGCGGTCGATGCGGCCATCATGGTCATCGACGCTGCAAAGGGTATCGAAACCCAGACACGCAAGCTGTTCGAAGTCTGCCGCCTGCGTGACATTCCGATCATCACCTTCGTCAACAAGATCGACCGCGAAGGCCGGCATGCGCTGGAGATTCTGGACGAGGTACAGGAGGCACTGGCTCTCGACGTCTCTCCGCAGACATGGCCCGTCGGGATGGGCTCGGACTTCTTCGGCGTCTATGACTGGCAGAAGAAGAAATTCCACACGTCCGACGGCGAGCGCGGTGGTGCCTTTACCCAGACCAAGGACGTTTCCGGTCTTGATGACGAGGTCCTGACCGGCACCGTGTTCGACCGGATCATGGATGAACTGACCGAGAACGTCGAACTGGGCGCCGAAGGCTACGCCGAATTCGACAAGGAAAGCTTCCTGGAAGGGCACCTGACGCCGGTTTTCTTCGGCTCGGCGCTGCGCGACTACGGCATCGAGGAAGTGCTCGATTTCATCGCCGACTTCGCCCCGCCGCCGCATTCGCAGCCGGCGACCGGCGGGCGCACAATCATGCCGCAGGAAGACAAGGTCACCGGCTTCGTCTTCAAGGTGCAGGCAAACATGGACCCCAAGCACCGCGACCGCATTGCCTTCGTGCGCCTGTGCTCCGGCACCTTCAAGCGCGGCATGAAGCTGAAGCACGTGCGCGCCGACAAGCAGATTGCCGTCTCCGCACCGATCTTCTTCTTTGCCGAGGAACGGGAAATCGCCGACCTTGCCTATCCGGGCGACGTCATCGGTGTTCCCAACCATGGCCAGTTGCGTGTTGGCGACACCCTGACCGAGGGCGAGAACATCCACGTCACCGGCCTGCCGGCCTTCGCACCGGAAATCCTGCGCCGCGTACGCCTGTCCGACACCATGCGCGTCAAACAGATGCGCCAGGGCCTTCAGGACCTGGCAGAAGAAGGTCTGGTGCAGATCTTCAAACCGGATCTCGGCTCCAACTGGATCGTCGGCGTGGTCGGCGCATTGCAGCTTGATGTCGTAGTGGATCGGCTGAAGGCGGAATATGGCACTGAAATCGGCTTCGAAGCAGTGCCTTACACCACCGCCCGCTGGATCGAAACAGACAGCCAGACCCTGCAGAAGATGCTGGAAGGCCACCGCATGTCGATCGCCAATGACCGTGACGACAAGCCGGTGTTCCTGTTCAAGAACGCCTGGGAGATCGGTCACGTAACCGAAAAGTTCCCGGACGTGAAATTCCGCGAAACCCGCGAGATCGTCTACGAGGCGTAACCGGAAAATCCGGTTCCAGCTTTTCTCCGTTCACTGAGCCTCAGTGTCATTGAGCTGGGGCGACCTCAGGGGCTGAGAGGAATGAGTATGGGAGCCGGGCCACGTGGCTGGCCTCAGCCTTTATCCGGCGCTTCGCCGAGCCCCACGAACCGTGCGCTGTCCACGGGGGGGCTATGTTATCTCGCTTGGGTTTTTCACAAGAAACGATTTCGAGTTTCTGAAGTTGGCTCGTGACTAATACGAATTCATGAAAGTTGTTTTGAGGATAATTTATCGTTATTTTTAACGGTGATTGTCTTTCAGGTCGAGTGTTTGTGAAATATTTGGCTAAGTATTGATTTTAAATAATATTTCTTGTGTTGATAGAGCTGAAAGGCTTCTCTAGGATACTTGCAGCTGCCGGAATATAGGTATTTCCAGCTGGAATGCAGCTAAGAGAGCGAATAAGCAAGTGCGATACGAGCCTGTCGGGCATGGTTCGCCGCCGCTTCAAAAGGCCAAGGGCGAAGCGCAAGCGGTAGAAATCCGCCGTCTGTCCAAGCCGTTCTGGATAACCGTGATCATCAGCGCGGTGAGCCTGATGGCGTTTGTGTCGTTCCTTTCCTGGACCCTTGACCGCAATTCCATCCGATCTTCAGAACATATTTTCACGGCCATGCTTGGCGATCGCTCCGATCATCTGGCGGACATCACGCTTGAGTACGGCTATTGGAACGACGCGGTCGAAAACCTTGTCGAATCCTTTGACATGACCTGGATACGGGAAACCTTTGTCGACTACATGCAGGAAGAACTGCAGATCGACGGGATCCACCTGCTGGATGGCAACAATCAGCCCAAGGTTCATGTGGTGGAAGGCAAGGTCGCCAATACGGACTTGCGGGTTCGCTATGGGCCTTCGATGAGCGTTCTGATTGCCGATGCCCGAAATACGCCGCAGGATGAGGCGCCGGTTCCGGCAACAGGTCTGGTTGGCAACCTTGAGACGCTTTACCTCGCCAGCGCTGTTTTGCTGACGTCCTACACGGATGACAGCGACACCAGTACCGATCATGTGCTGGTCTTCGCACGGCCTATCAATGCCTCAGTCCTGGCGGATATGGCGGAGAAATATCACTTGCCCGGTCTTGGGTTGGCGCAAATACCCCCGGCCTTCTGGCAGGCTGGATACGACATTGAGACCGTGGACAGGCGGCACCTCGGGTTTTTCGTTTGGAACCCGGAACTGGCCGGATTTCGAATGCTGCCTCTTCTGGCCCTTGGGGTGCTGGCGGTTTATCTCGGCATGTTCTTGTCCGCGCGCATGTTCTTCCACCGTGCAACAGATACGGTCCGGGCGCTTGCGGAAGCCAAACACCAGGCGGACAAGGTCAAGGAACTACTGGCCAATCAGGTCAGGAGCGACCCTCTGACGGGGCTGGGCAACAGGCGATTGCTGGATGAAAAGCTGGCGCTCCTGCAGGACGTCAAACCGTTGGCGGACGGTCACGCGCTGCTCTATGTCGACCTTGATCGATTCAAGGAAATAAACGACACCTACGGCCATGAAACAGGGGACCTGGTGCTTTTGCATGTCGCGGAAGCTTTGACCGGCCTTGTCAATGCGGACGACACGGTCGTTCGGCTGGGCGGGGATGAGTTCGTCATTGTGTTCGGCAGGGCGCGGCGCGAGCGGGTGCTTTCGGCAAGCCGGGCGATCGTGGAACAGCTCAGCCGACCGGTGAACCTGGACGGTGCCACCTATACCTTCGGAGCCAGTGTCGGCGTCGCTTTTTCGCACAAGCCTTCGGAACTGCTTCGCCAGGCGGATGTTGCACTTTATTCGGCGAAACGGCGGGGCAGGGCACAGGTCGCGGTCTATTCTTCCGACCTGCTGGATTTCCGGCATGTCCCCATTCAATCGGCAGCTCAGCCAGGCTGATAGGAAAAGACCGGCCAGAAGGCCGGTCTTGAACGTCAGGAGGCTTTCGCCGGCGGCAATTCGATATCGATGCCGAGCGTGGTGACGTCACCGGTCCTGTCCATTTCGAGACGGACGGAGTCCGGGTCGATCGCAACGCGCTTTGCCACGACGGCAAGGATGTCTTCCCGCAGACTTGAGATCAGGACCGCGTCGGAGCCGTCGTCGGCCCGTTCGTGCGCCAGCAGAATTTGCAGCCGGTTCTTGGCAACAGAGGCACTTTCACCTCTTTTGCCAAAGAGGCTCAGGATGTTCATGCGGCCCTCCCCTTGAAGAACTTGCCGAACAGGCCCTTCTTTTCCTCAGGGATTGTGACCGGGATATTTTCACCCAGCAGACGGCGCACGGCCTCGGTATAGGCCTTTGCGGCAGGCGAATTTTCGTCCGACAGCGTGATCGGCAGACCGACGTTCGACGCTTTCAGCACGTCCTTGCTTTCCGGCACGACGCCGATGAGCGGCACGGAGAGAATGTCGACGACATCGTCGGTTGCCAGCATGTCACCGGTCTTGGCACGCTCGGTGTCGTAACGGGTGATCATCAGGTGCTTTGGCATCCGGCCGCCGTCTTCGGCAATCTTGGTCTTCGCGTCGAGCAGGCCGATGATCCGGTCGCAGTCGCGTACGGACGACACTTCCGGGTTGGACACGATGATGGCCTCATCCGCATGGCGCATGGCCAGCGTCGCGCCGCGTTCGATGCCCGCAGGGCTGTCGCAGATCACCCAGTCGAAATACATCCGCAATTCGCTGATGACGCTGGCAACGCCCTCTTCGGTCAATGCGTCCTTGTCCCGGGTCTGGGAGGCCGGCAGCAGGTAGAGGTTGTTCAGCTTCTTGTCGCGTACAAGCGCCTGTTTGATCGAAGCTTCGCCGCGCACCACGTTGACGAGGTCGAACACGACCCGCCGTTCCGCACCCATGATCAGGTCGAGGTTGCGCAACCCGACGTCGAAGTCGATGGCGCAGACCTGGTAGCCTTCTTTGGCAAGCGCCGAGGCGATAGCTGCGGTGGTGGTGGTTTTGCCCACGCCGCCCTTGCCTGACGTGACCACAACGACAGTAGCGTTGCTCATGGTGTTCGTCCTGTTTTTGTTGTCAGTCCGGCGGCCTTCTGCAGCCGGCCCTGTGGTTAGTTCAGCTCTTCAAAGACGAGGGTCTCGTTTTCGAAGCGGATCTGCGCAGGTGCGTTGCGCAGGGCGCCATCGAAATCGTCCGCGACCTTGTAGAGCCCGTTGATGGAAACCAGCTCCGCATCCAGCTTGGAACAGAAGATACGGGCGCTGTCTTTCCCTGCGACACCGGCCAATGCACGTCCGCGCAGGGCGCCGTAAACGTGTATCGAGCCACCGGCGATTATTTCGGCGCCGGAACTCACGGACCCGATGACAGTGACGTCGCCTTCCGGATGCAGGATGCTCTGGCCCGAGCGCACCGGTTCGGTAATCACGATGGAAGATCCGCTTGCGATGCTGGCCGGCGAGGTTTCCCACGCTTCCGGTTCGACATCGCTGTCACCGTTTGCCTTACTCACCTTGGCTTTGGGCTCAGCGGCTGTCTTCTTGGATTTTGCTGTTGTGTTCCTGGCCGAGCCATCTGCGTCCTTCCCATCCGGTTTTTCGGTTTCAGAACCGTTTCCAGCCACGGCCGAAGCGTTTGCAGGGGTCGGGACATCCACGTCGGACGCCAGACGGCCACCGGAAAAGCTCGGCGGCATGCCGGCTTTCAGGCGTGTTCCGGCGACACCGTCAATTCCCATCACCCGGATCGAGCGTTCGGCTAGTTCGGCGAGAAGCTGTTCCAGCTCTTCAATCGGAATCTTGGTTCCACGAACGTCCAGAATGATGGGCCGATCGATGAAAAATCCCGGCGAGCGTTCGATGATCCGGTCGATTTCACGGAACCAGTCCGCGAAGGGCGGTTCCGGGCTCAGAACGATGGCAATGAAGGATTTTCCCTTGAACTTCATCAAAGAGTCCGGCGGCACAATTGGTCAGGTTGATTTGGTCGGATAAACCTATCATTAACCGAACCGGACAATCGGGCAGGCGACCGTTTTCCACCGATATCAATTTTCATCAGATATTTCAGATAATTGGCTCTTCCACCTAGTGCGCTGGTCAATTGCAATGGGACCCTCTTGCCAAAAATACCAAGAGAACCGCCAAGAATCGCAGCATTGCGTTGCTGCCCGCCTGCTTTGCCGGCGCATTGGTTAACTCAATTCCCGTAAAGAACTGGATTTTTGCCATATTGCAGTGCAAAATGTAGGTTCTGGTGTTTGGGGCGCAGAGCGTCTTGGGGAAAAGAATGAGTAACTTCAGTGATATGATGACATATCTCGGTCTCGATACGAGTGAGGCTGCGATGGTGCTCAATGTATCTGAAGATGAAATTCTTCGCTGGTGCAATACGAGCGAGGCTCCTCCTATCCATATCTGGCAGGGCCTTGTGCGCATGCTCGACGAAATCCGCCTGTCGGCCGAGGAAGCCGCCAAATCGGCCGATCTCGATCATCTGGATGCAACGGACCTCAACCGGATCAACCTGATGGTGCCTGGCGGCACCGCGTCGGATCTTGCAGGCCCGAAGCGGGCCGCAACTGCGCTCGCGGTCGCGACACTGGCACGGGTCTTCGTTTGATCTGAACCGAGCCTTCGGTTCGGTTCGCGCCTGCTCAGGCAGGTGCGTTGAGCTGTATCCCGATCTTTTCGGCCAGTGCTTCCGCATCCACCGGCTTGGACAGCTTCGAAAACCGTTCCGGAAATCTGTCTGAAAACAGGTCGTCCTGTGGCAGATGCCCCGAAACGGCAACGACCCGGCAATCGGGGTGCACATCAAGAGCTTTCGCCACAAGGTCCCAGCCCGAGTGACCATTGTCGAGCTGCAAGTCCGTCACCACGATCGAATAGGGCATGTCGCGGCCAATCCTGACCTTGGCATCCTCAAAACAATGCTCTGTCGTCACCTTGTACCCGAACCTTGTCATGAGGTCCGATATTGCAGCTGCCGACCTCCGGTCGTCATCAACCACAAGAGCGTGCCCGATCCCGGCCACGGTCTCCACAGAATGGGCGGTTTGTCCACCAGGCTGCTGGGGAAAGGTCAACGTTACGCAGGTTCCGTGCCCCGGCTGCGATGCAATGTGGATGGTGCCGCCTGACTGGTGCGCGAACCCGTGCACCATGGACAGCCCTAGGCCCGTGCCTTCACCGTTCGCGCGGGCGCTGAAGAAAGGCTCTGCGGCCTGGCGCAACGTATCTGCATCCATACCGCAGCCATCATCCTTCACCGAAAGCGAGATCGTCCCGTCTGTCTGCCGCGTCACGGCAATTTCGATATGTCCTTCGTCTTCGATGGCCTGTCCTGCATTGACACACAGGTTCAAGATGGCGCTTTCCAGCTGGCCGGGGTCGATCCGCGCATGCATCGGGCTTTCGTCGCACCTGATCGTCAGCGTTACGGTTTCGGGCAGGGCCATCGACAACAGGTCTTCCATGCCTTCCGCAATCACGGCGATATCGGTTTCGATGGGGGCAAGGTGTTGTTTGCGGGCGAAGGCCAGAAGTCTCTCGATCAGCGAAACACCGAGTTCGACGGCATCGTTGATCCTTGCTTTCAGCACGGAGGCCTTGGGCGTAAGCTCGCCCTCCAGCATGTGAAGATTTCCGGAGATCGTGGACAGAATGTTGCCGAAGTCATGGGCAACTTCGCCTGTCACCTTGCCGAGGCTTTCCACTCGCCGGATTTCTTCCAGCCGTTCGTCGATCCTTTTGCGTTCCGTCGTTTCGGAAAACAGCCAAACCGAGCCGCCGTCGGGCAATGCCGACTGGCGCACTTCCAGCACGCGGCCGGTGGTGTCGGCGTATTCGCCAAATCCGGCGCGGTCGTTTTCATTGGCGCGGCGTTCGAACGGCGACTTTTCCAGAAGTTCCGGCAAAGTCATGCGTTTGCCGCGGCCAGCCCTTTCAAGGCGCAACAACTCCCGGACACGATCATTTTCGGCCAGGATCTGCCCGGTTGGCGACAGGACCGCGACACCGTCGCTTATGTTCTGGAAAACGGTGATGAAAAGCTCGTTTCGACGCCAGACTTCCCTGGTTTTCCGTTCCAGGCGCAGGGCGTTGGACCGGAACTTGCGGAAGGCCTCTGACAACTGCCCGATTTCGTCCGACGAGCTTGCCTTCTTGGGGAGCCGCGCCTTCAGATCTCCAGCCGCCAGCCGCCGCATGACTGCGGTGATCTGGTGCAGGTTGCGAACCACGTAGCGGGAGACAAACAGGGCGGAGCCGATGGCAACAATCAGGCTGATGCCGGTCAGGACAAGAATGACGGCCTTTGCAAAGGTAATGCTGGTCGTTGTCTTGTCGCGTGAAACACGAAGCCGCAGCTTTGTGTCCGTCACCTTCTGAAGGGCGTAGGCGTTCACCTGCGCGAGCTCCGTGCGAATGCGGAAGAGCGCGTTTTCGGCATCGAGCTTGGCGGCGAGGCTGGCATAACGCAGCGAGAACAGGTCGCCCCGCCGCATCACGGCGTCATCGACCTCGGCCAAGGCGGCGCGTACGGCGGCTGGGGCATTGGAAGCAATGTCCTGACGGATACGCCGGAAGCTGCTTTGCTGCTCGCCGACCTTGATCAGCTCCTGACTGCGCAACGCACCGATGGCCGCCATGACCAGTTGCTGCAGGGCTGACCAGTCCTGACGGTCCTCAGGCGATTGGTCCCGAGATTGTGCGAGCCTCCTGAAGCGTTTTTGAAGGCGCTCCAGATCCTGATCGATCAATGCGAGCTCTGCAGCGTTCCTGCCTTGTGGAACCATTGCGCGGGCCAGATCGGTGATCGCCACCCGGATGCGGGCAAGAGGCCTGATGAGGTCGGGATCGCCACCACCCAGTGTCTCGATGTGATCAAGCGTTGCGAGAATTCGTTCGGCCTCGCTTTCCAGTTGGAAGCTGGGGCTTAGCGTCATCAGAAAGGGCGCGGAGGCGGCCAGTTTCGACGCGTTGCCGGAAAGTTCCAGGGCGTCGGAAACGTCGCTCAAGGTCTGGTCGTGAAATGTGCCGAGCTGCTCTTCGGCGCTGTTGAGAGTGATGAGGGCAATGGCCCCGACAACCATGACCACGACAAGAAGCAGGCCGATGGAGGAAAGCAGCAGCGAGCGGATGCTGGGCTGGCGGAGCCGGGACGTGCTCATGGTCCGTCTGCCTGCAGGACGAAGATGTATCCCTGTGCGCGGCGGGTCTGCAGATGAACGGGCTTGGACGGGACATTCTCGATCTTGCGGCGCAGCCTCAGGATCAGGACATCGATGGTCCGGTCCACATAGCGTTGCATGTCGCTGCCGATCTCGCGCATCAGGTCCGTACGGGGAATGATCCGGTCCGGGTTCTTCACGAAATATTCCAGGAGGACATATTCCGCATTGGTCAGCGGAATCTCGTCGCCGTTGCCGTCAAGCAGTTCCCTGCGTTTCAGGTTCACCCTCTTGTCGCCGAAGATGATCTCCTGATCCTTGCCGGCTTTCGCAGCTGAAACGCCATGCCCGTAGCGTCGCAGAACCGCGCGGATGCGGGCGACGAGTTCACGCGGATTGAACGGCTTCATCAGGTAGTCGTCAGCGCCTGTCTCAAGGCCGATGATCTTGTCGATCTCGTCGCCCACACCGGTCAGCATGACGATTGGAAGCTCGCTGGTTTCGCGAATGTGAATGGCAAGGGTCAGACCGGATTCGCCCTTGAGGCGCAGGTCAATCAGCGCGAGGTCGAAATCCTGGGGGCTGCCGGCCGCCTTGAAGCCGTCGCTGTCCTGAAACGCAACCGGTTCGAACCCGCTTGCCTCCATGAGAGCAGACAGGGTTTCGCGCACATCCGCGTCATCATCGATGATGGCAATCACCGGTCTTGTCGCGCTTGCATCCATGCCGTCGCTCTCTTGCACCTTCATGAGCTGTCTAACACAAGGACCAGGTTGCGAGACCAGAATCTCGTTACAATTGTTTCACCCGCCCATGGGCGGTTGTAACACTGTTAACAAAATAGGGCTGTCCAACAGCTTCTGTTAACACTTCGCCGCTCGTTTTCCCTCGCCACATCCCGCTAGGCTTAAGTCGATCTTTCAAGAGCCTTGCGGTGCGATGCGCTGTGAGGTGCGAGTGATCTGTAATGGGAGGAAAATATGAGAAATATGCTGGCCCGGCTCGGTTCCGTGGCTTTTGTGACCGGTTTTGCCCTTTCGTCCGCTTATGCAGCTGAATGCGCGAACCAGGGTGCACTTGATAGCATCTATTGCGATGCCAATGGCGATCTTGTCGCCGATGCCCCGTCCGATCCGGCCAAACTGAGCAACCCGGACACGCTCGTCTTCGCCTATACACCGGTTGAAGATCCGGCCGTTTACGCCGACATCTGGGCACCTTTCATCGAGCATCTGGAAACCGTTACCGGCAAGGACGTGCAGTTCTTCGCCGTGCAGTCGAATTCGGCTGAAGTGGAAGCCATGCGGTCCGGCCGTCTGCATATCGCGGGCTTCTCGACCGGCCCGACACCTTTTGCCGTCAATCTCGCCGGTGCCGTGCCGTTTGCGATCATGGGCAGCGAAGACGGTCAGTTCGGCTACCGCCTTCAGATCTACACCCAGGCCGACAGCGATATCAAAACGCCTGCCGATATGAAGGGCAAGCGCATCGCGCACACGTCTCCGACGTCCAACTCGGGCAATCAGGCGCCGCGGGCCCTGTTCCCGGACCTCGGTGTCGTACCGGATCAGGACTATGAAGTCATCTATTCCGGATCCCATGACCAGTCGATGCTGGGTGTCGTTGCCGGCGACTATGACGCCGCACCGGTCGCCTCCGAAGTTGTTGACCGCATGGCGGAACGTGGCCTTTACGATCCGGAGGAAGTGCGCATTGTCTGGGAAAGCGATCCGTTCCCGACAACTTCCTTCAACTATGCCCACGACCTGGACCCGGCCCTCGTTGAAAAAATCAAGGAAGCGTTCTTCAGCTTCGACTTCAAGGGCAACAAACTGGGTGAGGAATTCGAGGGCGTAAGCAAGTTCGTCCCCATCACCTACAAGGATCAGTGGGCTGTCATCCGGCAGATCCAGGCCAGCAACGGTGTTGAATACACGCCGCAAGGTCTTGCCAAGTAAGACAACTGGCTTTGACGGCCCGCCGTGAGTTGAACTCCGGTGGGCCGGTTCAATCGAGGTAAAACATGCTAAAGATAACAAGCCTTGTGAAACGTTACGGGGCCGGGGATCCTGTGCTCAAAGACCTGGACCTCGAGGTTCCCGGTGAAGAGGTCGTCTCCGTGATCGGCTCTTCGGGGGCAGGCAAGAGTACTCTGCTTCGCTGCATCAACCGGTTGGTCGAGCCGACCTCCGGCAAGATCTTCCTGAATGGCACCGATTTCACCAGCCTGGGCAAGCGCGAGCTGCGCGTCGGCCGCCGCCGCATCGGCATGGTGTTCCAGAGCTTCAATCTGGTTGACCGCCTGACCGTGATGGAAAATGTCCAGAGCGGGCGCCTCGGTTACATCTCGACCTGGGCAGCGCTTTCGAGACGTTACCCCAAGGAAGACATTCGCAGGGCCTATGAGCTCATGGAGCGGGTCGGGATCGCCCATTACGCCAACAAGCGCGCGGACGAACTTTCAGGCGGCGAACGCCAGCGTGTCGGCGTTATCCGGGCGCTGATGCAGCAACCTGAAATCCTTCTGGCCGACGAACCGACAGCCTCTCTCGACCCGAAGACCTCGGAACAGATCATGACGCTGCTGCGGGACCTCGCACGCGAACTGAAGCTTCCGGTGATCATCAACATTCACAACGTCAATGAAGCCAAGGAATTCAGCGACCGTATCGTCGGCATGCGCTATGGGCGGATCATTTTCGACGATCTGCCGGATGCCCTGACGAAGGACGCGATGCACGAGATCTATGCCGGTGTTCCTCACGAAGACCGGCAGATGGAAGGCGCTGCGGCATGAGTACGGCGAGGGATACCTGGCGCAAGCAGCCCTTCATCGCCAACCCGCTATTGCGCTACGGCCTTTATGTCGCAATAGCGATCTATATCGTGACCACCTTTGCGACTCTGCCGATCGACTGGGACCGCATGATGCAAGGCTTGAGCCGTGCAGGGCGGATCTTCGGCGGGGCCTTCCCGCCCAGCTTCCAGCGCAGCGAGTTGCTCATCGACGGGTTTATGGAAAGCCTGAAGATCGCGATCCTTGCAACTGTCGGCGGCATCTTGCTGTCGATCCCGATCGCCTTCATGGCGGCCAGGAACATCGCACCGCTCCCGATCTATTATTTTGGCCGGGCGGTCATCATCATCGCACGCAGCTTCCATCCGGTAATTGTCGCCATCATCTTCGTGAAAGCGGTCGGTTTTGGTCCCTTCGCGGGTGTCCTGACGCTGATCGTCTACTCCATCGGCTTTGTTGCCAAGCTGTTGGCGGAAAAGATCGAGGAAATCGATCCGGGGCCTGTCGAAGCCATGAAGGCAGCGGGCGCACCGTTCCTGTCGACACTGGTTTACGCGGTGTTCCCGCAGATCATGCAGCGCCAGATCGGCCTCGGCATTTATCAGCTCGACAGTAACCTCAGAGCCTCGGCGGTCGTCGGTATCGTTGGCGCGGGCGGCATCGGCGCCACCCTGGCGAATGCCTTCGGGCGCTACGACTACGACTTCGCCCTGGCCATCACCATGGTCATCGTGGGTGCCATCCTGATTTCCGAAGCCGTCAGCGGTGCAATCAGAAAGCGGATCGCATAATGGAACAGGTACAGCTCCAAGACTGGGCGCGTTACACGCCGGCCCAACGGTTTCAGCGCTACGGCTACTTTGCCCTGACCGCACTCGTCGTTGCCTGGGCCCTCGGCAGCGTCAACATCATCTGGGCGTGGGTGTGGGATGCGCCGACCCAGATGGGCGATCTTTTCAGCCGCATGGTGCCTCCAGACCCAACCCACCTCGACCAGATTCTGAGTGCGTTGTGGGAGACGGTAAACCTTGCCACAATCGCCACGGCTATGGCGGTCGTGCTGGCTCTGCCGGTGGCCTATATCGCCGCGCAGAACACCACGCCGAACGCACTGACGCTCTGGCTCGGCCGGTTCATCCTGGTCTCGTCGCGTTCGGTGAACACGATCATCTGGGCCCTCTTGTTCGTGGCAATCTTCGGCCCGGGTGTGGTTGCCGGCATCGTTGCAATCATGTTCCGTTCCATCGGCTTCCTGGGCAAACTTCTGGGCGAAGCCATCGAGGAAATCGATCCGAAACCGGTCGAGGCGCTGAAGGCGTGCGGCGCAAGCCATTTCAAGGTGGTGCTCTATGCCATCGTCCCCCAGGTCATGCCGACCTTCTTTGCGGTGACTATCCTGCGTTGGGACATCAACCTGCGGGAATCCACGGTTCTCGGGCTGGTCGGGGCAGGGGGCATTGGTGTGATCCTGCAAGGGGCCATCGATACCTTCAACTGGCAGGAAGTCTCCATGGTGCTCCTGGCCATCATCGCCCTGGTGGTGGTGGGGGAGGTCGTATCGTCCTACCTGCGGCGCAAGATCCTCTGAAAAGAGCCGGAACCGGTTGCCAGGATTGAAAAGCCGTTTTGGCAAACTGCAAATGATGGCGCGGCAGCGGGAAACCTCTGCCGCGCCATTTGCTTTGTGGAAACTCTTGGTCATTTTGTCCGAAACCCGTCTGAAACGAAGCGGCCTTTCTTGAACTTTTCTTCGTTTCAGTGATGATCGAAACAAGACATTGCCACCAACCGCTGATTTGCCATCACCGCTCGGCTGACGAAACAAGACGTCACGTCCGGAACCAGCCCAGCAACCGTCCGGTTTCTGCGGGCGGCCATCACACCATTAAGGCCCGGCCTATGACTGAATCGCTCAAGGGACTTGCCGCCGCGCTTCTCGCATTTGCCCTGTTTTCCACGCATGACGCCATCATCAAGGAACTCGGTGGCAGCTATCCGGTCTTTCAGATCATCTTCTTCACGATGCTTTTTGCCTTCGTGCCGATGTCGATGATGATGCTGGCGGACAAGGCGGTCGACAATTTCCGCCCAAGACACCCCTGGCTGGTGCTGTCGCGGGCAGGCCTGGCCATTATCGCCATGTCCTGCGGGTTCTACGCCTTTACGGCGCTGCCGCTGGCCGAGGTCTATGCATTGCTGTTTGCCATGCCGCTTCTGATCACCGCCTTGTCCGTACCGTTGCTTGGTGAGACCGTGCGGGCGCAGCGCTGGGCTGCCGTGATCGTCGGTTTGATCGGCGTTCTAATCGTTTTACGTCCCGGCGTGACGGAGTTGACCCTCGGCCATGCAGCTGCCCTGACAGCGGCCTTCGCCAATTCGCTTTCCACCATTCTGGTGCGTAAACTCGGCGGCAAGGAACGTCCGGCCGTCCTGATCCTCTACCCGATGATCCTGTCCATGATGGCCATGTCGATGACGCTGCCGGTCTTCTATGTGCCGGTGGAGCTTCTCGACCTCGGACTTATGGCGGCGATCGGCTTTCTCTCGGTCATTGCCCAGTTCCTGACGATTTCGGCCTACAAGGCCGCGCCGGCCGCGGTCGTGGCACCACTGCAATACAGCCAGATCCTCTGGGCAAGCCTGTTCGGCATGCTGTTCTTTTCCGAAACACCGGATTTCTACGTCGGCCTCGGCTCAGCAGTCATCATTGCCTCGGGTATCTTCGTCGTGTGGCGTGAGAGCCGGGAGAATGTCTCTGTACAGACCCCGGTCCTGAAAACCGCCAACCCGCGTTTCGATACGGGCCCGCAGCCGAAGTAGGGGGCGAGGGAGACTGGCTCCCAACTGGCGGCTATCCGGACATCCCACAATACGACAGCCTCATCCTGAGGAAGCGCGTGAGCGCTGTCTCGAAGGATGGGCCACTTGCTCCTGAGTATGCCGCCCATCCTTCGAGACGCGCAGAAATGCGCTCCTCAGGATGAGGCCGGGAGGGAGGCGGGGAAGGAAACCGGGTCACCACAGCAGTTGGCTAAGCAACCGGCCTCAGGCCAAACATTCCTCAGTCCAGCCGTTTTTTGAAGCGGAAAGCGGCGACGATCATGCCCAGAACGAAGAACCCGCACATCCAAAGCACGTCGCGGTGCAGCTCCAGCAGTCCGGCGTCCCGCAGGACGAACCCTCTGATCATGCGCATGAAATGGGTCGCCGGAAACGCCTCGGCAATATACTGCGCGATCACCGGCATGCCTTCGTAGGGAAACATGAAGCCAGACAGCAGGATGGACGGCAGCAGCACGAACACCGTCATCTGGGTTGCCTGCAACTGGCTCTGGGCGATGGTCGACAGTACCAGGCCCAGTGACAGACTGGCTCCGATGAAGAGCAATGTGCCGACAAAGAGATCGAATATCTTGTCGCCGAAAGGCACGTTGAACAGCAGGTGTCCGAGCCCGAGGATGATCATCGTCTGCAATAGGCCGATGAAGATGTAGGGAATGATCTTGCCGATCATCAGCTCGATCGGCCGCACCGGCGTGTTGATCAGCATTTCCATGTTGCCGCGCTCGCGTTCGCGCACGATTGCCGCAGAGGTGAACATGATCATGGTCATGGTCAGGATGATGCCGACCAGGCCGGGCACGATGTTGATGGCGGTACGCTGTTCCGGGTTGAAGAACAGGGCCACCTCGAAGGTCGGCGTCGACCGGTTCGGGGCCTGACGGTTCAATTCTGCCAGCGGCATGTTGCGCAGCGACTTGATGGCACCTGCAATCATGGTGTCAGAGCCGTCGACGATCCACTGGGCAACAGGGCGGCTGGTTTCCTCGTCGGTGGAAGGCGGCGTGCCCAGGTTGGCGGCGGGCGAGCGGGCGACCCTCTGGGAGAGGTCGTCCGGCAGAATGAAGGCGGCGCGCACGCGCGCGGCCTTGATCGCGGTTTCCGCTTCCTCGATGCTGGTCAGGCGTTCGGTCACCTTTACGACACGTGTCGCTTCCACCATCTGGATCAGGATCCGGCTTAGCCCGGTCTGGCTGTGATCGACGACAGCTACGGGAATATCGCGAATGTTGGTGTTGATGGCGTAGCCGAACAGGATCAGCTGGATCAACGGGATCATGATGACCATGCCGAAGGTCATCCGATCCCGGCGCAGCTGGCTGAGCTCCTTGAAGAAGATGGCCGATATCCGTGAAAGGGGTCTGATCATTGTCGGCCTTCTCCCGTTGCCGTCACGAAGACATCTTCCAGGTTCGGGCGCACCTTTTCGATCAACGTGGCACCGTTGGTCTCGTCCTTGTTTTTCAGGAACGCTTCGGGATCGGCAATGTCGTCCCGCACCAGAACGCGCAGGCGTGCCCCCAGCTGTGCCGCGGTGATGATGCCTTCCGTTCCCAGCAGCCGGCGGCGGATTTCGCGCAGGTTGGGGCCTTCGATTTCCACGACATTGGCACCCATTGCCGCCATCAGGTCCTTCGGTGCTCCGTCAGCACGTTTCTGCCCTGCTTCCATGATTGCAATCTTGTGGCAGCGTTCCGCCTCGTCCATGAAATGCGTGGTCACGACAATGGACGTTCCGCCATCGACCAGGTCGAACAGCTGTTCCCAGAAATGGCGACGCGACTCCGGATCCACGGCCGAGGTCGGTTCGTCCAGAAACAGAAGCTGCGGTTCGTGCAGAACGGCGGTTGCCAGCGCCAGGCGCTGGCGTTGCCCTCCGGACATCTTACCTGCGAACCGGTCACCCAGCTCGCTCAATTCATATCGTTCCATGACCTCGGCAATGCGCTGCTTCTTCCGCTTTGATGGCAGGCCGTAGATCGTTGCCATGAAGTTGAGGTTCTCCAGAACCGTCAGATCGCCGTAGAGCGAAAAGGCCTGGGTCATGTAGCCGATCTTGTATTTCAGGGTCTCGGCATCCTTGGGGACGGAAAGCCCCAGCACTTCGACGGTGCCTTCGGTCGGTGTGAGAAGTCCCGTCAGCATGCGCATGGCCGTGGTCTTGCCGCAGCCGTTGGGGCCGAGAAAGCCATAGATCATGCCACGCTCGATGGTCAGATCCAGTCCGTCGACCGCCCGGAACCCCTTGAAGCTTTTCACCAGGCCCTCGGCCCGGATCACGATGTCGCCGTCGTTTGAACTCACGGCAGAACAACCTGGGCCGGAACGCCATTCGGCAGGTCGTTGGCGCTGTCGGGCAACTGCACTTCGGCGACATACATCAACCGGGCGCGCTCGGATTGATTGAGCGCGTAATAGGGCGTGAAGGAAGCTTCGGAACTGATCCAGCGCACAGTGCCTTCGATCGGCTTGTCGAGGCCGTCAATTCGCACCTCCAGCTTGTCGCCCTGCTTGACCTTCACCCGGTGCGGTTCGGGAACATAGACGCGGGCATAGGGTGCATCGCCGGCCAGCATCACAACGACCGGACTGCCGACCGTCACCCGTTCCCCAAGGTTCCAGGGAAGGTTGTCGAGCGTGCCATCACGCGAGGCGGTGATGGTCAGATCGGACAGGATCTTTTCCTGGGTGGCGAGGCTTGCCTGGGCGGCCTCCAGTTCGGCCTTGGCTATGTCGAGGTCTTCCGGTCTTGTGCCGGCGACAAGCTCCTTCAGTTGTTCCTGCGCACTTTTCAGGGTCGCGTCGGCTGCATCGCGCGCAGCCTTGGCACTGTCGAGCTGTGCCTGGCTTGTGGTGCCGCGTCCGGTCAGGTCGTCGTAGCGCCCGAACGAAGCCTGCGCATCTTCCAACTCCGCTTTCGCACCCGCTACGGCCGCGCGAGCCTTTGCTATCTCCTCGTCGCGGGCGCCGTTTTCAAGCTTCACGAGATTGGCCTTGGCCTTCTGCACCTCTGCCTTCGCCTGGGCAACGATGGCCTGCTGTTCGGCCGGGTCCAGCTGAGCCAGCACGGTGCCCTTCTTGACGAAGGTTCCTTGTGGCACAGGCAACTCGACCAGAACCTCATTTGCTGTTGCGGTCAGCGCGACCCTGTCTCGCTCGAGGTTTCCAAGGGCAACATTCCCGTCTTCACCGTAACAACCGGCAGCAAACAGGCACACGGTGGCTGCGAGGACACTGCGCAGACGGGGTGTAGACATGAATTCCTCCCTATGGATCAAGGGTATGCGGCAAGAAGGGTATCACCTTGCCGCCACCATAGCCTGCTTCGCGGGCCTGTGCCATGGCTGGTTGAGGCAGGTTCGGACCTGCCTCCTTCGGGGCAACACCGGGCATCAACACCAGGCATGCCAAGCAGGAGGGCGCAGCTCCGGTCTTCCGCAAACGATACGAAAAAGGCCGCGGTTTGAGCCGCAGCCTTTCTTGCAAAAACGACAGGAACGAACGCCGTCAACTCGCCCGATTGAACACGTTGTACCAGCGCTTCCTGGGAACGGTGATAGCCCGTTCGAGGATTTCCGCGGCATAAAGCGAAGCGTTTTCCCGGGCCTTGCCGACACCGGAGACCAGCGACGTGTCGAGGCCGGAGAGGCCGCCGCCGAATTCGAAGAGATCGCGGAACGCGGCGCGTTCCACAATCGGGGTCATAAGAACGTCGATATTCTGGGCGGAAAGGAAGTCCTGGACCGCCTTCATGGCACGCGTTGTCACCGCGGCATTGGTACGGGTCAGAACCACGCAATGCTTGATGTCGTGGCGGACAATCTTTTCCAGCTTCTTGATCAGGGTCAGGATTTTGGCGCCACCGCGCGCATCCATCGAAGACCCCTGGATCGGCACGACCACAAGGTCGGACACTGAAAGTGCGTTGGCGACGATGAGGTTTTCGGTTCCTTCAAGATCGACAATCACATAGTCGGACGTTTCGGCGGCAAGTGTGATCTGCTCTGTAATGGAGGCCGGCGAAATTTCGCTGACGACGTTGATGCCCGGGCTCTTGCGTGGCAGCTCGTACCACTTCGAGATCCATTTCTGCGGGTCCGCATCAAAGATGGTGACACGCTTTCCCCGTGCTGCGACTTCTGTCGCCAGCAGCAGAGCCGCCGTGGTTTTTCCGGCGCCGCCCTTTGCGTTTGCGAAGGAAATGACTGGCATCTGGCTTCTCCTGACCTTGCCGAGCATTGTCTGGAGCAACTTGCGTCTGCGAGCGCATGCCGAAAGCTGCCCAACACCTTGAAGGCGATCTGTCAGCGGGTTCCCGAGTGTTCCGTTGCAAATCCGCTTGTGTCGCCGATGACCCATTGCAGGCCTATCTGTCTGGCAGTCTTGGATTTTTATGGTTACCAAATCCTTAAATTCGCAATTTACAGCAGACTTATTCAACAAACGTTAGGATTTGTGGATAAAGACCAGCAAAGCGCCTTGGCACTATTTGCAAGGGTCTGGTGAAAAGCTGCGTTCAGCCGCAATGGGCAGCCTGGATGACGCGAATTCGGCAACAGCAACGCCTCGTGCGTCTTCTGTCTGGGGTGGGGAGAAATCCTGCCGGATTTTGGATCGCCACCGATTGCATGCGCCTTGGGTGCCGCGTAGGTTGTCGGTGCGGAAGGGGTGCCTGAATCGGTGGTCTGCCGCTGTTGATCGGTCTCATGGTATTCGGGGCACTTGTCCGCGTTGATTTGAACGCCAGATGCTTTGGGGTCAGAATTATGTCTTTGATCCGCGCCTTGAAGGACGCCACATGCTGCACCGATTTCTCAACTCCCGCCCGGCCTGCTTGATCCGGAACCTTCTGCTTTGCGGGGTGTTGGCATTTGCGGGCACGGCAGGGGCAGCGTGGGCTGAGGCCTTGAAGCCTTACAAGGATGGGCTGTTCAGATACAAGAAGGTCTCAGAAACGCTCTATGATGGCGATTTTATCGTCGTTGAATATTCCAAACAGCGAGACCTGCGCGATCGCGACGAAGTCGACGAACGCAGGGTCTACGGAAACTATGTCTCCTACAAACCGAAGCGGGGCCGTGGCAGCGGAGAACTGAAAGCCAACGGCCGGGTTGTCGAATTCATGGGCACCGGCAACTGGAAGGGTGGTGCCAATGCCATCGTGATCTACATTCACGGGCAGGGCGGCAACCGCTTTCAGGGCATGAACGACGTTTCGTTCGGCGGCAACTTCAACCGCGTTCAGAACCTGATGGTAAGGAACGGCGGCGCCTACCTGACGGTCGACATAAAGAACTTCGACAATGGCGGCACGGCCGATGTGGCAGCCCTGATCCAGTATCAGAAGCAGCTGTCGCCACGTGCCAAGGTCGTGGTTGCCTGCGGTTCCATGGGCGGCATCATCTGCTGGAACCTGGTAAAGAACGCCAATTATGCCAGCATGCTTTCCGGCATCCTGCTGCTTGGCTCACCGAAGGATCCCAACTTCCTGTCTTCAGGTGCACTTGGGCGCAACGTGCCGATCTATATGGGGCAGGGGACGCTCGACCAGGTCTACAATTGGGAAGATCAGGCGAACTTCTTCAAGCAGATAAAGACCAGGGCTCCGAACTATCCGATCAAGTTCACGCTGTTCGATACAGGCACCCACGGCACCCCCATCCGCATGACCGACTGGCGCCTGATACTCAACTGGATGCTGGGTTAGGCGAAGGCTCGGCACTGCTCAGGATCAAAACTGGCTCGTGTTAATTGGTCTGCACGGCGCCAGAGCAAACTTGAAGCGCTTTTGCGGTTGCCCTTACGTCACTTTTAATTTCAAACTACCCTCTGGGCACCAGTGCCTGTCATCTGGAGACGGCTCGAAACCGCCGTTTCGGCGTGCCAGCCTCGATCCTCGGGTTGGTGCCGCGTATCAGGGGGGATGTATCATGTCAGAGTATTTTGATCTCGGCCGCTATACGCGTGTCGTGACGTCTATACCGGAAGCGCAAGTCTGGTTTGACCGCGGTCTGGTCTGGCTATTTGCCTATAATCACGAAGAGGCGATTGTCTGTTTCGAAAAGGCGGTGGCGGCTGACCCGGCCTGTGCGTTGGCTCACTGGGGCATCGCTTACGGTATCGGTCCGAATTACAACAAGGCCTGGGAAATCTTCACGCCTGAGGAAAAGGGGCCTGCGCTGGCACGCGCACATGCAGCGCTGGCCACCGCAAAGGCGCTGAAGGAGGCCAGACCGGTGGAGCGTGCGCTGATCGAGGCCCTGGCGTCGCGTTATCCCACAGATCCGGAAATCGAAGACTATCAGCCCTTCAACGATGGCTTCGCGGAAGCGATGAAACCCGTTTACGAAGCCAACAGGGAAGATCTGGATGTCGCGTGCATCTATGCAGAAGCCTTGATGAACCGCACGCCCTGGCAATTGTGGGATTTCCACACGGGCGTGCCGAACCCTGAAGGTTCCACCACCGAGGCCGTAGCTGTTCTGGAACATGCATTTGAGAGGTTGCCGGGCGCCTGGGATCATCCTGGGCTCTTGCACATGTACATTCACCTGATGGAAATGTCGCCGCACCCGGAAAGGGCTTTGCGCCATGGCGACAGGCTGAAGGATCTGGTTCCGGATGCCGGGCATCTTGTGCACATGGGAACGCATATCGATGTCTTGTGCGGCGACTATCAGAATGTGCTCTACCGCAATCTTGCGGCAGCCAAGGTCGACGACAAGTTCAAGGCTTACGCTGGCCCGGCGAATTTCTATGCGCTGTACCGGATCCACAATCTGCATTTCGCATTCTACGGCGCCATGTTTCTTGGCAGAAAAGCCGCCGCGGTGGAGGCTGTCGAGCGATTGCGCGGCGAGGTGCCCGACGAAGTTGTTCGATCGTATCCGGACGTTTTCGAAACCTTCGTGGCCGCCGCACCGCATGTCTACATCCGGTTCGGAATGTGGCCTGAAATCCTTGAGCTCGATCAGCCGGCGGACAAGGAACTCTATGTCACCACCAACGCGTTGATCTACTACGCGAAGGCCATCGCCCTGGCCAACCTCGGCCGTCATGACGAAGCGCTGTCCGCCATGGCGGATTTCACCGCGGCTTATGCGCAGGTGCCCGATAGCCGGATGCTCTTCAACAACACCGCAAGGGATGTCCTCGCCGTTGCAGAGGAAATGATGAAGGGGGAGGTGGCTTTCAAGGCTGGGCGGAGGGAAGAAGGACTTGCCCATCTTCGCACTGCCGTCGACCTGGACGACGGGCTTCAATACGAAGAGCCGTGGTCCTGGCCACAGCCAACGCGCCATGCCTTGGGCGCGCTCCTGATGGAAGCCGGCAAATATGAGGAAGCCGAAGCGGTCTACCGCGCGGATCTCGGATTGGACGGCAAACTGCCGCGCCCGAGCCAGCATCCACGTAATGTCTGGGCGTTGCACGGATTGCATGAATGTCTGGTAAGGCGTTCGGAGAAGGTGGAGCTGCCGCACGTCAAGCTTCTGCTCGACCAGGCCATCGCGCGTGCGGACATTCCGATCCGGGCAAGCTGCCTCTGCCGGGCGAAGGCCGCGTAAAGAAGAGTTCGGGCAGATCAACGACTGGTTTTGGATGCCGCTAAAAAATGACCGGATACTTGCGCCACGTGGCTGGGACCGGAGCGGGCGTCTATATCTTGGTGAGCTTTGCCTTCAGCAAACCTTCCGCCAGATGATCGAACACTACGCGTATCCTCTGGCTGGTGTGAAGTTCGCGGTGGGTGACCAGCCAGATTGGAAACGAAACCGGTTCGATATCGGAAAAGGCGGGAACGATCTCGGGAAACCGTGCAGCGATTTCGTCCGCCATGATGGCCAGACCGAGGCCCTGGCGGACGAATTCCCAGGCGACCACACCGCTGGGGGAGCCAAGGCGAATATTGGCCTCGGTCACCTTCAGACCGAAGGCGCGCAGGTAGCCGACCAGCTCTTCGTTGTTGTCGAAGCCGATAAAATCGAGATCTGGCGCATCGTCCCTCGTCAGGGGGCGGCCGAATTGTTCAACCAGTGATCTGGCGCCGAAGATGCGGGCCGGGGCTGCCCGTAGCTTGCGGGCATAAAGGTCAGGATGGTCCGGTTCGACATGTCGAATGGCAATATCGGCTTCGCGTCGGCGCAAGTCGCTCAAGCTGTTGGTACAAAGCACTTTCACTTCGACGCCCGGTGCCTTTTTGCGCAGCTCACGCAAAATATCGGGCAAGAGATGAGCTGCCATCAGATCCGTCGTGGACACTGTGACCAGTCCTTCGACTTGCTGTGATTTGCCGGATGCCGCGAGGGATATTCGGCTGGCCGCGTCGCCCATGGCGCGCACATGATCAGCCAGCTCGATCCCGGCTTCCGTGAGGATCAGGCTCTTCGACACACGCTCGAACAGGGTCACGCCAAGTGTCTGCTCAAGCGCTGCCACCTGCCGGCTGAGCGTGGGTTGGGTCAGTCCGAGTGCCCGGGCAGCTGCGGAGAGAGACCCTTCCTCTGCCGTTACTAGGAACGCACGGGCCTGGTTCCAGTCGAATGTGATGGTCTGCCAGTTCATGCAAATATGTATATCAACTAGCCAGAATTCGGCAATTCTCATTCATTTCTGAAGCAAGTAGATTTCTTGTCGAAAGGAGACGCCAATGAGCCCGTCATCTTTGATGATCCAATTGGCAAACATCGTTCTTTCGGTTCTGGAGTTCCTGGCTTCACCCACTGGCGGCCGCGATATCGGCCGCGACATTCTTCATCAGATCGGTCTGCGCGGCGGCCGCAAGAAGAAGAAATAGCGGGTACGGGAGTTTCAAGCAGCCTGTGCTTCGAAGCTGTTTCGAAGCACGGATAGCTGTGTGCCGGCTGTCATATTCGCAGTCGGACCAGGTTCGACCGGTTACTGCCGTTCCCGCTTATCTGTTAGAAATGGACTATTCGCCATGGCGACAACATGGACCAATGAAATGCCGTCATCTGCCGGTTTCTGGAGCAAGGCTGCGCGCAAATATGCTGCGTCTCCAATCCGCAACCAGGAAGCTTACGAAAAGACGCTGGAGCGTACGACGGAACACCTGGGGCCGCAGGACAGTGTTCTGGAACTGGGCTGCGGCACAGGGTCGACGGCGCTTTTGTTGGCCGGCAATGTCAGGTCTTATCTTGCCACCGATTTCGCCAGCGGCATGATCGAGATTGCACAGGCGAAATTGAAGGGTGGGCCGGATACCGATGATCATCCGCAAGGGTTGAAGTTTGCCGTTGCCGATGTCTTCAGCGACAAGGTCGAGCCGGGGGAAACCGGGTACGATGCCATCCTTGCCTACAACTTCCTGCATCTGGTGGAAAACGCCGAGGACACTCTGTCCCGTATTCATCATCTCCTGAAACCGGGTGGGCTGTACATTTCCAAGACCGTTTGCCTGAAAAGGCGCGCGTGGCTGTTTGCTCCCCTCGTCAAGGTGATGCAACTGGTTGGCAAGGCGCCTTTTGTCCGTTTCTTTTCCTTCGACACACTGGAAGACAGCATCCGGTCGGCAGGGTTCGAAATCATCGAGACAGGAACCTATCCTGCACCCTACAGCCGCTTTGTCGTGGCAAGGAAGCTCTGACAGGGGTGCGCAGAAAAAGCAGCGTCGCGGTTATTACTTAAATCGATTGAATTGGCCGGTTGTAGCGACTTGCAGATGAGGGGTGTTGAGTGCTAGGTGTGATCTGTCTCGCCACACTTGCTCCCTCGAAAGCTGCAAATGCTCGTCCGCGACCACGCCTTTTTCGCGTCCATGTTCCTGACGGTTCTGGCCGACCAGATCCTCCTGTTTCTGGTGCCGCTGGTGATCTTCCAGATAACCGGCGATGTCGCCTGGTCCGGCCTCGCCTTCTTCTTCGAAACCTTGCCGCGCTATCTGACATTTCCAGTCGCAGGAATTCTGTGTGACCGGTTCTCGCCGATCCTGCTGCTGCGTATCAGCCGCATCCTGCGGGCTGTGGCCTGTATTGTCGGTATAGCCGGTCAGCTTGCATTTGGTGGGGTCTGGTGGCTGATCGGGCTTTCTGCCGTTGTCGGCATTTTCACGACGCAGGGAATGCTGGCGCTGGAAATGGTGCTTGTACGTGCCTTCTCCGACCAGCGTTTCGAAAAAGTGGCGAGTTACGGACAGCTCGCCTCGCAAATGGGCGTCGTGCTCGGTCCGTTGGTCGCCGCCTACCTCATGGCGTTCTGGCCCTGGCAGGCAGTGGTCGTGCTGGCAACGGTCCTGTTTGTGTTGGCCGATCTAGCCTTTTACTTCTGGCCCGGTCAGGCGCGAATGGAAGGCGCTCCAGGCAGGCGTGTTTCACGCCATCCCGTGGCGGACCTCAATCACGCGCTCAAGCTGGTCTGGGCATTGCCGGGCCTGACGCGGGCAATCCTGCAGGCCGCCGGCGTCAACCTGATCATTGGCGCGACGTTGGCAACGGCTGCCGCCATGATGACGGGCTTTTTCAGCCAAAGCGAACAGGTCTACGCCTGGCTTCAGGTCGGCGGAGCCCTGGCGACACTTGCCGTCCTGACGCTGACCGCACATGTTGCGCTCAGCCTGAAGACCCTCGGCGTTACGGCTTACGGGTTGATCTGCGCGGGGGCCGTGCTGACAGGCCTTGGAGCCCATCCGCTGATCTATGCGGCAGGTTTCCTGCTGATCGCCGGGTTCGACAAGATGTTCAACATCTATGTACGCACCTTGCGCAAGGAGATCATACCGCCGGAGGAATTCGGCAAGACAACCGGCGTGATCATCTGCCTCAACAATCTGTCGCAGCCGCTGGCTGGCCTCATCGTCGCCATTTTCGCAGCCGGAGACGACGCAAGGGCCGTCCTGCTTGGCCTTGCCGGTGCAATGGCAGTGCTGGGCGTCATGACATTCCGGCGCGCCGCCACGCAGTCGTAACACGTGGCATGGGGTGGCAGATCAGCTGACCGCCGGTTGGTCTCGCAAGGCCGTCAACCCTTCTGCTGACCGTCTGACGATATCCGCGATCTCGGTGAGCTGGCCTGCCAACGGGCTCCTTCTACGCCAGACCATGCCGATTGTCCGGGTCGGTTCGGGGGCTTCAAAACGCGAGATCGCAACTGATGCCGAACGCGTCTCCACGGGAACGGCCATTTCCGGAATCAGGGTGACACCCATCCCCGCACTGACCATCTGGACCAGCGTTGAAAGGGAACTTGCGTCCAGCACTTCGCGCGGTGGGCCGGATTGCAGGTTGCAGAAGGACAGGGCCTGATCGCGAAAACAATGGCCTTCCTCCAACAAAAGCAACCGCATCTCGCGCAGGCTGTCGGCGCTCGGCATTGGTGCGTTGGCTTCCCGCGCCGAGCGCACCAGCACGAAGCGCTCGCTGAAAAGGGCCGTTTCGGCAAGTGTGCCTTCGGAAACCGGCAAGGCCACAATAGCCGTGTCGAGGCGGCCTTCGTCCAGCTCGTCGATCAGGTTCGGCGTCACTGTCTCGCGCACATGAATGTCCAGCTCCGGATAGCTCCTGGTCAATGCTCCGACAACGCTCGGCAGAAGATAGGGGGCGACAGTCGGAATGACGCCGATGCGCAGCCGCCCGACAAGCCTTTCGCGTGATGCCCTGGCAAGGTCACCCAGCTCCTCGGTGGCCCGCAGGATGTCGCGGGCACGCTCGGCGGCAACTTCACCAAAATGTGTCAGGCGGATTTGTCTGGCCCCGCGTTCGAACAAGCTCGCGCCGAGCACTTCCTCCATTTCCTTGATCTGCATGGACAGCGCCGGCTGCGAAATGGCGCAGGCCTCGGCTGCCTTGCCGAAATGACCGTGCCGAGCGAGGGCCTCGAAATAGCGCAACTGTTTGAGGGTGATATTGATCATAAGCATAACTTATCGAACTTATCAGAAAATTCAACTTCCTCTGATCGATTGCCTTTGCTAGCGTCAATCTGCACAGACGAGATCAGGTGGCATGCAAACACCCCTTGCGATGCCGGTTGATTTTTGTGCGCGGAGATTTTGGGAGATTTGAGGAAACCGATCTGTCCCGGGCTCATACGGGCCTTGCGGATATCACGGGCGTCTCACGCGGCCCGAATAATCGAACGTTTCAGATGACAGTGGAGAGAGTTATGGACGCTAAGGTGGAAAAGACAGGCGGTTGCCCTGTAATGCACGGCGGCAACACGGCGATGGACAAGCCGGTAACGAAATGGTGGCCGGATGCGTTGAACCTCGACATCCTGCACCAGCGCGGTGCACGCACCAATCCGATGGACCCCGACTTTAACTACCGTGAAGCCGTGAAGGGTCTCGACCACGAGGCAGTCAAGGCCGACGTCCGTGCGCTCATGACCGAAAGCCAGGATTGGTGGCCGGCTGACTGGGGTCACTACGGCGGTCTGATGATCCGCCTGGCATGGCATTCCGCCGGTTCCTACCGCATGCAGGACGGCCGCGGCGGCGCGGGCTCCGGCAACATCCGGTTCGCTCCGCTGAACTCCTGGCCCGACAACGCCAGCCTGGACAAGGCCCGCCGTCTGCTGTGGCCCGTCAAGAAGAAGTACGGCAACGCGCTTTCCTGGGCCGACCTGATCATTCTGGCCGGTAACATGGCTTACGAATCCATGGGTTTCAAAACCTTCGGTTTCGGTTTCGGCCGGGAAGACATCTGGGGTCCGGAAACCGACGTTTACTGGGGTTCGGAAAAGGAATGGCTCGCACCGGTCGAGAACCGTTTTGAAAACGCCGATGATGCGACCTCCCTGGAGAACCCGCTTGCGGCGATCCACATGGGCCTGATCTACGTCAACCCGGAAGGCGTGAATGGCCAGCCGGACCCGGTCAGAACCGCAGCGCATGTTCGCGAAACCTTCAAGCGCATGGCGATGAACGACGAGGAAACCGCGGCATTGACTTGTGGCGGCCACACCGTCGGCAAGGCCCACGGCAACCGGTCTGCTGAAGGAATTGGTGTCGAGCCGGAAGCCGCCGGCGTCGAGTCGCAGGGCTTCGGCTGGGCGAACACCGAACAGGGTGGCAAGGCTTCCAATGCGTTCACCTCCGGTATCGAAGGTGCCTGGACGCAATTCCCGATCCAGTTTGACATGGGCTACTTCGATTACCTGTTCAACTACGACTGGGAACTGCGCAAGTCCCCGGCTGGTGCCTGGCAGTGGGAACCGGTCAACATGCCGGAAGACAAGAAGCCGGTTGATGCATCTGATCCGTCGATCCGCCGGAACCCGATGATGACCGATGCCGACATGGGCATGAAGATGGACCCGGTCTACAACGAGATCTGCCGGAAGTTCATGGCTGACGAAGCCTATTTCCGCGATTGTTTTGCCCGCGCCTGGTTCAAGCTGACCCACCGCGACATGGGCCCGAAGGTCAACTACCTTGGTCCGGACGTTCCGGCTGAAGACCTGATCTGGCAGGACCCGATCCCGGCTGGTTCCACCTCCTACGATGTGGACGCCGTGAAAGCGAAAATCGCAGCCAGTGGCTTGACCGCTGCAGAGATGATCGCAACCGCATGGGACAGCGCCCGGACCTTCCGTGGGTCCGACAAGCGCGGCGGCGCCAATGGGGCGCGCATCCGCCTCGCGCCGCAGAAGGACTGGGAAGGCAATGAACCGGCACGCCTCGCCAAGGTTCTGGCCAAGCTCGAGCCGATTGCTGCCGAAACCGGTGCTTCGGTTGCCGATGTCATTGTTCTGGCCGGCAATCTCGGTGTGGAACAGGCAATCAAGGCAGGTGGCTTCAACGTCTCTGTTCCGTTCGCTCCGGGCCGCGGTGACGCAACCGACGAACAGACGGATGCAGAGTCCTTTGAAGTTCTGGAGCCGCTCGCTGACGGCTTCCGCAACTGGCAGAAGAAGAAATACGTTGTCAGCCCGGAAGAGATGATGCTCGACCGTGCACAGCTCTTGGGCCTGACCGCGCGTGAAATGACTGTCCTGGTGGGCGGCCTGCGCGTGCTGGGCACCAACTACGGTGGTTCCAAGTATGGTGTCTTCACCGACCGTGAAGGTGCCTTGACCACGGACTTCTTCGTCAACCTGACCGACATGGCCAACAGCTGGCATCCGGTTGCCGACGGTACCTACGAAGTGCGCGACCGTCAGCTGGGCACGTTGAAGTGGACCGCAACCAGCGCAGACCTGGTCTTCGGCTCCAACTCCATCCTGCGGGCCTATGCGGAAGTCTACGCTCAGGACGACAACAACGAGAAGTTCGTGAAGGACTTCGTTGAAGCCTGGACCAAGGTCATGAACGCAGACCGGTTCGACCTGATCTAAGGACGGTATCTGCAATTTGAGACAGATGGCGGCGCCCCGGGGTTTCCCGGGGCGCCGTTTTCTTTGGGGGGGCTTTCCGTCCGGTGCTGATTTTGCGCTGCAGCAGATCATTTTCATCAGCACTAACCCTTATCTCCTTGAAAAGGTCATTGTTCCGTCACAAGGTTTATGGTGCACTGCGAAGCAGTTTCAGGTTGCGCTTGAGACAGCGAAGTGTGGTGGTCGGCCGGTTTCCCTCCGTCCTGGCCGCCCAAGGTTTCGGGAGCTGTGCGCATATGTTTGATTTGACGGGCCACAAGGCCCTTGTTGTCGGTGTCGCCAACGATCAGTCCATTGCCTATGGCTGCGCCAAGGCCTTCCGTGCGCAGGGAGCAGATCTGGCGATCACTTATCTGAATGAGCGGGCCGAAGCCTACGTGCGGCCTCTGGCCGAACAGCTCGATGCGGAAATCATTGCCCCGCTCGACGTGCGTGATACAGAGCAGATGGATGCGCTGTTTTCCGAGATTGGGGCCAAATGGGGCCGTCTCGACACTTTGCTCCATTCCATCGCCTTCTCCAAAAAGGAAGACCTGCATGGTCGTGTGATCGACTGTTCCGCGGACGGCTTTTCGCTGGCCATGGACGTTTCCGTCCACTCCTTCCTGCGGCTTATCAAAAGGGCCGAGCCGCTCATGCCCCATGGCGGTACCTGCATGACAGTCTCTTTCATGGGCGCGCAGAAGGTCGTCGAGAACTATGGCGTCATGGGCCCGGTCAAGGCCGCGCTGGAAGCGGCCACCCGATATGCGGCAGCCGAGCTCGGATCGAAGGGGATCTCGGTCCATGCGCTGTCGCCAGGTCCGCTCAAGACCCGTGCCGCATCGGGCATTGCCGAATTCGACGCATTACTGAACGACGCGGCTGAACGCGCGCCGACACACCAACTGGCCACGATCGACGATGTCGGGGCCTATGCCGCCTTTCTTGCCAGCCGGGAGGCGTTCAACGTCACCGGGGCAGTGCACCCGATCGACGGTGGCTACAGCATTCTTGGATAGGAGGTCCTGATGAAGGACATTTTTGACGCGCTTGAAAAAGGCCAGAACGAATTTCTGGAATCGCTGCATGATGCCACCGCCTGGGGCCCCTCGGAGCGTTTTACGGCACTGCAGGCCCAGGCGACGGAGCTGTCCAACCTTGCGGAACTGATGGGCAGGGGACTGACGAAGCACCTGACCCGGATCTCGGACGATCACAAGACCCGTTGGCAGTCGAATATTTCCGAGTTCGGCAAAGCCGTGGAAGCCATGGGCGGTGCGCAGGAAAAAGGGTCTTTATACGAGGCCTGGGAAGACTACTGGAAGGATGCGGCCCAGCGCATGGTTCTCACAATGGACACGCTTCGTCAGCGCGGTGACATCTTCCTGGATCACGAAGAGGCCGGCTGTCCACCTGTCCTGATCTATGACTATGAAGTGGTTCTGGATGGTGCCGATCTGCCGCGCCCCAGCTGTTACATGCTGCTGAAAATCATTCCGCCCGCAGATCTGCCATGCCGTGATCCGAAACCCTGGAAACGGCCCTATATCATCATCGATCCACGGGCCGGACACGGAGCCGGGATCGGTGGTTTCAAACCGGACAGTCAGGTGGGCGTTGCCCTGCATGACGGTCACCCGGTCTACTTTGTTGCCTTCAAGCGCATGCCGGAGAAAGGCCAGACACTGGCGGACGTGACCCATGCCGAGGCGGCCTTTGTGCGCAAGGTCATGGAGCTTCACCCCGAAGCTCCGAACCCGGTGGTGACAGGGAATTGCCAGGGTGGTTGGGCGACGCTGCTGCTGGCTGCCATGAACCCGGATCTGACCGGGCCGGTCATCCTCAATGGGGCGCCTGTGTCCACATGGTCCGGCCGGGTCGGTGAAAACCCGATGCGTTATAATGCCGGTGTCCTGGGTGGGACCTGGAACGCGATGTATTACTCCGACCTTGGTCACGGCATCTTCGATGGCGCCGACATCGTGCAGAATTTCGAACTGCTCAATCCGGCCCGGAACTACTTCGGCAAGTACTACGATCTCTATGCCAAGGTAGATACCGAGCCAAAGCGTTTCCTGGAGTTCGAACGCTGGTGGGGCGGGTATTTCCTGCTGAACGAAGCTGAGATGAAGTGGATTGTCGAGCAGCTCTTCGTCGGCAACCGTCTTTCCAAGAATGAGGCACAGCTTGAGCCCGGCCGAAACGTCGACATCAAGCATATTCGCGCGCCGATCATCGTTTTCGCCAGCTATGGCGACAACATCACACCGCCGCAGCAGGCCCTCAACTGGATCATCGACACCTACACGGATGAGCGGGAAATCGCCATTCGTGGCCAGCGGATCATCTATATGATCCACGAACAGGTTGGCCATCTCGGCATTTTCGTGTCCTCCAAGATTGCGAAGAAGGAGCACACGGAAGTCACCTCGACACTGAAGACAATCGAGGCGCTGGCACCAGGCCTCTACGAAATGACCATCGACGACTATGAAGGCCCGCTGCTGGAGCGGGAATTCACGGTCAGCTTCCATGAGCGCAAGATGGAAGACCTGACGAAGATCGATGATGGCCGGGACGATGAAATACCCTTTGCCGCTGTTGCCCGTGCATCCGAGCAGCAGGCCGAATTCTACGATGTTTGCGTACGGCCTTTCGTGCAGGCTTTCGTCACCGAGCAGAGCGCGGATCTGCGTCGCAAGAGCCATCCGCTCAGAATGCAGCGTGCGCTGTTCTCCAGCCTAAATCCGGCTCTCGGCTGGTTGCCCGGTATTGCCGAACGTGCAAGGAACGAAAGGTCTCCGGCCACTGCAGGCAATCCGTTTGTCGAACTGGAAAAGGTCAATGCGGCCCTGATCGAGCAGTCCATGGATCTTTTCCGGGATTTGCGCGACACAGCCTACGAGAACCTCTTCTATTCCATTTGGGGCACGCCCTACATGCGCTGGTTCGGCCGAACCAAGCAACCGGGCCGAACGCTGAAGCGCAAGGACGAGTTGCGCAGCTTGCCGCCGGTCCAGGCAGCCCTGATGCATATCGAGGAAGGTGGTTTCTGCGAAGCGGTGATCCGTATGCTGATCCTGCTTGCCGACAGCCGGGGCAATGTTCGCCGCGACCGTCTGGAACGCTCAGCCCGTGTCCTGACACAGGACGAACCGTTCAAATCGCTCAATGCGGACGAACGCAGTTTCATTCTTCAGGAACAGACGCTGATCGTCGAATTTGCCCCCGAACTGGCAATCGAAACCTTGCCAAAGCTTCTGAAAACCCCGGAAGAGCGGGAACTCGCGGCCAAGGTTGTGCGGTTCATTCCCGGTGCAATAGACGAAATGACGCCGCATACACTGGAAACGCTGCAGCAGTTCCACAAGGTGCTGGGCCTGCCGCCTGTTTCGGGAGACATCACGGAAGATCCCCTTGCCGCGACCGATGTAGTCGTCGAGCCGGGTAAGGCAGACGCCCGAGCGGCACAGGAAGAGGCGGCGAGCAAGGCCCCCGCGAAGTCGGCGCCAACGCGGACAGCTCCCGTTAGGGCGGCTTCGGCTGCGTCAGTGCCGAGCAAATCGTCTCCTCGCAAGACTGCAACGCGAAAGGCAGCGGCGCGTAAGACGACGGCTCCACGCAAATCACGCAGCAGCGCGAAAAAACCGCAGGAACGGGCTGAATAATAATAGGGGGCGTCCGGGCCTCTCGGACGCCCCCACAGAGCCCCCCTGGAATTATTTTTGGAGTTTGGCTCTGATCTGAAACGGTGTTTCGCTTAGCAGGCTAAGACATGTTTCCGGCAATCCGGCACAGGTGGCGCCGATGTCCGACCGCCGGATTTGTCCGTTAAGCATAGCAAGATCGGTGCTGCTCACAAGTGCCGGAACGCTGCTTCCGGCAGGAATTTGAGCTGCCGAATTTCAAACTCTGTTTTTATTGCATTTTTCGCTACGCTCCAGCGTGATGGCGAAAGACAAACTTCCTATTCGCCACCCGAATGCCTACTTCTTGTCCGAAGCAGAGCCGCTCGCGGTTCGGAATCCCCTGTACCTGGGTGAGGGAAAACCCTGCTGCGAGAGAAAAATGAAGAGAAAACTGGCGGAGCCGCATGTTCGACTGGGCCTATAAGAAACGCTTGAAGGACGACCTGGAACTTTGGGTCGAGAAGGGCTGGGTGAGTTCTGCCGGTGCAACGGCCATATTGAAGGAGCAGGATCAGGACGACGGTCGTTCACGCCTGCCCATGGCCCTTGCCGGAATTGGAATGGTCTGCGTGGCTTTGGCACTGCTGGCATTCATAGCGGCAAACTGGGGAGCTATTCCGAAGTCCGTGAAGCTCGTCGGCATTGCACTGCTTGTCGTTGCGAGCAACGGTCTTGCGGCCTTTGCCGCTACAAGAGGGCGCAAGGGTATCGCGGATCTTGCCACTGGCTTTGCCACGCTGGTTTTTCTCGGTGGCATGGCGCTGGTCGGACAGATCTTCCACTTGCCTGCCGACTGGCCCGGTGGTGCTTTCCTTGTCTGTCTCGGTGCATTGGCTGCCGCGTGGCTCACCGGTTCGAAAACATCCCTGATCGTCGCTGCTGGTGCTGCCATAACCTGGCAGGTCATGCGGTCCGAATTCGGTTCGGCACCGCTGATGGAAGATCTGATCGGGTTTCTCCTTCTTGTCGCGGTGTTTGCACATCCGGTCGTTCACCCCGCACGGCTTTCGCGCTGGGCCGCGATTTCGCTGCTCTGGGTAACCTATGGCCGGTGGTTTGGCGAAACAGCGGAACTGATGAGCTCCAGCGATGATTTCATCACTGCAATGTTCCTAGCCGGAACCGGTGGTATGGCGGCCGCGATGATGTTGCTCGATCCCGTTGCTGATCTTTTCGTGAAGTGGTCAAGCGACCGGCCGACGCGCAGTCATGGGCATTGGCTGATGGCAAGGTCCCTTCAGGATGTCGGTATTCTGGTCTTGTCGGTGCTGGTCGTCCTGGCGCTCGTGTTTGTTCCCGAGGTTGCGGATGAACCGTCCTTGGGCGGCCTTGCAACGCTCCCTGCCATGGTGCCGTTGGCCGTCGCTCTGGCTCTCCTGGTGACAGGCCTGCTGCTATCCTACAAGACCGTGAAGTCGGGGGCGCTCTTCGGGGCAACCGGCCTGGCGCTCGTGGCCGTGCTGATGCCGGTTCTGACGGCCAACGTTCTCGTTCTGGCAGCCTTTGTTCTGGCCGCACTGATCGGTCTGTGCGCACTGGGGACATGGTATAACAACAGGTTCTGGATGCTTTGTGCCTATTTCGGCCTGACTGCGGTCGCGCTCTGGCTGCTTCAGGTCACCATCGGCAGTTTGCTGGGGCAGTCGCTGTTCTTCCTGGTGGCAGGAGTTCTGCTGTTGGCAATGGCCCTTTGGCTGGCACGTCTGATGAGGCGCGGTGGCCGGACGCCGGAACAAGGTGACGTCACCGGGGAGGTTCAGGAATGACCACGGCAACTGCAACTCCCGTTTCAAAACCGCAGTCCCGCGCCCCATGGCTGCTTTGGGGACTTCTGGCCCTGATCCAGCTTGGCCTCATCTCAATCCCGTTGTTCGACCGGCTGGACGTGCAACACAGCGGAAGCGCTGTTTCGCTTGCCGTGGTGCCGGTTGACCCGAGAGACCTGCTCCGTGGCGACTATGTAGTGATCAATCTTGCGATCGGCACCATTTCCAGGACGGTGCCCGGTGCTGACAAGGTCCTGTCGGGAGACAGCATCTTCGTCGGTCTGAAGTCAGAAGGAACGGGTGCTGCGGTGCCGGTGCTGATCGCGAAGGAAAGAGCTGACGCCGGTGATCAGGCGATCGCCGGTACCGTTCGCTCCGTTCTTGGTGACGAAATACGGGTGGACTACGGTATCGATGCCTTCTTCCTGCCCGAGGGCGAGGGACTTGAAATCGAACGCATGGACACATCGCGCATTCTTCTTGAAATCTCGTTGACCGAAGACGGCCGGTCGCTGCCGGTAAACCTGCTGGTGGATGGAAAAGCAATCCGGTCTGATGCGATCTTTTGACCTTCGGCCATTCTGGCGGTATGAGCGCGTCAGCTGAAACCCGTCTGAAAGACCGCCATGTCCGATCCCGCGCTCGATACACTCGTCTTGCCTCTTGAAACCGGGGCTGTCGAGCTTGCCGACAAGAGCCGCGTCCTGTTCCTGCGCGCAAGGACAGGGCGTCCGCTTGCAGCGCTTGCGGACGCAGATCTTGTTTGCGAACAGAGTTTCGCACCAGACCGGGATGCGCTGCAAAAGGCAGGGCTGAAGGTAGACGCGGAGACGGAAGATAAAAGCTTCGACGCTGTTCTCGTTCTTCCTGGTCGTCAACGGCAAGAAGCAAGGGCACAGCTTGCCCGTGCGGTTTCAAAGACACGGCCGGGTGGGACCGTGATTGCCTGCGCGCCCAACACCGAAGGTGCCAAGACGCTGGAAAGCGATCTTCAGGAGCTTCTGGGCAGCGCCGAGAAAATGACCAAGAACAAGTGCCGGGTTGTCTGGAGTGAACTTTCCGATGACAGCCTGAACACCGCGCTTCTCGCCGAATGGCTGGTACTCGATGCGCCGCGGACCGTGCTTGACGGCGCATTCGTCAGCCGGCCGGGCATCTTCGCCTGGGACAGGATCGACCCGGCCTCCAGACTTCTGGCAGACCTTGTGCCGGCAACGCTGAAGGGCAGAGGCGCTGATCTTGGAGCGGGCTTCGGTTATCTGACACGTGCCGTTTTCGAGAAAGCTCCGAAGGTCACTTCGATGGATCTCTACGAGGCGGAAAAGCGTGCGCTGGATCTGGCCGAACAGAACCTGGCTGCCTTCAAGGGGCTCAGAACGATGAACGGCATCTGGTCGGATGTGACCCAGGGCATCGAAGGACCTTACGACTTCATCGTCTCCAACCCGCCGTTCCACCAGGCCGGCAAGGCAGATCGTGCCGACGTCGGTCAGGGCTTCATTCGCGCCGCTGCCCGCGGACTGCGGCCGGGTGGCGAGTTCTTCATGGTCGCGAACCGGCATCTTCCCTACGAGCACACGCTGGGCGAAGTCTTCGCCGATGTGAAACAGCTCGCCGACGAAGGTGGCTACAAGGTGATCCGGGCCGTCAAAGGCAAGGGAGGTCGGTAAGATGCGTCTTGTAAAACTCCTTGCCAATCTCGGCTATGGCAGCCGGAAGGAAATGCAGGTCGCCATCCGCAACGGGTGGCTCACAGACCGCGAGGGCAGCCGTTTGAAGGCGGATGCCAAGACCGCTCACGAGGACATCCTCTTCGACGATGAGCCGCTCGACCCCGCACACGGGGTGGTGATCCTGATGAACAAGCCGCTTGGCTACACCTGCTCCATCAAGGATCAGGGCCGGCTGGTCTATGACCTGTTGCCGGACAGGTTCCGCATGCGAAAGCCGGTTCTGTCCACCATCGGTCGGCTGGACAAGGAAACGTCCGGTGCCTTGCTGTTTACCGACGACGGCACATTCCTGCATCGCGTCATCTCGCCGAAGTCCGAAGTTCCCAAGATCTACGAAGTGACACTCGACCGCCCGATGAAGGGCGACGAAGGCGCGCTGTTTGCCTCCGGCGACATGATGCTGGAAAGTGAAGACAAGCCGCTGAAGCCGGCGGAGCTTCAGGTTCTGGACGAAACCCATGCCCGGCTGACCCTGCATGAAGGCCGGTATCACCAGGTACGCCGCATGTTTGCAGCAACGGGCAATCATGTCACCGACTTGACCCGCAGCCACATCGGCGGCCTCGGTCTGGAAGGTCTCGAAGAGGGCAAATGGAAAGTGCTGTCCGAAGAAGAAAAGACACGCATTTTCGAAGGCGGATGAGGTCACGGTTCCCTTTTTCGCGGCGAGCGAGGAATTTTTTGTGATGAAAAGTCTTTTCTCTAAGTTCAATAAATTCAGATAGTTAGATTTCTTCTGATCGCCAATTTCTGAAAAATTCCAAAAAAGATTTCCCCCTGCTGCATCCAAAATTCGATCTGCCGTGTTTCCGGGAAGTGAGGCCAATCCGATGCCTCCTGCCTTTGAGAGACGGAGATCTGAAATGCCCCTTATTGCACGTAGCCTTCTGACAGCATCCGCCCTTGTTCTTGCCGCTGGCGCTGCTCACGCGACCCCTGCGATCGGTCTTGCCGGTGAAAAGACCCTGGTGGTCATCGACAGCAATTCCGGCAAGGTCACCGACACGATGGAAGTTTCCGGTGTCGACAGCCTGCTCGGCATTGACCTGCGGCCGGCGACGGGGCAGCTGATCGGCGTCAGTGGCGCTCATGAAATCGTCGAGATTGATCCGAAGACCGGTGCGGCAACGGTGATTTCCAAGATGGACAAGATGCTGCCGCTGAAAGACGGGCAGCCTGTCATCGTCGACTTCAACCCCAAGGCCAACAAGTTGCGCTTCATGACCGGTGTGACCAACCACCGGGTTGATATCGAAAGCGGCAAGGTGACCGTCGACGGCAGCCTGGCCTTTGAGGAAAAGGACATGCATGCGGGTGAGGCGCCGAACATCGTTGCAGCCGCCTACATCAACTCCTATGGCCAGCCGGAAACGACTGCGATGTATGACATCGACGCGACCATTGGTGCCGTCATCCGTCAGACTTCGCCGAACGATGGCACCCTTGCGGCCGTTGGCAAACTGGGTGTGGACGCTGCCGAAACCTATGCCTTTGATGTTGCCACCGACGCGGAAGGCAACAACAAGGCCTGGCTGGCAACCGGCACGTGGCTGCACACCGTTTCGCTGGAAACCGGCAAGGTGACCGACAGCTGGGAACTGGGTGGCCTGGAATGGCCGCTGCGCGACATCACGTTCATGACCGCGATGTAAGCCCCATCCAAAACACATGCTGACAGAGCATCTTCAGCCCGCTGAATGAACAAGGATGCTCTGGGCTTTGCGGCCCCTTCCCACCTGGTTCGCAAAGCCGATTGCCGGAGCAGCCTGGACCACCCACCCCAGGCTGCTCCGGTCCCTTACCGGTACGACTGGTCCGGCAACGCTTCTGATGCGTAGCAGTCAGGAGCCCTGGTGAGATTGAACAAGTGAGACCAACGTGCTGGATATGCCGGAAAGCGTAAGCGAAGTGGATCACGCGGCCCTACTGGCCGCCTGTGCACGCAAGGACCGGCAGGCCCTGCGACAGATCCTGGAACTGGAAGGCCCCAAGATGCTGGGCATTGCCAAGCGCATGTTGCGCCGGCAGGACCTTGCTGAAGATGCCCTCCAGGATGCGTTGGTCCTGATCTGGCGCAAGGCTTCCCAGTTTGACCCTGCGAAGGGATCCGGACGCGCGTGGATCTACGCGGTCCTGCGGAACAGGACCTTGAACATGCTTCGTGACGGGGCCCGGGAAGCGGCAACCGATGACGACAAGCTGGAACGCCAGATCGACGGCAGCGAACTGAACGAGGCGTGGGAAATGCTGGGCCATGACAGCGAGTTGCGCCGTTGTCTCGGACGACTGGAAACGGAAAAGCGCAGTGCCGTGCTGATGTCCTATATCTGGGGCTACACCCACGGTGAAATTGCCGGCCGGCTGTCGGCCCCCCTTGGAACGGTAAAGGCGTGGGTGCGCCGTGGCCTGACTTCCTTGCGGGAGTGCATGTCATGAGAACGGCCCGCCGAAACCTTGCCGAACTTGCCGACGAATTCGTCATTGGCCTGTGCGACCCAGAAGAACAGCGCGAAGTGGAAGATCGCCTGATGAAGGAGCCGGAATTGGCCGTTCTCGTGGAACTTGCCCGTCAGCGGTTCGCCGCCCTGGACGCCGCGACGCCCCGTGAAGCCGTGCCGGAGAGCCTTTGGCATCGCGTTGAAAGGCGTCTGGACGCCGTGGAAGAAAGTATTGCCGCTCCCGAGACGAAAGACAGTCGTGTTGAGGCGCCGGTGGATCTCAAGTCCGAGAGAGAAAAGCGCAGCAGGCCACTGATGTGGACGGCGGCAGCCAGTCTGGCAGCGAGCCTCGTACTTGCCATCGCGCTTGTCTGGAACCTGATGACGACAGTTGAGCCGCAGGTGATTGCCGTGCTTGTCAACGATGCCGGGCAGCCTGTTGCGATGATCGAAGGGGCTGAGAACAACGCGACCCAGGTCACGCTTCTGGGGCAGACCGATGTTCCGGCAGGAACGATCCTTCAGCTCTGGACCAAACCGGATCCGGATGGGCCGCCGGTTTCCCTGGGCATCTTCGATGAGCCTAAACAAACGATCCTGCAAGCTGCCGGGTTGCCGGTTCCCAAGCCAGACCAGCTTTATGAGATCACCTTCGAACAGCCGGGAGGTTCTCCAACCGGGTTGCCGACCGGCCCCATCCTCGGCAAGGGTCTTGCGAGGGAGCCTCGCTGATCATCGGTGTGAAAAGCACCGGAAGGGGTAAAGAACTGGAGAGCGCCCGGACATGTTCGGGCGCTCTTGACTATGAGACCCTTAATTCCTTTTTCGGCTGAGGACTCGGATGCGGCTGTCGAATTCGCCGCGGTCAACATAACAGCCGCGCAGATGGCGGAACCCGGTGCCGGGGTCGAAAGCGGCTCGGCCATGCAGGACCCGCCGATTGTCGAAGATCACCATCTCTCCGCCTTTCAGCCGTGTGGTGATGACGTAATTCCTTGATCGGGTCATCTGCATCAAGGTGCGATACGCCCCGTAATAAGCTTCCATTTGATCTGCCGGCAGATCGAAGATCCCGGCGAGATGGGCGTTGAAATGGAGCTCTTGCACGCGTGCGAACAGATCGAGTTCGATCACCGTGTGATGGCGGCGGATGTCGTAGTCCTCGTCGTGAAAGCGAAAGGGCACCGGCGTCTCGGCAAGGAGCCGGAAGGCCTCCGGATCAAGCCGGGCGAGATCGTCCGCAATCGCGAAGCCGTCACAAAAGGTCGAACCGCCACCTTCTGCTTCATTGGCAAGACAATGCAGGAACTGGAAGCCTGGTGGCAGTTCCTGATTGGCCAGGTCCGTATGCAAAGGAAGGGCATGGGACGTATAGGCCAGGTTATTCGGGTTCGGTTTGGAAATGACCTCAAACGTCGTGCCGAAATTGGTCTCCCGAAGAAAACCGATCCTGCGGGCGACATCGACACCTGCCTCCACGTCGTCAGCCATGCCGTCGACAAGAGCAAGGCCGGTTTTCTTGGCTTCGATCAGGAAAGCGAGAAGGAGATCGTCGTTGACCATCAAGTCGGCGGCCGCCGCTCGCGGAAGGCTTTCCGGGGCGAGATCACCGCGCCACAGCGCAGGTTCGATCTCGGCTGGATCGGCAAGTCCGACCCCAGGCCGGTGATCGAACAGCCAGTCGGCCCTGTAGCGGCTGACATGGCCGTCGCCGGACCAGGTAAGAATAATTTCATCCGCATCCTGTTCGGCCTTCGCGATGGAAATATCCATCGCAATGCCGGTCAGGTCGAAATGGCGTTCCTGCGTTTGCGGATGAAACCCGCTCGGGCAGTTGTCGCGAAGCCAGATGTAGGGAAAGTCGGTGCTGGTGCCATCGGTCCAGGCGACAGAAAGCATGCGGTCTTCACCGCGCAAGGTCACGTTCGTCATTTCTAAAATCCGTTGATGTCTTGGAGAGCAGGGACACCGGCAAGAGCCGGCAAACATCAACGGTCGGCAGGGGGCGGCCACCACCAATAGGCCTTGTTATGCGGATTGCCGCCATTGCGGCCGAGAACAGAAACCATCCACGGAACAGCCTGAACGCAGGCGATGCCTGCTGTTGAACCTGAAAAACGCTACATCAAAAAAAGCACCCGGCAAATTAAATTCTGCCAGGTGCCAGTCGTCTCGAATAATTTCAGGTTCAGTTCTTGGATGCCTTGGCTGCAAGGGCAATGGCGATGTAGCTCCAGCCGTTGATCAGCACCGAAATGCCGGCCAGAAGGCCAAGCGCCCAGGCGGCCGAACTCGGCAGCTCCAGCCAGATCATGGCACCAGCCACCAGGGACACAAGCCCTGCGATCAGCACCCAGACCCAGCCGTCATGCGGCTTCAGTTTGAAGGCCAGCAGGATCTGGCTGATGCCCTGCGCCACGAAGATGGCGGCAATCACCAGTGTCAGCGCGATGGTTCCCGCGAGCGGGTTCACATAAATCACGATCCCGCCGATGACGGCGATAATGCCGGTGATCAGGTTCCAGAGGAAACTGGCGGTACCATGGGTCTTGAAGGAATTGTAGATCTGAACCAGGCCGCCGACGAATAGCACGGCCGCGATCAGGATCGTCACGGCAATCGACGTTGCCAGGGGAGCGGCGATCAGGATGATGCCACCTATGACCAGCGCAATGCCGAGCGCCAGAAACCAGCCCCAGTTGTCCTGGATCTTTCTTCTCATATTCTCTACGGCCTGAACAGCATCTGTCATTTTGACCTCCTCACGCTCCGGTTGCCGTTGTTGACCGTAACCCCTTTGCAAATAAACGCAATATCCTGATGACAAATTGCCCGGGAAGGGGATCGTTCGACTGTGACTTGACTTTTGATGTGTATATGCACACAAAGCCCGCATGGAAGAAGACGATTTCTCGCTCTGCGTTCTCGACAACGCGCGCAAGGCCGCACGTGCCGTCAGCCGGCACTACGACAAGCTGGCGCGGCAGGTTGGCATGACGGCCGGACAGTTCTCCGTTCTTGTCTCGATCCGCAAATACGAAGGCGTGACGACGGCAGCACTGGCCAAGCGGCTGTCCATGGAACGAACGACACTGGTGCGCAATGTCGCTCTTCTGGAGCGCAAGGGGCTGGTCGCATCGCAACCCGTCCGGGACGGCCGCAGCAAACAGTATCGGCTGACCCCGAAGGGTGCGGAGCTTCTTGATACTGCCGTCCCGTTGTGGCGGCAGGCCCAGGCAGACGTGAAGGGACATCTCGGCAGCGATGAATTTCTGCGTGCCATCGACACCCTGAAACGGCTCTCGGAGCTATAGCCGGGCAAAAAGAATTTCCATTTCGGGCGGACTGGCAAACCGCCTCGACACATCTTAACTGCCGGGGCGGGGGCGCTGGCAAACCAATGTGAGGTAAGACATGCGACGTGTGGTCGTGACGGGACTGGGGACCGTTTCCCCGCTGGGCACCGGGGTAGATGCCTTCTGGAACCGGGTGAAAGACGGGAGCAACGGCATCCGCCAGATCACCCACTTCGATGCAGGTGAGCTGGCTTGCCAGATTGCAGGCGAGGTTCCTTCGAAAGCAGAAGACGAGCATGGCTTTGATGTCGATGCAGTGATGGATCCGCGCGAACAGCGCCGCTCTGACCGGTTCATCCATTTTGCCATGGGGGCGGTTCAGGAAGCGCTGGCCCATGCGGGTTGGGAGCCGAAGTCCGACAGGGACAAGGAACGCACAGGCACGATCATCGCGACCGGGGTTGGCGGGTTTCCGGCCATGACCGCCGGTACGCGGCTGGTGGACGAAAAAGGTCCCCGCCGGGCGTCGCCTTTTCTGGTGCCGTCGTTCCTGGCCAACCTGGCTGCCGGGCAGGTCTCCATCCGGCATGGCCTAAAGGGGCCGATTGGCGCGCCGGTGACTGCCTGTGCCGCCAGCCTTCAGGCCCTTGGCGATGCCGCCCGTATTATCCGTTCGGGAGAAGCCGACGTGATGGTGGCAGGCGGGTCAGAAGCCTGTATCGACAAGGTTTCCTACGCCGGGTTCTGTGCCGCGAAGGCCATGTCCTCCAAACGCAATGGCGACCCGGCCCATGCGTCCCGGCCATTTGACCAGGACCGTGACGGCTTCATCATGGGCGAAGGCGCTGGCATCCTGATCCTGGAAGACCATGATCATGCCACCGCCCGCGGTGCGACGATCCTGGCCGAGTTGGCCGGTTACGGCACCAGTGCCGACGCCTATCACGTTACCGCGTCTTCGCCGGACGGTGAGGGTGGTCTGCGGGCAATGCGGCAGGCCTTGTCGACGGCCAATCTCTCGCCCGGTGAAATCGGTTACGTCAATGCGCACTCCACATCGACGCCCGTCGGCGATGCTGCCGAAATTGCTGCATTGACAACGCTTTTCGAAAACCGTGGCAAGGACCTTGCGGTGTCGTCGTCAAAATCGATGTTCGGCCACCTGCTGGGAGCCGCGGGAGCCGTGGAGGCAATCGCCTGCGTCAAGGCCCTGATGAGCGGTCTGCTGCCGCCTTCCCGCAATCTGGAAGCGGCCGATGAGGCCATGAGCCGGTTCGAAATGATCCCCGGCAAGGCCATTGCTCGTGACGTCAACCACATCCTCACCAATGGCTTTGGTTTCGGCGGTGTGAACGCCAGCGCGGTGTTCTCGAAGGTGTGAAACTAAACGACCGTCAGACACTGCTCATTCTTTGAGCTTTTTAAAATCAAGAATCCCATATATGAGAAAATTCTCATTTATGGGATTTTTTGATGTCGAACCTTGATCAAGATCTTGCCCGGCGGCTGACCGAGCTGCGACGGGCCAGAAACTGGCCACTGGAATATCTGGCCGAATGCACCGGTATCAGTCGGGCCACCCTGTCTCGGATCGAGCGCGGCGATACCAGCCCGACCGCAAGCGTTCTCGGAAAACTTGCCGCGGCATTCGGCCTCTCAATGGCCGAACTGTTCGGAGCAGCCTCCGCAACAATCGAGCGGCTTGTTCCTCGGGACGTGCAGGCCGTCTGGACGGACCCGGAGACAGGCTATGTCCGCCGCACATTAACGCCGGCAGCAAGCGGGTATCGCGGGGCCATGATCGAAGGTTGCATACCCCCGGGTGCCACCGTTGCCTATGCCGCTCCGCCGGTTCCGGATCTGGAGCATCAACTTGTGCTACTGGAGGGGAGCCTGCGGATGGTCATCGGCCCGGATGCCTACGACCTGGAACCTGGTGATGCCCTGCGGTTTCGTCTCAACGCCCCCAACAGTTACCACGCGTCTGGAACGGTTCCGGCACGCTATTTCCTGACGGTGATCACGCCATGACACTTCCTGTAACCGAGACCGATCCTCTGCAAGTCCAGACGTTCACGCCTGAAGCCCCCGTCGGTCTGTTGTCCGCAGATGAGGTGCGCAGGTCGCTTCCCGCCCTGGGGCAGCTTCTGAAAGCATGTGTCGAAGATGGTGCCGGGATCGGCTTCCTGTTGCCGATGCCACAGGACAAGGCGGAAGCCTTCTGGGCGAGCAAGCTGCCCGCCATCGAAAGTGGGGAGGCATTTCTGCTTGCCGCGCGTCAAGGGGCGGACATTGCGGGCGTGGTGATGCTTGTGAAGGCAGGAGCCGACAACCAGCCCCATCGGGCGGACGTCGCCAAGCTGATGGTTCATCCGGAACATCGGCGCAAGGGACTTGCCAGAAAGCTCATGTCGGCCATCGATGGCCTTGCCCGTTCCGAGAACCGCTGGATGCTGGTGCTGGATACGGTCACCGGAGATCGGGCGGAAAAGCTCTACCCGACTTGCGGATACCAGAAGGTCGGCGTCATTCCGGACTACGCCTATAACAGCCACGGCCATCTGGACGCGACAACCGTGTTCTTCAAGGATTTGCGGTGAGGGGAAGCGATTTGCTCCGCAGTACAGGCGGCGGAGGCCCGAGGCCCGGGTCTCCGCTGGGATTTGCCTGGCTTGTCAGTCGCCAGGGTTGTTCAGCTGAGGAAGCAGACCCCCACGCCTGCGTTAGTCGCTGAACTCCACGGAGTCCGCCTTGACGCCAAGTTCCTCGAGCACTTCCTGAACCGCCTCCATCATGGGCGGCGGTCCGCAAAGGTAGAAGCGGCGGTCCAGATCAGGCACGAATTCCTTGATCATGTCCGCGTCGATCATGCCGTGGTGGCTGCCGGCCGTGTCTTCGTCTGAAAGCACGTGATCGATCTTCAGGCCGTCCATAGCCTCAAGTTCCTTGCGGTAGATAATGTCCTCCGAGGTCTTGTTGGCAAAGATCAGCTGGTTGCCGTTCAGCTTTCCCTTCTTCTCCAGGTCCCGGAATATCGCAAGGAACGGCGTGATGCCGGCGCCGCCGGCAATGAACACACCCGGCTCGTCATAGCGGAAAGTCTTGAACGGATCGGCGATCAGCACGTGGTCGCCCTCCTTCAGCTTGTGAAGGCGCTCCGTAACCCCGTCATGATCGGGGTATCCCTTGATGGTGAATTCGAGAGTTCGCTCTTCGGGCAAGGACGTCATGGTGAAGGGGCGAGTCTCGTCCCGCCATCCGTCTTCATCGAGCGCAATCTCTGTCGCGTCACCGACCTTGAAGTCGAACCCTTCAGGCTCGACAAGACGGAAGCGTTTCACATCGTGAGTGACCTGGTCGATCTTGAGAATGGTCGCCTTGTGCATCTGTGCGTCTCCTTCTTGCTCGAAAAGGAAACGCGACAGGTGGCGGCAGGTTCCGCCAGAACACGGTGTCCCGGCTGGGTGCCATAGGTCCGATTTGGTGCAATGTGCCCGGTGAGGCGCCTAGTGCTCCCGAGACCATGTGATCGCGGTGCCGGAGTGCAGAGCTGGGCGGTCCCAGAGTTGAATCAATTTCTGAAGTTGATGTGCCGAACGGCTTGCCTAACCTGCCTCGTTCAGCATTTCCAGCTCCAGCCACTGCTCTTCCGCAGCATCCTTTTCATTCGTGAGATCAGTAATTTGCTGGGATATCTTGGCAAATTTGTCAGGGTTCTTCACGTAGAGCTGCGGGTCGTTCATTTCCGCCTGAAGCGTTTCGAGACGTGCTTCAAGTTTCTCGATCGTGTCCGGCAGGGTTTTCAGAAGATGCTGCTGGGTGAAGCTCAGTTTTGATTTTGCCTGAGGCTTTTGCGGCGAAGCCTCTGGAGCGGAAGACTTTTCCTTCTTCACGGGCGCTGCCTTGTCGGCCTTGCGGGCGGTCACGCCTTCGCCGCGCTGTGCCAGCATGTCGGTGTAGCCACCGGCATATTCACGCCACAGGCCGTCGCCCTCCGAGACGATCACGGAGGTTGCCACCCGGTCGAGAAAATCGCGGTCGTGCGAGACGATCAGGGCTGTGCCGGGATAGTCGGCCAGCAGTTCCTGCAGCAGGTCGAGCGTTTCAAGGTCGAGGTCGTTGGTCGGTTCGTCGAGCACCATCAGGTTCGACTTGTTGGCCAGTGCCCGGGCGAGCATGGCGCGGGCGCGTTCACCGCCCGACAGCACACCCACAGGCGTACGGGCCTGTTCCGGCGAGAACAGGAAGTCCTTCATGTAGGACATGACATGCTTGGTCTCGTCGCCGATCACCACCGTATCGCCGCGCCCGCCGGTCAGGACCGAGGACAGCGTGTCGTTGAGGTTCAGGTTCTCGCGCTTCTGGTCGAGTGTGACCATTTCCAGGTTGGTGCCGAGCCGTGTCGTGCCCGTGTCCGGTGCCAGTTCGCCGGTCAGCATCTTCAGAAGCGTCGTCTTGCCGGCGCCGTTCGGGCCGACAAAACCGATCCTGTCACCGCGCTGGATGCGGGTCGAGAAGTCCTTGACGATGGCACGGTCGCCATAGGTCTTGGAAATGCCTTTGGCTTCGATCACCAGCTTGCCAGAGACTTCAGCATCCGTGGCAGCAAGCTTGGCGGTGCCTTGAGGCCCGCGATGTTCCCGCTTCTGTTTGCGAAGGTCGGCAAGCTCGCGCACGCGCCGCATGTTGCGCTTGCGCCGGGCGGTGACACCGTAGGTCATCCAGTGCTCTTCGCGCTTGATCTTCTGCGCCAGTTTCTGCTGGTCGACCTCTTCCTGCTCGAACACCTCGTCGCGCCACGCTTCGAAGTGGGCAAAGCCCTTGTCGAGCCGGCGGGCGACGCCGCGGTCGATCCAGACAGTGGTGCGCGACAGGTTTTCCAGGAAGCGACGGTCATGGGAAATCAGCACCAGGGCGGACTTCAGGCTCTTGAGCTCCTGTTCCAGCCATTCGATGGCGGGAAGGTCCAGGTGGTTGGTTGGCTCGTCGAGCAGCAGGATATCCGGCTCGGGGGCGAGCGTCCGGGCGAGGGCAGCTCGGCGGGCTTCGCCGCCGGAAAGGGACTTCGGGTCTTCCGTGCCGCTAAGGCCCAGGACTTCAAGAAGATAAGCGCCGCGATAGGGATCGTCGCCCTCGGTCAGGCCTTCGTTGACATACTCCAGTGTGGAGGCATAGGCGGAAAGGTCCGGATCCTGCGGAAGATAGCGCACCGTGCGGCCGGGCTGGAAGAAGCGTTCGCCCTTGTCCATCTCCACCATGCCGGCAGCAATCTTCAAAAGGGTCGACTTGCCGGAGCCGTTGCGGCCGACAAGGCACATGCGCTCACCTTCGGAAACGGAAAGCTCGGCACCGGTAAGAAGTGGCGTGCCGCCAAAGGTCAGATGAACGTCGCGAAGTGTCAGCAGCGGTGGAGCCATGAGGGTCTTGTTTTCCCGGTCGGAATGTCGGATCGGCGCCCGGTTTACTGGCCGCGCGTGAACCGCGCAAGCGGCCCGGAAAGAACGCCCAGCATTTTTGATCTTGATCTGAGAGATTTTGGTGCCCGAATGCGTTATTCTGGGCAGCGTGTGGACAGGGGCGACCAACAGGCGCGGGGCGTGCGCCGACAGGAGAGAGCATCATGTCTGACCTGAACCTGGCGAAACGCGAAGGGGGCTCTCTTGCCCGCAAGCGGTTTCGGATCTGTCTTGCCGCTGTCGCCGTGTGTCTGGCCGGGGCAGTCGCCGGCTTGACCGGCACATCGCCCGCACGTGCCGACGGGATCTATTTCAATGGTGTCGGTATCGGCTTCGGTTTCGGCAATCGTGGGTATCGCGGCGGTGCCTTCTACGCACCTTATGGTCTTTACGGCCCGCCTTACCGTCCCTATGGCGCACCTTACTATTACCACCCCTACGACATGCGGGCCTATCCCTACCGGTCGCGGGTCTATGTGAACCCGCCGCGCTATCGCGGACAACCGCAGCGTGTCCCCTATACCAAGACCGGACTGGCTCCTTTTACCCCTCAGTGGACGGCCTATTGCGCGCGGAAATTCAAGTCTTTCAACCCTGATACGGGCATGTATCTGGCTCATAGTGGAAAATATCGATTTTGCCGCTAGGATTGAAACATAATTGCGCGTGTTGAGGTCAAATTATTTGACCGCCGAGTAAAACAACGGAAAAATTTTCCGGTTTCGTTTAAAAACAAGCAAAAACATCGCCTTTTTGCGACTAAGGTCGAAATGTGCCGTTGGGGGATGCTTGATTGCTCGCAAAGAGCGTGGAATCTTGTGACCCATCGTTCCATTTGCTTCAACTATAACCCAAGAGGGGAGAGCGATATGTTCAAGTCCATGCGTGTGACAGCGCTTGCGGCTGCCTTGATGGCTGCTACATCTATTACTGCGGTTGCCGAGGTGGTCTACCACCGCGGCAACACTGCCGACCCGGAAACCCTGGATCAGCACAAGACCTCCACAACCTATGAAGCGCATATCCTGCGTGATCTTTACGAGGGCCTGGTTGCCTATGGAGCCGATGGCCAGATCATTCCGGGCGTGGCTTCGGAGTGGAAGGTTTCCGACGACGGCAAGACCTATACCTTCATGCTGCGCGATGATGCAAAGTGGTCCAATGGGGATCCGGTTGTTGCCGGCGATTTCGTCTTTTCGCTTCAGCGCATCATGAACCCGGAAACAGGCGCAAAATACGCCAACGTTCTGTATCCGATCCTGAACGCCGAAAAGGTCAACAAGGGCGAAGCCAAGCCGGAAGAACTCGGCGTGAAGGCGCTTGACGATCATACGCTCGAGATCGCTCTGGAGTCCCCGACGCCTTATTTCATCGACCTTCTGGGCCACCAGACCGGCCTTCCGGTCCATCCGGCTTCCGTTGAAAAATTCGGCTCCGATTTCGTGAAAGCCGAAAACATCGTCACCAACGGTGCCTTCACCCTCGCAGAGTTCGTGCCGAACGCACATGTGAAAGCGGTCAAGAACCCGCATTTCCATGATGCAGATCAGGTGAAGATCGACACTGTCTTCTTCTATCCGACCGAAGACCGTGGCGCGGCTCTGCGCCGGTTCCAGGCCGGTGAGCTGCACACCAACAACGATGCGCCGACCGAGCAGGTCGCCTTCATGCGTGAGAACCTGGGCGACCAGTTCCACGTGGCGCCGTATCTGGGCACCTACTATTACGCCCTGAATCACGAAGACGAAGTCCTGAAGAACCCGGACGTCCGCCAGGCTCTGTCCATGGCGATTGACCGTGAGTTCCTGGCCGACGAAATCTGGGGCTCCACCATGGTTGCCGGCTATTCCTTCGTGCCGCCGGGCATCGGCAACTACGGTGAACCGGCCTATGCCGACTACAAGGACATGTCCCAGATCGACCGCGAAGAAAAAGCGATCGAACTTCTGACCAATGCCGGTTTCGGCCCGGACAATCCTGTCGAACTGACGATCAACTACAACACGTCCGAAAACCACAAGAACACGGCAGTCGCGATTGCCGACATGTGGAAACCTCTCGGCGTCAACGTCAAGCTGATCAACACCGACACCAAGACGCACTACGCCATGCTGCGTGACCGTCAGGACTTCGACGTCGCCCGCGCCGGCTGGATCGGCGACTACTCCGACCCGCAGAACTTCCTGTTCATGGTCGAGAGCGACAACGACGGCTTCAACTACGCCCGCTACAACAATCCTGAGTATGATGCACTCATGGACGAAGCGGCCGTCACGGTGGATCTGGAGAAGCGTGCGGACATCCTGAAGAAGGCTGAAGAGCTCTTCATGCGGGACCTGCCGTTCATTCCGATGATGTACTACGGTTCCATGAACCTGGTCTCCGACAAGATGGCAGGATTTGAGGACAACCTCCTCAACATCCATCCGTCCCGCTGGATGAGCATCTCCGAATAACCTGACAACATCGAGACCGGCAGGGCTTCCCTGCCGGTTCTTGCAAGGCGGCATCAATCAATCAAGATTGACCGAAAGACCGCCGTTTAACAAACAGAGGCAAAGCCTATGCTCCGATATGTCCTCGGACGATTGCTCGGCGCAATCCCGACGCTTTTTCTGATTGTCACGATTTCCTTTTTCCTCATCCGCATCGCGCCGGGTGGACCGTTCGATCTGGAACGTCCCCTGGAAGCAAAGGTGATGGAAAACCTGAACAAGATCTACCATCTCAACGAGCCCCTGTGGAACCAGTACCTGCTGTACCTGCAGAGCGTGGCCCGTCTGGATTTCGGTCCGAGTTTCTACTTCCGCGACTTCTCGATCAATGAACTGTTTGCGGAAAGTCTTCCCATCTCCATCCAGCTGGGCTTGTCCGCGCTCTGCCTGGCTCTGGTGGTCGGCGGTTTCCTGGGCGTGGCAGCGGCGCTGCGCCAGAACAAACCGGCAGACTATTCGATCATGGCTGCGGCAACGCTCGGTGTCACGATCCCCAACTTCGTCGTTGCGCCGATCCTGACCCTGATCCTCGGGGTGTGGCTCGGCTGGCTGCCCGTGGGGGGCTGGAATGGCGGGGCGTTCGTCAACCGGGTGCTGCCGGTCGTGACTCTCGCGCTGCCTCAGATCGCGGTCGTGGCACGTCTGACGCGCGGCTCGATGATCGAGGCGCTCAGGTCCAACCATGTTCGCACTGCAAGGGCCTATGGGCTGACCTCCTACATGATCGTGGTGGTGCATGCGCTCAGAGGGGCGATCCTGCCAGTCGTTTCCTATCTCGGCCCGGCTGCGGCAGCGCTGCTCACCGGTTCCGTCGTGATCGAAACCATCTTCGGTATCCCGGGCATCGGCCGCTACTTCGTGCAGGGCGCTCTCAACCGTGACTACACCCTGGTCATGGGGACGGTTGTTGTCGTTGCCTGCTTTGTTATCCTGTTCAACCTCGTCGTGGATCTGCTCTATGCGCTGCTCGATCCGCGTGTGCGCTACGACTGAGGAGGAGACGACTGTGACCCTCACTGCAACTTCATCCACCGGGGCGCCTGCGAAGGGGCGTTCCCTGTGGGACGACGCGCGCGACCGGTTGCTCGCCAACCGTGCGGCGGTCGCCTCCATCATCGTGCTTCTGACAATCGGCCTGATCTCGATCCTTGGTCCGATCCTGTCTCCCCATCACTACGACACAGTCTATCGTGACTACGTGAAGGTGCCGGCCAGCCTGGAGGCCTATCCGAAGCCTGAGCAGGTCGAGCCCGGTTTCATGTCCTCCGCCAAACGGGCGCGTCTGACCGTGGATGCGTTTGAGCGCGAAGGCGACACGATTGTCGCCAAGGTCACCTCCAGCCGGGATATCGATCCCCGGTCCGTGCTGTATTTCGACCGTAGCGACCTGTTCAAGAATACCGAGCTGACGGACATGTCCGCGGACAACAAGTCTGCAACGGTCAGGGCCGACATCAACTTCATGCATTTCTATTTCGGCACCGACGCCAATGGTCGGGACATGATGACCCGGACCTTCATCGCCGGCCGCGTGTCGCTGACCATCGGTCTGTTGGCGACCATCGTTGCGATATCGATCGGTGTTCTCTACGGGGCGACTTCAGGATATCTCGGTGGCCGGGTCGACCAGATGATGATGCGCGTCGTGGATATCCTCTATTCGCTGCCGTTCATCTTCTTCGTGATCATGCTCGTCGTGTTCTTCGGCCGGAACTTCATCCTGATGTTCATCGCCGTCGGTGCCGTGGAATGGCTCGACATGGCGCGCATCGTGCGCGGGCAGACGCTGACCATCAAACGCCAGGAATATGTGCAGGCGGCGGAAGCACTCGGTGTGGCCGATGGCGGTATCGTGCGCCGGCACATCATCCCGAATACGCTTGGTCCGGTCGTGGTCTACATGACCCTTCTGGTGCCGAAGGTGATCCTGCTGGAAAGTTTCCTGTCCTTCCTTGGCCTCGGCATTCAGGAGCCGATGACCAGCTGGGGCGTGTTGATTTCCGAAGGCGCGCGAAATCTGCAAGGGGCTCCCTGGATGCTGATTTTCCCGTCCATCTTCCTGACATCGACCCTGTTTGCGCTGAACTTCATCGGCGACGGCCTGCGCGATGCCCTGGACCCGAAGGACCGGTGAGGAGAAGACCATGACCAGCGAAACCAAGAAAACGGTCCTCTCAATCAAGGATCTGAAGGTCGACTTTGAAACCGCGACGGGTACCGTCAATGCGGTTCAGGGCGTCGACATTCATGTCCAGGCGGGTGAAACCGTCGCGATCGTCGGGGAAAGCGGCTCGGGCAAGAGCCAGACCATGATGGCGGCTATGGGCCTTCTGGCGTCCAACGGGCGCACACGCGGCGAGGTGATCTACGAAGGCCGGAATATTCTCGGCCTGCCGGTGGGCAAGCTCAACAAGATCCGCGGTGCCAAGATCACAATGATCTTCCAGGAGCCGATGACCTCGCTCGACCCGCTTTACACCATCGGACGGCAGCTGGCCGAGCCCATGGTCGTTCATGGCGGATTGTCGTGGAAAGCGGCCAAGGCAAAGGCCCTCGAGCTTCTGAAACTCGTCAACATTCCCGAGCCGGAACGCAAGATCAACGCCTATCCGTACGAGATGTCAGGCGGCCAGCGCCAGCGTGTGATGATCGCAATGTCGCTTGCCAACGATCCAGACGTGCTGATTGCCGACGAGCCGACCACTGCGCTCGATGTCACCACACAGGCGCAGATCCTGGACCTTCTGGCGGATCTGCAAAAGCGCCTAGGCATGGCGGTGATCTTCATCACTCATGATCTGGGTATCGTTCGCCGTATCGCGGACCGGGTCTATGTCATGAAGACCGGTGAAGTGGTGGAAAGCGGCGAGACCGGGCAGATCTTCACCCGGCCTGCGCATCCCTACACAAAGATGCTTCTGGATGCGGAGCCGACAGGCCACAAGCTTCCGGTGCCGGACAGCGCACCTGTTCTGCTGGAAGCGCAGAAGGTCGAAGTGGAATTCGAGCTCGATTCCGGTTTCCTGAAGCCCAAGCATGTGTTGCGTGCGGTTGACGATATCAGTTTCTCGCTGCGCAAGGGCCAGACACTGGGCATCGTCGGCGAAAGTGGCTCTGGCAAGTCCACCCTCGGTCGTGCAGTGCTGAACCTGTTGCCGGCCGGTGGCCGGGTGGTGTTCCACGGACAGCAGATCACCGGCAAGAACCGTTCCGAAATGCGCACGCTTCGCAAGGACATGCAGCTTATCTTCCAGGACCCTTTCGGGTCTCTGTCCCCGCGTATGACGGTTGGCCAGATCATTTCAGAAGGGTTGATGGTGCACGAACCCTCACTCAACGCCCGCCAGCGGGATGAGCGCGCCTGCAAGGCACTTGAGGAAGTGTCACTCGACCCGGTCATGCGCAATCGCTATCCGCACGAGTTTTCGGGCGGACAACGTCAGCGTATCGCGATTGCCCGCACCATGGTTCTGAAGCCGGAACTAGTCGTGCTCGACGAGCCGACCTCTGCTCTCGACCGAACGATCCAGAAGCAGGTAGTGGAACTGCTGCGTGACCTGCAGAAGGCTCATGACCTGACCTATCTGTTCATCAGTCATGACCTTGCCGTCGTGCGCGCGCTGTCCGACACGGTGATGGTGATGCAACGTGGCAAGGTTGTTGAGGCGGGGTCCGCCGACGCAATCTTCGAGGCGCCGAAGTGCGATTACACCAAGGAGCTGATCGGGGCCGCAATGCTGACCCAGCAGCAAATGATGGAAAGCGCCTGAGGGTGAACCCTCAATAAGCATCTCGGGTGCGCGGGCGGTCAATCCAAAAGCGGTTGGCCGCCCGCACCCTGTGGGCTCTCGGCCTGTGTGAGCGGGGAGGTCGGTTGAACTTACCCTAGCGCCAATTGAAACCAGCTGCCTGAACAGGCAGCGCGTCGAACTGGTCCTGCAATTCCACGATATCCGTACCGTAAAAGTGTGGAGCCAGCAAAACGGCGCTCGACAGGATATGAGCTCGAAGAGCCGTCAGCGTCGCGTCGACATCATGAGCTTCCAGCGCTTCGATGACGGACCGGTGCGGGGTCACATTCGGCCTGGTCCATGATTGTTCGGAACGCGGTCTCGACAGCATGACCCGTTGCAGGATCATGAAGGTCCTGAGCAGCATAGGATCCAGAACCGGCATCCGGGCAATTCTGAAGAGTTTCAGATGCAGAGCACGATCGATCTCGGCACAGCCGGACACGTCCCGCTTGTCGCGGCAGGCTTCGAACTGGTCTTCAAGGTCATAGAGCTCGTTCACCTGGTCCTTGGTGACATGTTTGACCGCTTCCACGACGCCGGTCGATTCAATGTCGATGCGAAGTTTCAGCATCAGACGGGCTTCTAGCGGGCTCGGATCTGTGACGTAGGTGCCTTGATAGCCGCGGCGAACAACGAGGCCGCATTCCTGAAGCAGCATGAGCGCTTCACGGATTGTGCTCTGCGAGCAGCCATAGTCCTGGGCAAGGGATTGTTCTGTAATCGGGCTTTCCGAGGTCATTTCCCCGGTCAGGATCTGGCGTTTGAGGTCCTGATAGACTGCATCGGACTTGCGCGCGCGCTTGCCCCTGTTTTCCGCTTGAACCGGCGAACGTCTGTCCGCGGTAAGTAATACATTCACGTCGCTGCCCCCCACTGGCATCGCGTCTGAATGGCAACGCAAAGAAAGACCACAGCCGACAAATATCGCCGTCTGCAATCTCGCGTTTTTTTCTCCATCCGGCCATCCGCTGGTGCGAAGGAACGGTCAATGGGACGTGCCAACCACGCACAACCGCCTGAATACTGCAACCTGCCTGCATCTTGTGCCACCGATGAGGGTGGGTCTTGAACGTGCAGTTCAGGTGGAATTCCGGATCTAATATTTAGACGGCTGCCAAAAAATAACAATAAATGCATTGTTTCTCCGCCCGTCCACAAATGCAATCGCTAACTGTTTACGCATGGTAACAAGTTTGCGAGGCGGGCGGAGTGATCTTGATCAAAGGCGAGACAGGCCCCTTCAGCCGGCAGCTTTCTCCAGTGCGGAGATCCAGTTTTTCCAGGCGATCTTCTCCAGAACCGGTGTATTGAAACCGCGGCCGTCGAGCTCTTCCATCAGACGGGACAGACCGGTGACGTCGCCGATGTCGCGCGGCAGGACACAGCCGTCGAAATCCGATCCGAGAGCCACGCTGTCTTCGCCGAGGCGGTCAACCAGATAGGCTGCATGGTCGGCAATGACCGAAAGCGGCGTGTCACGCGAATGACCGCCGTCCTTGCGCAGGAAGGCAACGTGGAAATTGATGCCGACGAGACCTCCGCTTTCCTTGATGGCATCAAGCTGCTTGTCCGTCAGATTGCGGCTGCTTTCGCAAATCTTGTGAACGTTGGAGTGGCTGGCAACGATCGGCCGTTCTGTGATGCGCGCCAGGTCCCAGAAACCCTTTTCGTTCAGATGGGACACATCAAGCAGCACCCCGAGCTGGTTGCAGGCGCGAACCAGATCTCGACCCGCGCCGGTCAGGCCGGGGCCGATATCCGGTGAAGCCGGGTGCGCCATCGGCACACCGTATCCGAAATCATTCTCTCGGCTCCACACCAGTCCAAGTGAGCGCAGACCGCGGCCGTAGAGTTCCTCCAGCGCATAGAGGTTGGTATCGATGGCTTCGGCACCTTCAATGTGAAGGCTTATGGCAATCTGGCCGGTTTCGATCGCTGTACGGTTCTCGTCCGGCGTTCTGCAAATGACGACATTGCCTTCCGACTGGGCTTCGATCTGCTCGGCCCGTTCCAGCATACGTTTTGTGAAATCAAACGCGCTCTTCTGCGGTACGGGCTGATAGTTGGCAGGGTCCTTCGGGTTGAAGGGGCGGGTGAAGTCCTGTTCCGGGTTGGACGGTACGAACATGGCGAAAAGCCCACCGGCAAATCCGGCTTCCTGCGCCCGCACCATGTCGATGTGGCCTGTGGTCGAGCGGTCAAAGAAACTGCGCTCGGTGCCTTTCATGGCCTCGATTTCTAGTTTCAGGAGTGTGTCGTTGTGACCATCGAAGACGGGAAAAGGCGACTTTGAAACGTTTGTCTGCACGGAAGGACCTTGAGTGTGGGGTGGGCCGGAGAAGGTCGGCTGGGAATAATCTAAGGATTCATCTGAAGAATGTAAGGCAGTTCGGCGAATGTGACTTGCAACTGTTGAAAACCTGTCTCAAGAAGGAGCCAGAATTTGTGGAGGTCTCATGAAGCGTTCCAATTCGCCGCTCGATGTTGACAGTTCGCCAGCAGGTGGCGCGATGAACAGGCGTGGTTTCCTGGCCGCCGGCGTGGTGCTTACGGCAGCCGGCCTTGCAGGATGTCAGTCCGCCGGGCTGGTTGGTCTGCCGGATCAGGCCGATCTGCCGGACGAGCAGTTCGACTATGCGGCTGCCTATGCGGCATGGCCCGATGGCGATTACACCTGGCCGGCCATCAACTACAAGAATTTCGACCAGAAGTACTGGCGGCAGATCGTGGAGTACAAAACCCGCGAGCGGCCCGGAACCATCATCGTCGATCCTTATAACAACTTCCTGTACTGGACGCTCGGCAACGGCAAGGCGCTGCGCTATGGCATCGGTGTGGGTAAGGCCGGGTTCGCCTGGTCGGGCGAGGCGAAGATCCGCGTCAAGCGGCCTCATCCGATCTGGCGCCCTCCACGCGAAATGATTGCCCGCAAGCCGTCTCTGGAGCGTTATTGGGAAAAGGGCTACCCGCCGGGTCTGAAGAACCCGCTGGGCGCGCGCGCCATGGATCTGTGGCAAGGCGCCACTGACACGCTTTACCGTATCCACGGCACCAACCAGCCGAACTCCATCGGCAAGAGTGTGTCTTCGGGCTGTATCCGCATGTGGCAGCAGGACGTGATCGACCTGTACAGCCGCGTGCCGCTGCAGACAAAGGTGGTCGTGCTCAGCAAGGACCCCAACGCGGACGCCTAAGCAGTCACGCTGATGGAAATGGAAAAGGGCGGTACCTGTCGGTGCCGCCTTTTTTGTCGCGTGGTTTCAGGCGGCTCTGATCAGGGCCACGTCGTGGAAGACGGCGGAGAAATGACAGACCGCGGCGGCCAGTACGAAGGCGTGCCAGATCGCATTCTGGAATGGCAGGCGTTTCCAGGCATAGAAGGCTGTTCCAACCGTATAAAGCAGCCCGCCCGCCAGGATCATGTAGAACCCGAATGCGGATGCTTTTTCGATCAGCGGATTGACGGCAAAAACGACCACCCAGCCTAGCGCGAGGTAGATGGGGACAGTGAGGCGATCAAGCCCGGTCAGATGTGCCAGCTTGACGATGGCCCCGGCCAGCGCACCGGTCCACACGACAGCCAGCAGCACGCTGCCCGTCCATCCGCCGATGATCATTGCCGCCAGGGGGGTGTAAGTGCCCGCGATCATCAGGAAGATGGCGGCGTGGTCGAGCCGTCTCAAGATCCCTGTCTTGTGGTCTTTCGCCAGCATGTTGTAGAGCGCAGAACAGATCAGCATCGCCATCAGGCAGGCAGCATAGATCATGACAGTGACCTGCCGGGCAGGGTCACCCGCGTTCCAGAGCGTGGCTGCCAGGACAATGGTTGCCGTCAGCCCCAGGCAGATGCCGATCACATGAACGGCACCGTCGGCAACGAATTCTGCAAAGGTCTGCGATCTGATTGTCGGCATCAAGTGTTCCTCGGTCGTTCGGAGTGCGATTGCGTGGTCCAACTCCTCTCAGCTGAAGGTGCGGATAATTTGACGAAGCAAATTCGCAACGCCGAGGAGGACCGATCGCTCTCAAACCATTTCAGCACCATTTATGGCCTCACACCCTAAAGCATGGCGTGAAAGTTTTATGAAAGCTTGATAGTGGCAGGCCGCATTTCCCCGGACTTGCCCAAAATTCTCAGACTTGCTTTAAAATTGGGCACCACTGGTATCAAATACATCCTTCCTGATTGCCCGCCATTTCGGAACGCTGCGATGATGAACCATCTCTTTGACGCCCTGACCGCCTTCATACCGGATCGGTCCAAGGTCTTTCTCGAAACACTGGACGGCGGGAAGATAACCTATGCGGACATGTTCGCGCGGTCTGCGCAATATGCCGGTGCCCTCCAGAAACTGGGTGTCAAAGCGGGAGACCGCGTTGCTATCCAGATGGAAAAGACGCCCGATACCCTGATGCTCTATCTCGGCACGATCCGTGCCGGTGGCGTGTTTCTGCCTCTGAACACTGCCTATACCCCTGCCGAAATCGGTTATTTCGTTGGTGATGCGGAACCGGCTGTCTTTGTCTGCGACCCGGCCAGGGCCGACGAGCTGGCCGGAACGGCGCAAAAGGCCGGCGCACGATTGCACACGCTCGATCAGAACGGGGAGGGCAGCCTCAGTCTACTCGCAGACCAGATGCCGACGGACTATGACAACCGTCCGCGTGAAGACGACGATCTGGCGGCCATCCTCTATACGTCCGGTACTACGGGACGTTCCAAGGGAGCGATGCTCACGCATGGAAATCTGGCGTCGAATTCGCAGACCATGGTGAAATACTGGCAGTTCACCGAAGACGATGTGCTGTTGCACGCCCTGCCGATCTTCCACACTCACGGGCTGTTCGTTGCCACCAACTGTCTGATGATGGCAGGCGGTTCCATGCTGTTCCTGCCGAAGTTCGACCTGGATCAGGTTCTTGCCGTTCTGCCGAAAGCAACAGCGATGATGGGCGTTCCGACATTCTATACGCGCCTGCTGGCATCGGACCGGTTCACGCGGGATGTGGCGGCCCATATGCGCCTGTTCATTTCAGGGTCAGCCCCGCTCTCGGCAGAGGTGCACAAGGAGTTTCGAGAGCGCACCGGACACGCAATCCTGGAGCGTTACGGCATGACCGAAACCAACATGAACACTTCCAATCCCTATGACGGTGCACGTCGGCCGGGAACGGTTGGATTTCCTCTGCCCGGGGTCGGGCTCCGTGTCGTCGATGCCAGAACCGGGCGAGAGCTGCCGGACGGAGAGGTCGGCATCATCGAGATCAAGGGGCCCAACGTTTTTCTGGGATACTGGCGAATGCCGGAAAAGACGGCACAGGAATTTCGGGCAGACGGCTATTTCATTACCGGCGACATGGGGCGCGTCGACGAAGACGGTTATGTTTCCATCGTCGGCAGGTCCAAGGATCTGATCATCAGCGGCGGTTTCAACGTTTATCCGGCCGAGGTTGAAGCGCTGCTGGACGAACTGCCGGGCGTCGCCGAAAGCGCAGTAATCGGCGTTCCGCATCCCGATTTTGGAGAGGCGGTGGTCGCCGTGCTGGCTCCGAAACCGGGAGCCGAACTGGGTCAGGACGCCGTTCAAGCCTCCTTGAACGATCGTCTGGCGAAGTTCAAGCAACCCAAGAAGGTCCACATTCTGGAGGCCTTGCCGCGGAACACCATGGGCAAGATCCAGAAAAACGTGCTGCGTGAACGGTTCAGCGGCGATTTCGGCTGATCACGCCATCTTGCACTCACTCGCCTGTCCGCTTTTTTCGAGAAGGTCGAGACCTTTCAGCGTCGCTTCGCATGCAAGCCACAAAGATTTCTCTGAATGGACAACCTTGCTCAGCGTGTTGATGCCGATCATCAGCGTCTGAACCGCAAGTGCATTGCTGCGAATGTCATAGTCCTTCGGTAGTTCGCCGGTTTCGACACCCAGCTTGAGCAGTCTTTCCAACCGTTCCAGACTTCCGAAGATAACTTCTGCCAACACCGGCCCCAGTTCGGGATGGCTGCTGCAGAGTTCGCTAATTGCGTTGACAGCCATGCAGCCGCGCCATTCCGGGTCGCGGGCCCGCAGGCGGCATATGTCCTGAAAGAATTCAGTGATTACGCCACGCACCAGCTTGTTGGAATTGTCGTGAGCCAGAACTCTGTCCGGCGAGACCCGGGTGTAGCGGGCAAGCACTTCCTTGAACAGCTGCTCTTGGGAGCCGAAGGCGTTGTAGAAGCTCGATCGGGTTATCCCGAGCACCTCCGCAAGCGATTTGACGGAATTGTTGCGATAGCCTGTCTGCCAGATCTGGTTCATCACCACATCGAGCGCGTCTTCCCTGTCGAATTTGGACGGTCGTGCCATCGCTCTCGTCTCACGAACATGTTACGCGGATAGTTTTGTTCACATATGGACAAAACGCTTGTTTCAGTTTTATACACAAGTGATCAAAACGTAGCAAGTTCAAGCGCTGTCACGGACTGACGGGACGCATGGTGCGGTTCCCTCCAGTCGCGTCGGCGCCCCTGAAGACCACCGCGTTTCTTTTCCTCAGCCCAAGCTTTGAAGGAGCATAAGGCATGTTTGAGTACCACACCCCTGAAACTGCACCGCAAGGATCTCTGGACCTGCTCGAGAGGTCGAAGAAGGATTACGGCTTCTATCCGAAACTGCACCAGGTGATGGCCGAAGCCCCTTCCGTCTATGAAGCCTATCTGGAAACGTTCCGGCTTTTCACTCAAGCCACGGATCTGTCGCCGACCGAGCAGCAGGTCGTGATGATGACAATGAACTACCTCAACGAATGTCACTACTGCATGGCAGGGCACACCATGCTGATGAAAATGGTGAAGGTGCCGGATGATGCGATTGCCGCCTTGCGCGTTGGAGGACGCCTGAACGACCCGAAACTGGAAGCGCTTCGCGTCTATACGCGAACCCTCGTCGAGCAGCGTGGACATATCGGTGACGATGCGTTGAAGGCATTTCTTGCTGCGGGTTATTCCAAACGGCAGGCGCTTGAAGTTCTTGTCGGCATCGCCGCCAAGACCTTGTCGAACTTCACCAACGCGCTGGCTCACACTGAGCTGGATGAGCCGGTCAAGCAATTTGCCTGGAAGAAGGAACCGGAAATGGCGTGACCTTCCAGGTCACTTGTTCCGGCACTCGGGAGCACTCAGCTCCCGGGTGCTGAATGGTAAGCTGGTGCATCATTGGCGAATGACCTGAAGCCATAGGCGCAGCACAGGGCGATCAGTACACCCATCACCCAGAAGATGGAGCCGAACCCTGCCTCCATGGCCAGCAGCACGCTGCCCATTGTGACACCGAGTGTTCCTCCAACCAGACGCGCCGTGATGACCAGGCCACTGACCTCTCCCTGCTTTTCCGAAGGGACCGCGTTGGCGGTGATCCGCCCGGTCGGGATCATCGCAAAGGGAAGGGCAATTCCCCAGACCAGAAGAGCCGGGGCTAGCACCAAATAGTTTTCCGCAAGGGTGAGGGTGCCGATAGCAATGTTGGCCAGAGCCAGAACCGCGAGGGCTACCAGAACCGGCTTGCGTGAACCGTGCCTGTCTCCCAACTTGCCGGCGGGTGCCGACAGGAAGGGAAACGGAAAAACGGCGACGACAGTTGCGAGACCTGCCGCCAGCGCCGAGAATTTCATGTCGAGCTGCAGGAAATGGGGCACGAAGATCGCAACGACGATCTTGTTCATCTGTGTCAGAAGGATCACGAGAACACTGGCGTGAAACGCCTTCAGTCGAAACAGGTGCACATCGATCAGCGGCATCCGTTGCCTGGCTTCATAGGCTACGAAAAACACGATCCCGGCAATTCCGGCTAGCAAGCTGCCCAGGATCAGTGGCGTCATCCAGCCAAAGTCGGGACCTTCCATCAGGCCGAAAATGATCCCCGTCATGCCAACGAGCAACAGGAACAGACCTATCCGGTCTATGAGCGGGCGGGCAGGCGTTTGCTGCGGCGGTTGCCAGAACAGGCAGGCAAGCACAGTGCCAACGGCGACAATGGGGATGTTGACCCAAAAGACCCAGCGCCAGGAAAGAAAATCAGTCAGGATACCGCCCAGCAGCGGTCCCGCGGCAAGGAATATCGTTGCCATCCCCGCCAGAATGCCGATTGCACGGCCCCGTTCTGCCTTGTCGAAGGTGAGGGTCGCGGCTGCGAGCGTCATCGGGAACATCACTGCTGCGCAAAGGCCCTGGACGATGCGCATGCCGATCAGCAGTTCAGGTCCGTTTGAAAATCCGGCCAGAAGACTGGCGAGCGCAAACACACTGGCGCTGACAATTAGGGCAGGGCGCAACCCGAAAAGGTCGATCGCCTTGCCGCCGATAGCGGCGAAGCAGGTGAACGTCAGCATGTAGGCGTTGATGATCCAGTGGGTCAGTGTTGGCGAAAGCTCCATCTCGGACCGTATTGCCGGGAGTGAAACGCCAAGGATTGTCTCGTCCAGCATCACCAGGCCGCCAAGCGTACCCATGGCCAGAACAAGCCCGCGTTTGCGATCCTTTCCGGAGAGTGAAGCCACTGCCTGTCTCCCCCGTTCGCCGGAAATTACCGGCTTTTCCCCTTCTCCCCTTGAAAAGCTTACGAAGGTTACTGCTTCGCGCCTAGGTTTTTTTCAAGTCCGACCCTGCAGTTTGACCCGTTCCGCCGAAGGCAAGCGTCGACAAGGCCCTGTCGGACTGGTGGCTCCAGGCGGTCAAGGCAGATGAGAGGCGTGCCGCCGGACTGTCCAGCGGATCCGAGGCGCGGCGAACACACCACCAGTCCAGCGAAACACCACCTTCGGCAATCGGGCGGGAAACCAGTGTTCCGTCAGCCAGCTCCGGCTCGATGGCCCACTTGCTGAAGATGGCAACGCCGAACTTGGCGCGCACCAGATCGATCACGGCTTCCGGTGTCGGCATCGGGGTCAACCGCCGGAACGGCTGGGTGGGGGCGCCAAGCAGGGTTGTCCAGTCAAATCCGGGTTCTGCGGTCAGCGGATAAACGAAGAAACGCTCATCTCCCATGTTTTCGCTGTTGACGACGGGCTCTGCGGCAAGCGGGTGATTATGCGCCAGCACCGCGACAATCGGGTCGGTGCCCAGCTTCACCGCGCGCAGCGAGGCAAGTGCCGGTTCGCGGCCGAAAACCAGCGAAACGTCCACGGAACCGTCGAGGAGCGAGGCCAGGGGATGTGCCGTCGCACGCGATGACAGATCGACCGACAGTTTCGGGTCGGCCGTGTCCAGATATTCCAGAAACGCGGGAAACCAGTGATAGCGACTGTAGGTTGCCTGGCCGAGGCGAACGAGGATCCTGGCGTCCCTTGCCGAGGCTTCAAGATCCTGCTCCAGACGAAACAACTCGCCCAGAAAGGTCTCGCCCAGATGCCGCAGACGCTCGCCCTCCGGCGTCAGTTCAATCCGGTTCTCGGCGCGGCGTGCCAGGACCACCCCCAGGCGGCGCTCTGCTTCCCGCAGCCTGTGTGAAGCAGCAGACTGTGTCACGCCGAGACGGGTGGCGGACGCGGTCATGCTGCCGGTTTCGCCAAGCGCGGAAAGAAGGGTCAGGTGATGGAGGGCCAGTCGAGGGATCATATTTGTATGAAAGCATTTCATGAACTGAATGAAAACTAGGAATTTTGTTTGCTCATCGTTGCGCGGTATCGACAAGGCATGAGCAACATCACTTTTCCTCACATCAGCCTTGGGACGACTGGGGCTACACTCGTCATTGCAGCCTCCGCAGCCTGTTTCGGCCTCGTGCCGATCTTCGTGCGGGAGCTTCAGGGACTGGGCGCCGGCCCGGCCACAATCGCGCTATATCGTTACGGCTTTTCCGTCCTGTTCCTGCTTCCCTTTCTGCCGTTCGAGAAGCGCAAACGAGGCGGCGCCCTGTTGATGGCGGGGGCGGGTCTGGTGCTGGGGCTCAGCCTGATCGGCCATCTGGAGGCGATCCGCGTGGCACCCGTTGCCGCTGCCGGTGTCGTCTACATGTCCTATCCGGTTTTCGCGGCCCTGTTTGCCTGGGTTCTGCTCAGGCAAGCGTTGACTTGGAGATCATTTGCCTCGGCAGGTCTGGTTATCCTGGCAGCCGGGCTGCTGCTCGATCCGTCGTCGCTATCTCCCGAGGCACTGCAGGCGCTTTTATGGGCCATTCCTGCTCCCATCGCGTTCGGCTTTCTGATTGTTGTCCTCAGCGGGCTGGCAGGCGAGTTGAATTCGCTGGAACGGACGGCTTGCGGACTTTCCGGGTCCGTCATTGGTTTGTTGCCCCTCGCAATCAATGAAGGGCAGGGCTCAGTTCTGCCGGCAAGCACCGGCCAGTGGGGCCTCATCGTCGCCATGGGACTTGGAACGGCTCTTGTTCCGCAGATCCTCTATACGATCGCCTGTCAGAAGGTTGGGCCTGTTCGCACTGCAGCTGCGGGAAGTTTCGAGCTGCCGACCATGTTTCTGGTCGGCTGGCTGGTCTTTGGCGAAGCAATTGGCTTGAGGGAGTTGCTGTCCGCAGCCGTGGTGTTGTCGGCAATCCTGATCGCGCCATCCATCGGGGCAGGACCGCGATTGGACCGGGAAGTGGCACCGACAACATAAAATCTTGGAGTAAAGTATCTTGATATCGAGATAAAAGTCACCTATCTCCTGTTCAGCCCGATGGATATTTGCCCGGAATAGACTGGAGACACTGCTCATGACTGCCCGTACACCCGATCATCCGATTGAAAACCTGTTCGTCGACCGTTGGTCACCGCGTGCCTTTGACCGGTCGACGATCGAGGAAGCGGATCTGAAAACCATTCTGGAGGCCGCCCGCTGGTCGCCGTCTGCCTTCAACATCCAGCCTTGGCGTTTCGTCTATGCCCGCAGGGGCGATGCCGACTGGCAGGTCCTGGTCGATCTTCTCAACCCGTTCAACCGCGACTGGGCGCAACACGCCTCCGCACTTGTCTATCTGTTTTCCGACAGCGAAGTGGACGGCAAGGACGGTAAACCGAACAGAGCCAACGGCTTGCACACCTTCGATGCCGGTTCAGCCTGGGCGCATGCGGCCCTGCAGGCAACCGCGCTTGGTTTTCATGCGCACGGCATGGCGGGGATCCTGAAAGACGAGATCCACGAAAAACTCGGTGTGCCAGAACGCTATCTGCCGCAGATTGCCATTGCCATTGGCCGGCGGGGGGACACAGCAGACCTGCCGGAAACCTTGCAGGAACGCGAAACCCCAAGCAGCCGCAAACCGCTGGCTGAAATCGCTTTCGCAGGCGCCTGGGCCTGACCGCCGAGGTCGGCACACAATCACTTTCCCAAAAAGGCAGCGGGCTGATTCCGCTGCCTTTTTGCTGCGGCAATCTGCAAGGGGTTTTTCCGGTGGCAGCAGGTATAGGTTTGGCAAGTCGAATTTGCTGGAGGGAGCCAGGACATGGCCATGACCGACAAACTGCCGGAAGAAAGTCTCCTCAATACCTATAGGGCGGCCGACGATTATCTCGACACCTTTTCCATCCCGATCCGGGGACGGGAAGACCTGTTGACCGCAGATATGCGCGTACTTGCCGAACGCATTCTGATGGCAGAAATCGGTTGGGTGACTGCGCTTCTCTCGTTCCGCGACAAGCTTGCAGGGCTCGTCGGCATGAAGACAACGAAGTCTCTGGCGCAGGAACAAGGCGCCGATAACATCATTTGCAAGGGCGAGGGCGACCGGATCGGTTTCTTCAAGATCTATTCGGTTTCAGAAGATGAGATCATTCTGGGCGAGAACGACTGGCACCAGGATTTCCGTGTCTCCGTGTTCCGCAAAAGGGGAGGAGCCGCGCGGATCTATGTCTCGACCTGCTGCAAACGGCATAACCTGGCCGGTCATGCCTATCTTGCGATGATCCTGCCGTTGCACAAGATGATCGTCAAAACCCAGCTTGCCAGGGGGACGGCCCTCCAGCACTGGGCAACTCAGAACGCCAGGTGACCCGTTTTTCTCCAGACGCGGGCGCCCTGGGTTGTCGTGATTTCCTGCCGGGTTCCCGCCGGCAGGCGTATCCAGGTACCTTGATCGTGACGGCCGCTCTGGTCTTCGAAACTGCCTTCAACGACAAAATACTCCGCTCCGCCCGGGAAGGTTTGCGGAGCTAGTCTGGCGCCTCTTTCCCAGTCGAGCATCACCACTTCCTCTTCCGGCCGGATGAACAGCGGCAGGATGCTCTCTCCGGGTCTGCCGGCCTGCCAGCCGCTGGGGTCCAGAGTGTTCACCCGGACAAAGGCATCATCGTCAGGCTGCATCTGGCGTAATTTCACAAGGATGACGGCGCCAGGTTCGCTCGAAGGCACATGGCTGGAGCCCGGAGGATTGCGGACATACATGCCTTTGGGAAAATCCCCGCTTTCATCCGAGAACACACCGTCCAGAACCAGAAATTCTTCACCCATGTCATGCTTGTGGGCGGAAAAGGCAGAGCCGGGAGCGTATCTGACCAGACTGGTGGCTCGCGCGACCTCTTCACCATCGCGCTCCAGCATCCTTCGCTCCACACCTGCCATTGGTGAGGGCACCCAGTCGAGCGTGGCGCTGTCGACGATTGCAGGCTGCGTCAGGTCTGCATGAATTTTCATCCGGTCCATCCCAATATGATTCTTATTATGTTCACATGGGGCAGGATATCCCCATTTGGAAGGGGACAGATTTGAACTCGTTGTGAAGCCTTTCAGGCATTGCAAGCAATCGAGCGAGCCAAATCAGAGCCTGCATATTTCTCGCGACTGCCCGGGCCTCAGGACGGGCTGGCCTGGGACTGACCCTCCCCATCGCGTTCCGGCCACAAAAGGCGGTCATATTCTCCGGTGTCGCGAAGCTTCCTCAAACCTTGGTTGAACCGGGTGCACAGTTCCTCACCGCTTTCGATGTTCCTGGAAACGATTACGCGGTAGTCCCAAAGGACGTTGACGTTTTCCAACGACTTGAAACGCGTGGTTTCCTCAGGAGAAAAAGCGTCAGCCAATGCATCGGCAGCCACCTCTCCGTTGCCCATGACCACATCGACACGCCCTACATCAAGCATCTTGAAGAGGTCTGCCAGGGAACTTTGGCGATAGACGGTGATCTGATCGGCGGTAACCAGTTTATCCAGGTCCTCCCCAAGGGCTGCACCGTCAAGTGCGCCAAGGCTCAATCCGCTGAGGTCCTGCACATTTTGCGCATTCACAGGTCGGTCTGACGAATAAAAGAATTGCTCGCGCTCAACCAGAACCGCGTCGCAGAAATGAAAGAAAGGTTCTCGTTCAGCGGTTTTGCCCCAACCTGCGGAAGCCTGCCAGCGGCCGGACTGGGCTTCCAGCAAGGCACGTTTCCAGGGAAAGAAGCCGTACTCCACCGTAAGGCCTTCAAGTTCGAAGGCCTTTGCGACGACCTTGGCGTAGGTTCCGTATCCTTCGTCACTTTCGGAAAAATAAGGGGGCCACTCACCGACGGCAATACGGACGATATCGGCTTTGGCGGGATGCACCGCAAGCGCAAGGATCGACAACACAGCGCCGGCAAGCAGCGTTTTGAGTTGTATTAAAACGAGCCGGCACGAAGAGCCTGCCAATCCATTGACTGTCACAGCGATTTCCCTGAAAAAGCTCCCGTTCTACCAACCTTAGCACAGAAGTCCTGCGTGGCACCTGGCAAAGCCGACATTGCTTAACGCAGGCCCGAACCGGATTTTCGGCCTCTTCTGGAGGCAGCCTGTCACTTAAAGGTTGCTATTCGGTGGAATTCTGGGAAAACCCGGCTTTCCCGGCAGGCTGGCTTTGCAAGTGGCACGGAATCGTGCTGACTACCGCACTGCACGAAATCCAGAAAACGGAGAAGCCGCAGCGCTGCCGAGGCTGCAAGAAAAGTGGTCGCATGACGGTACAAATCGATATCGGGGAAATGACAGGCGGCGCACGCGCCGGTCTTGATCTGGAAGAACTGCTGGCAACGCGCCTTCTGGTGCAGGGCAATTCCGGCTCGGGAAAGTCGCATCTCCTGCGCCGGCTTCTTGAACAGTCCGCGAGCTGGGTCCAGCAGGCCATTATCGATCCCGAAGGCGACTTCGTGTCTCTGGCAGATAAGTTCGGCCATGTCGTTGTCGATGCGGTCGGCACCGAAAAGGATCTTCAGATGATCGCCGCACGGGTGCGCCAGCACCGGGTATCGGTGGTACTCAATCTGGAAGGTCTTGATGCCGACCGGCAAATGAAGGCGGCTGCAACCTTTCTCGACGGCCTGTTCGATGCGGACCGCGATCTCTGGTATCCGATGCTGGTCATCGTTGATGAAGCACAGCTCTTTGCACCTGCCGCCGCCGGCGAGGTGACCGAGGAGGCCCGGCGCCGTTCCCTCGGAGCCATGACCAACCTGATGTGCCGCGGCCGCAAACGCGGACTGGCCGGCGTCATTGCCACCCAGCGTCTCGCCAAGCTTGCCAAGAACGTCGCCGCAGAAGCGTCCAACTTCCTGATGGGCCGTACGTTCCTGGATATCGACATGGCGCGTGCTGCCGACCTTCTCGGCATGGAGCGGCGCCAGGCCGAAAGTTTCAGAAATCTCGACAGGGGTCACTTCATCGCTCTCGGACCGGCCATGTCGCGCCGTCCCGTTCCGGTCAAGATCGGCCCGGTGGAGACCATGGGGCGGGGCGGAACTCACAAACTGCTGCCACTGCCGGAGCAGCCCAAGGAAGACGCCAAGGATCTGATCTTCACGCCGGGAGCGGACGAAGTTCAGCCGGTCCGCCAGCGTTTCGTCGAGCCTGTGGTTTCGACCGGTGACGTGCTCGATCAGCTCAGCAGTGCAGAACGTGCTAGCGCTGAAGACGTGCCACAGGCTGAGAGCCTGCTCGATTTTGGCGAACGCGAGCAGAAAATTTCGGAAATCATTGCAGGTATTCTGGAAGACGAGGAAGCTGCGTTCCAGCCGATTGCAACGCTGTATCAGGACTTCCAGGTCCGCTGCCGCATTTCCAAATTGGCGGGCGGCGCACCGGACCTGCAGACTTTCCGAGAAAAGCTCTCCGTTGCCCGTGCAGGCGTTGAAAAGGGCGAAATGGACGACGGAGCCTGGGCCCAGGCGGAACTGATCGCCTCCGAATTGCCGGAAGACATGCGCGGTGTGTACCTGTTGCTGGCAAAGGCCGCGATCGCGAAGGCGCCATGTCCCGGCAACATTGAAATTGCCACCGCCTACGGCACACGGTCTCCCGGCAGGGCGCGTTGGCTGTTGAGCCATATGGAAGAACGCGGATTTCTTGTCTGCGCCACCGACTTGCGCGGCAATCGTATCGTGACGCTGACCGACCTTGGCTGGCAAACGGCACCGGGTGACGAAGCCGCCGCCTGACGCGGCCTTTCCAGCACACTGACTGGCGAGATTGCAAACTTTCGCGCATGCTTCTGCAGAAGACTGCAAGGGAGGCAAATATGACGCTGGAAGAGACCATCGACATCTATTGTGCAGCCTGGTCTGAACGTGACCCATCCTATCGGCAGGATCTGCTCGGCAGGTCCGTAGTGGAAGATGTCAGATACACGGACCCGGAAACCGATGTGACCGGTATCGCTGCGCTGGTTGACCACATCTCCGGCGTTCTGGCCAAAAGGGTCGGTGCGAAGATCCTTCGGACCAGCAGTGTCGACAGCCACCACGGTTCAGCGCGGTTTGCGTGGCAGATGGTCAATGTGGACGGAACGGTGCTGCCGGAAGGACTTGATGTCGTCTGGATTGACGACCAAAGCGGCAAGCTGAGCGCGGTCTTCGGCTTCTTCGGGCCACTGAAGCGGGAAGGGTGATTGGCAATGGTTCCACGCCGGGTCTCGCGCTGGTCACGCAGGCACTGAAATCTGAACGCTCTTCAAGCGCAGTCTGCCCTTTGGGGGCCGAAAATCTGCACGGCAATGACAATCAAATCGCCGGACGCATCCTGCGGCCCGGCTCAGTCCGGTTTGCTTCCGCCGGTTTCGATGCCAGCAGATAGTCGAGTTGTGAAAGCTCCACCGAAATGCCGTCGATCGTGCGTGTGAGCACGCTTTCCAGATAACTGCCGCCAGGAGACCTGTCCCGGATCGCGATAGCCCGCTCCCGCGCCTTGCGCAGGTAAAGCATCATGGTGCGGACCTCGCCGCGCGTGACGGAGGTCAGTTGTTCCGTGCCTGGCGTCGACGCGGCAGCGGAGGAAACAGCGCAGGAATGCGCAACAGCAGTGTCGGCGAGCCGCATCGATCTTCTCCATTGTTCCTGTTTTGTTCTTTTTACGTCAGCTCGTATTTTCATTCAAGTGTGGAATCTCAAAACAGCTATTTCCGAGAACGGGAAATATGCCGGGCAAAACAAAAAAACCGGGCTCGCACAAGGGTTTGCGCGAACCCGGTTCGTGAGGTTATGTGCCTGACTTAAGCAGCGCGAACGCGGCTCAGGAAGTCTGCAATGGTGGCCTGCAAGCCCTGGGCATGTTCGGAAACCGACTGGGAGACCGACAGGACGTCGGCTGCCGAGCTGCTTGTTTCCTCGGCTGCCTGCATCACGTCGCCAACGCTGTTGCTCATGTCGCTGGTGCAGCTGGCTGCCTGCTGGACATTGTGGCTGATCTCGTTGGTGGCATCACCCTGCTGCGAGATCGCCGCTGCAATGGCTGCCGTGAACTGGTTGACCTCTTCCATGGTGCTGGCGATTTCCTGGATCGAGCCGACGGCATTGCGTGTCGAGGACTGGATACCGGTGACCTGCGTGGAGATTTCTTCCGTCGCCTTGGCGGTTTGCGTGGCCAGTTCCTTCACTTCCGCGGCAACCACCGCAAAGCCCTTGCCGGCTTCTCCGGCGCGAGCGGCTTCGATGGTGGCGTTCAGCGCCAGCAAGTTGGTCTGTTCGGCGATCGCCTGGATGAGGCTGACCACTTCACCGATCTTCTGCGCGGCGCTGTCGAGGCTTCCGACCTTGTCGTTGGAATCGTTGGCGGCACGGGTTGCACTCGTGACGACTTCCTTGGTCTGGCCGATCTGGCGACCGATTTCGGAAATCGAGGCGGACAGCTCTTCAGCGGCGGAAGCCACTGTCTGAACGCTGCTTTGCGCAACTTCGGAAGATCCGGCAACCGAGGAAACCTTGGCGGAAGTGTCGCGCGCGATCGCATCGAGAGAAGCCGCGGTCTGCTCCATGCGCTTGCTGTTGCCGCTGACCTGGTCGAGAACGGCGTGGACGTCGCGCTCGAAGGTTTCGATCAGGGCTTCGACAGTCTTCTGGCGCTCCAGCTGGCTGTGTTGGGCCTGCTCGGTGTCGTTCTGCAGCGACCGCCGTTCGGTTTCGTTTTCAACGAAGATTTCCAGCGCACCGGCCATCTGGCCGATTTCGTCCTTGCGGTCGAGATAGGCCACTGGCGTATCGACATCGCCTTCGGCAAGCTTGCGCATGCGAGCGGTCAGCATCTGCACCGGTCCGGCAATTGTGGAACCAAGCATCCACATCAGGAACGTGCCGGCTACCAGCAGGCCGAGGGCGAGCAGCAGGCTCATCTGCATGGTGGAATTGGCGCTTGCCAGAAGTTCGCTCTCGTCAACGGCGACAACAATGAACCAGTGTTGGCCGGTGCCGTCCAGTTCGAAACCCTTGATGGCTTCCACGGTACCGTTTTCGGTCGTGAAGGCAGCTTCATTCTTGATCGACTGGATCTTGCCGACCATTGCCGCATCGGCCTTCTGGCCGAGGAGGGCTGCGTCCGGATGGGACACCCAGACACCGGTTTCGCTGAGAAGGCCGACATAGCCGCTTTCATAGGTCTGGCCGGCGCTCACCGCCTTTTGCAGGCCTTCCAGCGACACGTCGATGGTAGCGCCACCGATGCCGCGTCCGGAAGCATCCTTGATCGGCGAGGAGGCTGTCGCCATCAGCACGTCGACATTATTGACCGGGTAGAGATAGGGCTCGGTGACCGTGTCGTGGCCCAGGTTCTTCGGCTTGTCGTACCACTCTTCAGAGCCGCTATCGCCACCGAACAGGAGCGGTTCCCAGGCGACTTTTGTTTCGGCGTGATAGAAATACGGAATGAAGCGTCCCTTTTCGTCGGAGAAGTTGGCGCCTGCATTGTCCGCATCCTTGCCGGCCATGTCCGGTTCCAGGATCGCACCGCCGCCGACAAAGTGTTTGTTCTGGCTGATCTGGTGCTGCATCACGGCTGCATAGGCGTTGCGATCGCTGACGCCGGCGTGCTGCATTCCTTCCAGGGCATCGGCCGCAGCGCGGGCCGCCAGCTGTGCCTGTGCCAGCGTCTTGCCGGCATCCAGAGCAAGTGCCTCGGCAGTCTTGCGGATGAGATCTTCACCCGATTTCTGCGACGTGGCCTGGGTCATGAAGGTGACGGCAAGAATAAGCGTCAGGAATCCAACCAGGAACACGCCGCTCGAGGCGAAAAAGATTCGATTTCTAAGAGACATGAAAAGCTCCAACGGTGAGACTGCGGGAACCCTAGGAGACGCACGTAAAGCAAAGCTTACGTTCTGCGGCTTTTTTGCATTGCGGCAGCAGAAAATCCGGCCCGTTCGCAAAAGCATCGACATGCCGCTTGATCCCGGGGATCAAAATGGTTACATATGCAACTAAATTCATCTCCGAACCGGGAGGACGTCATGGATCAGAGAACCGACAGCAATCAAAATCTAGCTGGAAACGGCCGTAACACGGCGGATCTGGAATATATGCCGGGCTTCGGCAACGATTTTGAAACCGAGGCTCTGCCGGGCGCCTTGCCGCAAGGCATGAACAGCCCGCAGAAATGTGCCTATGGCCTTTATGGCGAGCAGTTGTCCGGCACCGCCTTCACCGCTCCAAGCCATCAGAACGAGCGGACCTGGTGCTATCGCATCCGCCCGTCGGTCAAGCACACCAGCCGGTTCAGGAAGATCGACCTGTCTTACTGGAAATCGGCTCCGAATGTCTGCGACGACGTGGTTTCGCTCGGCCAGTACCGCTGGGATCCGGTGCCACATACGGATGAAGGCCTCAACTGGCTGACTGGCATGCGTACCATGACGACAGCCGGCGACGTCAATACACAGGTTGGCATGGCCAGCCACATCTACCTGATCACCAAGTCGATGGAGGACGAATATTTCTACTCCGCCGACAGCGAATTGCTGGTGGTTCCGCAGGAAGGTGTCCTCAGGTTTTGCACCGAGCTGGGCGTGATAGAGCTGGAGCCGAAGGAAATCGCAATCCTTCCGCGTGGCCTCGTTTACCGGGTCGAACTGGTGGAAGGTCCGGCGCGCGGGTTCGTCTGCGAGAACTACGGCCAGAAATTCGAACTGCCGGGCAGGGGGCCGATCGGAGCCAATTGCATGGCAAACCGCCGTGACTTCAAGACGCCTGTCGCGCACTACGAGGATCGCGATGCCCCGTCGACGGTGACGGTGAAATGGTGCGGCCAGTTCCACGAAACAAAAATCGGCCACTCGCCTCTCGACGTTGTTGCCTGGCACGGCAACTATGCGCCCTGCAAATACGACCTCAGGAACTATTGCCCGATCGGGTCGATCCTGTTCGATCATCCCGATCCGTCGATCTTCACGGTGCTTACCGCTCCGTCCGGCGTTCCAGGCACCGCCAACATCGACTTCGTGCTGTTCCGCGAGCGCTGGATGGTGATGGAAGATACCTTCCGGCCACCCTGGTATCACAAGAACATCATGTCGGAGCTGATGGGCAACATCTACGGCCAGTACGATGCCAAGCCGCAGGGTTTCATTCCCGGTGGCATGAGCCTGCACAACATGATGCTGCCGCATGGGCCGGACAACAATGCCTTCGAAGGCGCTTCGAATGCCGACCTGAAGCCGGAAAAGCTCGACAACACAATGTCCTTCATGTTCGAGACCCGTTTCCCGCAGCACCTCACGGAATTCGCCGCCAAGGATGCTCCGCTGCAGGACGATTACATTGACTGCTGGGACTCGCTGGGCAAAAAATTCGATGGCACGCCCGAAGGGACCTGGAACAAATAGCCAAATCATCCAGGATTTGACCAACCGCAAACGGCAGATTGATCCGCACCGGTAGGTTACCCTGAACCTCCGGCGGTCCCGCCGGGGGGCGGACAAGAACAAAGGCAGGAAGCCGCTGGCGGCTTCCCGGGAGAAACATCGCCGGGCACCACGGTCTGGCGAACATTAGGAGCTGAAAACCCGATGAAACTGGCAACGCTCAAGGATGGCAGCCGCGACGGCAAGCTGGTGGTGGTCAACGACCGCCTGACCTTCTGCACCGACGCAAGCCACATCGCGCCGACTTTGCAGGCAGCGCTCGATGACTGGGAACATGTGGCGCCGAAGCTGGAACTGCTGGCCGAGAGCCTGTCTCACGAAGCCGTACCGACGCTGCGTTTCCATGAACACGATGCTCATTCGCCGCTGCCGCGTGCCTACCAGTGGGCGGATGGTTCGGCCTACGTCAACCATGTCGAACTCGTGCGCAAGGCGCGCGGTGCGAAGATGCCGGAAAGCTTCTGGACGGACCCGCTGATGTATCAGGGCGGTTCCGACACATTCCTCGCCCCGCGTGATCCGATCTCCATGCGCGATGAGGCCTGGGGCATCGATATGGAAGGCGAAATTGCTGTCGTCACCGGCGATGTACCGATGGGTGTCAGCGCGGAAGCCGCGCGCGACCACATCCTTCTTGTGCTTCTGGTCAACGACGTTTCCCTGCGTGGCCTGATCCCGGCAGAACTCGGCAAGGGCTTCGGCTTTTTCCAGTCCAAGCCGTCTTCCGCCTTTTCGCCGGTTGCCGTCACGCCGGATGCGCTCGGCGATGCCTGGAAGGGTGGCAAGCTTCACCTGCCGCTGCATGTCGACCTCAACGGTCAGCCGTTCGGCCGCGCAAACGCGGGCATCGACATGACCTTCGATTTCGGCCAGCTCATTGCCCATGCGGCAAAGACCCGGCCGCTCAGTGCCGGCACGATCATCGGTTCGGGCACGGTCTCCAACAAGCTGGACGGTGGTCCGGGCAAGCCGGTGGCAGACGGTGGCGTCGGTTATTCCTGCATTGCCGAGATCCGCATGATCGAAACGATCAACACGGGCGAAGCCAAGACGCCTTTCCTGAAGTTCGGAGACACTGTCCGCATCGAGATGCTCGACACCGAAGGCCATTCGATCTTCGGCGCCATCGAGCAGACCGTGGAGAAATACGAAGGGTAGTGATCGGACCTTCCGGGATCTCGACACCGTTTTGGGCATGTAGCCCCTCCGCCTTGTGGGGAGGGGCTCGGGGTATGGTTTTCCATCCAGGAGAAAGACAAGAGTGCAGCGTTGGGTTGAGCCCTTCGGCCGCCAGAATATTTCAGGGAGAGGGCAATGCCTCACGTCGACCCGCTTGACCGGGCGGATCTGCCTCAGTTCGAGGAAAAATTTGCACGTTACGATGCAATCCGCGGCTTTCTGCCGAACTCGATCCTCACCATGGCGCGCCGGCCGAATATCGCCAAGGCGTTCATGGATCTGAACCAGGCGATTCTTTATGAAGGCACGGTGCCGGAAGACCTGAAGATGATGGTCGCACTCATGACGTCCATGGCGACCGGCTGCCGCTATTGCCAGGGCCACATGGCCAATCTGAGCCACGTCTACGATGTGCCGGACGAAAAGATTGCCGCCGTATGGGAATGCGAGACTTCGCCGCTCTTTACGGAGGCCGAAAAAGCGGCGCTGGTGCTGGCCCGCGAGGCTGCCGGTGTTCCGAACGACGTGACCGAAGCTCATTTCGCGGCGCTCAAGCCGCATTTCAACGACGCCGAGATTGTCGAGATCGTCGCTTCGATCGCGCTCTTTGGCTACCTCAACCGGTGGAATGACACCATGGCAACCACAATGGAAGCCCATCCGGCTGCCGTCGCCAAAAAGGCGATGCCCGCATGGGACGAAGGCAAACACGGAGCCTCTGAATGAGCAAGCAATTCGCATCCGCCGGAGACATGACCGAGAAGAAGATCTCCTTCACCGAGATCGGCAAGGATCTCTGGGCCTTTACCGCCGAAGGGGACCCGAATACCGGCGTCATCATCGGCGACGACAGCGTCATGATCGTCGAGGCGCAGGCGACCCCCGAACTCGCCAACAAGGTCATTGAGAAAGTGCGGTCCGTCACCGACAAGCCGATCAGCCACCTTGTCCTCACGCATTACCATGCCGTTCGCGTGCTGGGGGCTGCCGCCTATCGGGCACCGACCGTGATCATGAGCCAGAAGGCCCGTTCGATGGTCGTGGAACGGGGCGCGGAAGACAGGGAATCCGAATTCATGCGCTTCCCGCGTCTTTTCATGGGCTATGAAAACGTCAACGACATTCCGCCTCTGACCTGGCCGACCACCACCTTCAACGACCGCATGACTGTCTATCTCGGCAAGCGCCGGGTCGACCTCAGCTTCCTTGGTCGCGCCCACACGGCCGGAGATATCGTTATCCACGTGCCGGACGCGAACGTCATGTTCACCGGTGACATCGTCGAATACCACTCGGCCTGCTATTGCGGCGACGGCCATTTCAACGACTGGCCGACAACGTTGGAAGCGATCCGTTCCTTCGATGTGGAGGCAATCGCGCCTGGCCGCGGCGATGCGCTGGTCGGCAAGGAGATGGTGGGCAAGGCGCTGACCAACACCGCCGATTTCGTCTCCTCGACCTATCGGCCGGTGGCCCGGGTCGCTCAGGGTGGCGGATCGCTGAAAGAAGCCTGGGACGCCTGCCGTGCCGAATGCGATCCGAAGTTCAAGGATTACGCCATCTACGAACACTGCCTGCCGTTCAACGTTGCCCGGGCCTATGACGAGGCTCTCGGCATCGACACGCCGCGCATCTGGACGGCGGAACGCGACGCCAAGATGTGGGCGGATCTGCAGGGCTGACCCATGAACACTGTCCTGGACCACCTCCGCCTGATGGCTCGCAACAACGCCTACGCGAACGAACGTCTTTACGACGCCTGTTGCCGGTTGTCGCAGGCGGAGTTCGAGGCGGAAAGAACCGGGTTCTTTCCCTCGATCCGGGAAACGCTCAACCACAATTGGGAAGTGGACCGTTACTATCTGGATGCCTTGAAGGAAGAGGGGCAGGGGCTGTCGGTATTCGACACGCCGCATCTTGCCTCTGCAGCAGAACTGAAACCGGCCCAGGAGAGTGTTGACGAGGCTCTGATCGCATTCTGCGACCGCACGGTGGAAGGAGACCTGGACCGGAATGTCGCTCAGGACCGGGGCAAGAGCGGTGTCTTTCACGAGACGATCGCAAACACGTTGCTGCATCTCTTTCAGCACCAGATCCATCACCGGGGGCAGGTGCATGCCATGCTGGCAGGAACCAGTGTTGCGCCGCCTCAACTTGACGAGTTCTTTTTGGAGTTCGATCGCCACCCGTCGGCGCAACGTTTCTGGGAAACTGGCTAGCGCTTCGGTGCAAGGATCAACAGGGCGAGCCAGGTGAGGCCAGCTGCAAGAACTATGATCTCGCTCACCACGATGGCGATGCCGACCATGCTCCAGTTGTCGGCAAGGACGGTGGCAGGAGCGGCGATGAGAAGCGCAAGGGCGACCGCGGACATCAGTCCGGCAATCAACCGGAAGGTCCAGCGTCGGCCGGATGTCAACATGTTCTGACGTGTCAGGACTGGCATGTCACACCTCCTTCTTGGGGGATTGTCTAACGAAAACGCGCAAGCCCCCCTGCGGGTTCCGCGAAACAGGCAAAGGCGAACCGGTTCACGATGCCGGTACGCCTCGGCAATTGGGAGAAACGCCTGTGACCAAGTTGTTTGAAGCGCCGCTTTATCCGTACAAGCGGTCCCAGGATCAGGATGCAGCGACACCCGTTCGCCATCCGGTGGTGATCATTGGAGCCGGACCGGTGGGCCTCGCCACGGCTATCGATCTGGCTCAGGCGGATGTGCCGGTCGTCGTTCTTGATGACAACGACAAGGTTAGCGTGGGCTCACGGGCAATCTGCTTTTCCAAGCGCTCGCTGGAAATCTTCGACCGGCTGGGCTGCGGCGACGAGATGGTCGACAAGGGCGTCGTCTGGAACGTCGGCAAGGTGTTTTTCGGTGACCGGCAGGTCTACGATTTCAACCTGCTTCCGGAGCAGGGGCACAAGCGCCCGGCCTTCATCAACCTGCAGCAATATTATTGTGAACTTCATCTGGTCGAGCGCATTCGCGCTCTGCAGGTGGAAGGCAAGCCGGTGGAAATCCGCGGGGGCAGCCGGGTTGCGAACCTCAACCAGCGGGACGACCACACGCTGGTGACCGTTGAAACGGTCGATGGCGCCTACAATCTGGAAGCGGAGTGGCTGATTGCCTGCGACGGGGCTGGTTCGCCGTCCCGCCGGATGCTCGATCTCGATTTCGTCGGCCGGGTGTTTGAAGACAACTTCCTGATTGCCGACGTCATCATGAAGGCGGATTTCCCGACCGAGCGCTGGTTCTGGTTCGATCCGCCCTTCAACAAGGACCAGTCGGCGCTTTTGCACAAGCAGCCGGACGGGGTCTGGCGCATCGATCTTCAGCTGGGCTGGGACATAGACAAGGAAGAAGAAAAGAAACCGGAAAACGTCATTCCCCGGCTCAAGCAGATGCTGGGCGCGGATGTCGAATTCGATCTGGAGTGGGTGTCGATCTACACATTCCAGTGCCGCCGCATGGAAAAGTTCCGCCATGGCCGGGTGATCTTTGCCGGCGACAGTGCTCACCAGGTGTCGCCTTTCGGTGCGCGTGGTGCCAACTCGGGGTTCCAGGATGCCGACAATCTCGGCTGGAAGCTGAAGCTGGTCATTGACGGCAAGGCTCCGGAAAGCCTTCTGGACAGCTATGCTTTTGAGCGCGAAATGGCCGCAGACGAGAATATCCTGCAAAGCTCGCGTTCAACCGACTTCATTACTCCCAAATCGGAAATCAGCCGTATTTTCCGTGATGCGGTGCTGGACCTTTCCGAACATCACGCCTTTGCCCGGCCACTGGTCAATTCCGGGAGACTGTCCGTTCCTTGCGTCTATGACGGTTCGAAGCTCAATGGACCGGATGTGGAAGGCCTGCCCGCGCGCACAAGACCGGGAAGCCCGGCTGTGGATGCGCCTCTGGCAGACGGCTGGCTGCTGGACTGGCTTGGCAGCGGCTTCCATCTGCTTGGCATCGGCACCGAAGTACCCGAGAAGCTTCTGATCGACGGTATCGAAATTACCGGTGTCAGCATTGCGACTTCCGCAGCCGGTGAAGAGCTTAAGGACCGCTATCTCGGCGACGAGCCTTCGGCTGTCTATCTGATCCGGCCAGACCAGCATGTGGCGTCGCGCTGGACAGGCTATGACCGCACCGCGGTCGAAAACGCATTTGCAATTGCACTCGGGAAAGGCGGAGAGGCCTAATGGCGGAGATTGTCACCAAAGCGAACCTTGAAACGCCCGACGGGTTTTATGCTGACCTGCTGACCGCTCATGAAGGCCTCACAAAGGCCGAAAGCGATGCGTTCAATGCCCGGCTGATCCTGTTGATGGCAAACCAGATCGGTGAGCGGCAGGTGCTCGAAAAGCTGCTTGAGGCCGCCAAACAATAGGTCGAACAGGGCGTCGCGCAGGTGCTGTTGCCGTAGGCATCGAGGCTTTTGACGAGGGTGTGAGGGATTCGCCCAATCACACCCTCGGTAGAATTTCAGTTTCACCTGATAGCGATGCAGGTAATCGGAATTATTTTGGGCAAAAATAATTTTCAGAAAAATGTTCAGTATCGCCTTGTCGATAAAGACTAAAAAACGCCCGATTTAATTCGTGACGGCTAACAAAAGTCGAACCCGAAATTTTTCACCAATTGTTTATCTACCCACACCTTCAATCGCGGAAAGTGCGGGGGAAACAATGTCCAGGTTACTTACACCTTTAAAGAATGTGCGCCTTTCTGCGAAAGTAGGCGGTGGCTTTGCAGCCATGATTCTTGTCGCCGCCGCGGTCGGTGCCGTGGGCGCGGTCGCTATTCTCGGCCTCAGAACACAGTCGGATGTCAGTGCGAAGGCAACAACCGCAATGGCAAACCTTCAGCAGGTCGCACAAGCGCAGGAAGCCTATCTCTCGGATCGCACACCGGAGTTGGCTGACGCAGCCCGGTTTCAGATTGAACAATTGGAAACTGCGCTGGTCACGCTCGATGGCGTCTCGGGGCCTGGAGAGGGCGAAACGGCCACCGCAGAGGCCATCTCGCTGGTAGGTCAGCTTGGTGGCGAGTTTGATGGTGTCGTGCAGGCTGTCGAGAACAGGCAGGCTCAGGTCGACAAGTTGCTGCGGTCCGCTGTCAATCTGGCAACCATCGCTGCCCAGATTAACGACAAGATGAGCAAGATCCAGCGTGATGCGGGCGGCGCCGCCAAGACCGCATCAGGCACACGCAACCGGGCTGACAAGGTCGGGCGCATGTTGTCGGATATGGAAGACCTCGTCGCCGGTCTGGAAGCCAGGATCGCCGAGGTGAGTGAAGGTGCCGATCTTCCGCCTGAAACGGTGGCAGCCATTGTGGAGGGCACGCAGACCCTGGCAAAGACGGCAGCGAAGGCTGGAAAGCTGAAGGTGGACGGCGTAGACCCGGCAAAGGTCAAGGAATTGGCGGACATGGCGGCAGCGCTCGGTGAAAAACTGCCGAAGCCGGAAGCGGACGGCGCTCGGCCGGCACCAGTGTCGGCTGCCGTTGCTGCGGATCTCGTCGCGGGACTGGAGAAACTCCACACTCAGGCCTCTGCCTTGCGCAAGACGGTTTATGCGGCAACCGATGACGCCAAGTCGATTGCCGGCAAGGCAACGTCGAAACTTGGTATCGTTGATCTCGTCAATGTGAACGTGAACAAGTACCAGAACGCGTCCCTGGATATTCGCTCTGCGACAATGGAGTATTTTGCCGGCTTCGATACAATTGGTGCGGAAGAGGTTCTCAACCGTATCGAAACGCTGCGCTACCTCGCCAATCTGCTGAAGGCGGACAGTGCCGCTTTCCCGGAAATCGCGGATGCCATTGCGTCGATCGAGGCGGAGGTTGGCACTTATGAGGCCGAATTCGCCGCCATGGTCACCGCGAAGGATGCGTTCGATGTCAGACGGACAGAGCTTGTTGCACTGTCCGGCAAGGTTCGCAGTGTCATCACGGCCCTCACGGAGGCTCAGTCCGCGGGAGCTTATGCGCGGGCCGATACCGCGCTTGGGCTGATCGCGGTCGCACTCGTCGTCGCCGTTGCAGCCGGTGGATTGCTGGCCTTTGTTCTTTCTCTCGTGATCACGCGCCCGACACGGGCTTTGACCGAAGCCATGGGCCGCCTCGCGGAGGGGGATATCGACGCCACCATTCCCTCGACTGATCAGCGGGACGAAATCGGAGACATGAGCCGCACCGTTCAGGTGTTTCAGGAAAACGCCCGCGAACGGATTCGCCTGGAAATCGAAGCGAATGCCCATCGCGAGGCCCAGAATGCGCGTCAGCAGGACATCGAAGATCTGATCCAGAACTTCCGAGGTGAGATCCAGGGACTTCTTGGTGCGCTGGACGAAACGGCCGCCGGCATGTCCAACACAGCTTCGGCACTTGGCGGCATCGCGGAAAGCAGTGCGGAACAGGCAGGCGATACTTCCAGGGTCAGTGAAGACGCCAGCATGAGCGTTGAAAACGTTGCCGGTGCGGCCGAAGAACTGTCGGCATCCATCGCCGAAATCGGCGAACAGGTACGCCGGTCTTCCGACATCGTCACGTCGGCGACGAGCGCGGTACACGAGACCAATGGCAAGGTTCAAGGACTGGCGGAAGCTGCCTCGAAGATTGGCGAAGTGGTCAACCTGATCCAGGCGATTGCCGAACAGACCAATCTTCTGGCGTTGAACGCCACTATCGAAGCGGCTCGTGCAGGCGAAGCAGGCAAGGGCTTTGCCGTTGTGGCCGCCGAGGTCAAGGAACTGGCGACACAGACTTCGAAGGCAACTGAAGAAATCTCGTCCCAGATCCAGACCATTCAGAACTCCACCAGCGAAGCCGTCGCGGCCATCGGGGCAATTTCCGACACGATGGAAGAGGTCAACGGTTACACTCAGGGAATCTCGGCAGCCGTTACCCAGCAGGGCGCGGCCACCAACGAGATTTCCGGAAATGTGCAGCGGGCAGCCCAGAGTACGCAGGCTGTTCAGACCAATATGTCCAGCCTCGCCCGGGCGGTTGGCGATACCAAGGAAGCATCGGGGGATGTTCTGGCTGCTTCGGGAGACCTGAGCAACCGCAGCAACGCTCTGAAGCAGGGAATTGAAACCTTCCTGGCCCGCGTTGAAGCAGCTTGACGGCAAACGGGAAAGGCAACACTTCGGCACCCCACCGGACTCCGATCCGGTGGAGTGCTTTTTATTCGATTGATACATCGGCATGACACGCTTCAACCTTAATGCAGGAACAAGGTTGGGCTTGCCCGGTGACGCCGCGTTCTTCTTGAGGTGGTACGCCGGGCGACGGTACATCAAGACAAGAATGATATTGCAACTCATTCGCAACAAGCTTGACAGTTGCGAATGAGTTGCAATATCACTTGCAGAAATGATGTTCGAACCGGGATATGGTGATGTTGAAAAAACTGCTTCTGACGGTCTCTCTTGCGGCACTTGCAGCCGGACCGGTAAACGGCGCTTCCGCACAGGACAAAATGAAAGTGGTGACCACATTCACCGTTCTTGCCGACATTGCGCAGAATGTTGCCGGGGAGACCGCCGACGTGGTCTCGATCACCAAGCCGGGTGCGGAAATCCACGGTTATGAGCCGACACCGCAGGACATCGTGCGGGCATCCGACGCGGACCTGATCCTGTGGAACGGCATGAACCTTGAGCGTTGGTTCGAGCAGTTTCTGTCTAACCTAGGCGACATCCCCTCCGTAACCCTGACAGACGGGATCGAACCGATCTCGATCGCGTCGGGTTCCTATGAAGGAAAGCCGAACCCGCATGCGTGGATGGGCCTGGACAACGCGCTGATCTATATCGACAACATCTCCAAGGCATTTGCCCAATACGACCCGGAGAATGCGGAGGTCTATGCCGGCAACGCGGATGCCTACAAGGCAAAGCTGCGCGAAACCATAGAGCCGCTGCGCCAGGCCGTTGCCGATATCCCGGAAGACAAGCGCTGGCTGGTGACCTGTGAAGGCGCGTTCAGCTATCTCGCTCGTGATTTCGGCATGAAGGAACTGTACCTCTGGCCGATCAACGCCGATCAGGTCGGCACGCCGCAGCAGGTCCGTTCGGTGATTGACGGGGTGCGTGAGCACGACATCCCGGTCGTCTTCTGCGAGAGCACGGTCAACACTTCGCCTGCCAAGCAGGTGGCCCGGGAAACCGGCGCGAGATATGGCGGCGACCTTTATGTCGATTCCCTGAGCGAGGCGGACGGCAAGGTGCCCACCTACCTCGACTTGCTGAAGGTCACCTCGAGCACGGTGGTCGAGGGGCTGAAATCCAATTCACAGTGATGGCCCGTAATAAAGACTGCCGGGCAGCATGACCCGAAGCTGCCCTTGATTGTGTCACAGTAACTTCGGATTGTACTGGAAAGCCTACATGCTGAATGTCATCAAGGACCCGGTTATGGATATGCCCAACGTCAGGGACGATGGCGGAATTGCCGCCGAAGACGTTACGGTTACCTACCGGAACGGACATACGGCACTCTGGAACGCCAGCTTCTCGATCCCGCGCGGCACCGTCACGGCTCTGGTCGGCGTCAATGGCGCGGGCAAGTCGACGCTGTTCAAGGCCATCATGGGGTTCGTGCCCACAGCCAAGGGGCGCATCCGGATCCTGGATATGACCGTCCGGGAAGCCCTCAAGAAGAACCTCGTCGCCTACGTTCCCCAATCGGAGGAAGTCGACTGGTCATTCCCCGTTCTGGTGGAAGACGTGGTGATGATGGGCCGTTATGGCCACATGGGGTTTTTGCGCCGGCCAAAGCCTGCGGACCATGCCGCGGTCGACCAGGCACTGACCCGCGTGAACATGCAGGATTTCCGGCATCGGCAGATTGGCGAGCTTTCCGGCGGTCAGCGCAAGCGCGTCTTTCTCGCCCGCGCTCTTGCCCAGGACGGCCAGGTAATCCTTCTGGACGAACCTTTCACTGGCGTCGACGTGAAAACAGAAGAGCAGATCGTGGCGTTGCTGCGGGAGTTGCAGGCCGAGGGCAGGGTGATGCTTGTCTCCACCCATAACCTCGGTTCCGTTCCCGAATTCTGCGACAGGACGGTGCTGGTCAAGGGAACGGTGCTCGACTACGGGCCAACCGCGACGACCTTCACCCGTCAGAACCTGGAGAAGGCCTTTGGTGGCGTGTTGCGCCATTTCACCATTTCCGACCAGACCCTGCACACCGATGGCGATCAGCGTACGGTGACGATCCTGACCGACGACGAGCGCCCGTTCGTTCAATATGGCGACGAAGTGCAGACGAGAGAGGCGCGCGACTGATGGAGCCTTTCAGTTTCGCCTATCTTCTCGAACCCTTTCAATACGGCTACATGACCAACGCCATGTGGGTGTCCGCACTCGTTGGCGGGGTTTGCGCGTTTCTGTCGTCCTACCTGATGTTGAAGGGCTGGTCGCTGATCGGTGATGCCCTGTCTCATTCGGTCGTGCCGGGTGTGGCCGGTGCCTATATCCTGGGCCTGCCGTTTTCCCTCGGAGCGTTTCTGGCTGGTGGACTTGCAGCCGGGGCCATGCTGTTCCTGTCCGAAAGGTCGGGCCTCAAGGTCGACGTCATCATCGGCCTCATCTTCACGTCCTTCTTCGGCCTTGGTCTCTTCATCGTTTCCATCAGCCCCATGTCGGTCTCGGTCCAGACGATCACCATGGGCAATATTTTGGCCATAACGCCGGAAGATACCCTGCAACTGGCCATCATCGGCTTTGTGTCGCTGGCGATCCTGACGCTCAAGTGGAAGGATCTGATGGTCACTTTCTTTGACGAAAGCCATGCCCGCACAATCGGTCTGAGGCCCGGTCTCCTCAAGGCAATCTTCTTTGTGCTTCTGTCCGCCTCCGTGGTTGCGGCCATGCAGACGGTCGGGGCCTTTCTCGTTATTGCGATGGTGGTCACGCCCGGTGCGACAGCCTACCTCTTGTGCGACCGCTTCCCGCGCCTGATCCTGACCTCCATCGCGATTGGCACGCTGACCAGCTTTGCCGGGGCCTATATCAGCTACTTTCTGGACGGGGCCACGGGCGGTATCATCGTCACCCTGCAGACCCTGATCTTCTTGATCACCTTCGTTCTGGCGCCAAAGCACGGCCTTCTTGCCGCCAGGCGCAAGTCGGCGGAAGCCCTGCGCCGGGTATACGCTGCGGACGTTGCGAAACCAGAAGCGGGAGATCAGGCCTGATGGACCTCGAGACACTGCTTCTGCCGTTCAAGTTCCCCTTCATGCAGAATGCGTTTCTGATCTGCGTGATCGTGTCCATCCCGACGGCTCTCTTGTCGAGCTTCCTGGTGATCAAGGGTTGGGCCTTGATGGGGGATGCTGTCAGCCACGCGGTTTTACCCGGCATCGTACTGGCTTACATCTTTGGTATTCCGCTGATCGTCGGCGCTTTTGCCGCCGGCATGGTCTGTGCCGTGCTGACAGGTTACCTGTCGGGCAACAGCCGGGTAAAGCAGGATACCGTGATGGGGGTCGTGTTTTCCGGCATGTTCGGCGTCGGCATCGTGCTTTACGTCTCGATCCGGACAAACGCTCATCTGGACCACATCCTGTTCGGCAACATGCTGGGCGTGGAGCAGCACGAGCTTGTAACAGCTGGCATCATCGCTCTTGTTGTCGGCGGCGCGCTTGTGCTGAAGTGGAAAGACCTTCTGTTGCACAGTTTCGATCCGGCCCAGGCTCAGGCCTCCGGTTTGCCGGTAAAGCTGTTGCACTACGGCCTTCTGGCGGCACTGTCGCTAACGATCGTGGCCACGCTTTCTGCTGCTGGCCTTATCCTGGCGGTTGCCTTGCTCATTGCACCGGGGGCAATCGCATTCCTGTTGGTCCGCACCTTCAAGGCGATGCTTTACGTGTCGGTGCTGGTCTGCATGGTTTCAATGGTCGCAGGCACCTATGCCAGCTTCTTCCTGGACAGCGCGCCAGCCCCCACCATCGTCCTCATTTTGACAGCGGTTTTCATCGCCGCGTTTGCCCGCCGCCAGATCCTGACGCGGCAGGCTTCCCTGCGCCGCGTTGACGACGCCGCATAGGGACAGATCCTGCCATCCTGAAAGAGAACCGGTGCCGGACGCTCGGCACTGGTTTCGGGCAATCACTACGCTATCTGGATAGAAATCCCGGACAGAAGACGCTCTCACGGCGGTTCCGGCAGTCAGTTTCTATATCATAGGTAGAATTTGCAAAGATGGAACAACTCATTGGCGTGAAAGCGTGTCGTTTCGCTTACAAATTGGTACACCTTATCGATTGTTGGCATACGGGAATTGCCGTAGATAACTGGTTTCAGGAAACAACCGTTTTCGGCAGTGCCGGCAAGTTCTGATCGGAGTTCCAATTGTCAATTTGGAAACAGCTCGTTCTCACCCTCCTGGTTGTCATCGTGGCGGCGGGGCTCTGGGTTCGTTATTATCCGGGAGCCGGCGCGCACCTGTCCGCCTGGGGGATAGACTGGCTGGATTTTGCCGTCGCCGATGTGGCGCCAAGCGGAGGTGATCAACCACGGCGTGGCCGGGGTGGGCCGCAAGGCGCCGTCGTTGCAACGCCGGTCGTCGAAATCACGATCAATGACCGTCTGTCGGCGATCGGTACCAGCACGGCACTGCAGTCTGTTGCCGTGACGCCTTATACAAGCGGCCGCATGACCGAGGTTCTGGTCAAGTCCGGTGCCACCGTGAAGGCAGGAGATGCCATTGCCAAACTGGATCTGGACGCCGAGCAGATCGCCGTCGAGAGAGCCGCAAATGCTCTGAAAGATGCCGAGGCCCGGCTTCAGCGCATGCAGGTGCTGCGGAAAACCAATACGGCTACGGCTGTTCAGGTGACAGACGCGGAACTCTCGGTAGACAATGCGCGGCTGCAACTTCGCGAAGCCGAACTGGCGCTCTCCCGCCGCTCCATCGAAACTCCGATCGCCGGCGTGGTCGGCATTCTTCCCATTACCGCAGGCAATTACGTTTCCTCGCAGACCGTCATCGCAACCATTGACGACCGCAGCGAAATTCTTGTCGATTTCTGGGTTCCGGAGCGGTTCGCCTCCGCTATCGCAGTGGGATCTCCGATCACCGCCACGTCGGTCGCCCGCCCGGGTGAAACCTTCGAGGGTGTCATCAGTGCCGTCGACAACCGCATCGATATCGACAGCCGCACACTTCAGGTTCGTGCCCGTTTTCCGAACAAGGCCGACAAGTTGAGAGCCGGCATGTCGTTCCAGGTATCGATGAAGTTTCCCGGCGACAAGTATCCGGCGGTTGATCCGCTGGCCGTGCAATGGGGTTCCGACGGTGCCTTCGTCTGGGCCGTGCGTGAAGGCAAGGGCGTTCGTGTCCCGGTCAGCATTATCCAGCGCAACACCGACAGCGTGCTGGTCGACGCGGAGCTGACGGTCAACGACGAGGTCGTGACCGAAGGCATTCATCTGGTTCGCAACGGGGCCGACGTGACGGTTGCAGACCGCAAGCAGGCTCCGGCATCGGACACTCCGGCGACAACTGCTTCCAGCCAAAGCGGTTCCTGAGAATTGACCTGAAGGTCTTGGAGAGATTGCCATGCAGATGGACCGTTTGAAGGAACTTGGCATCACCGGCCTGTTCGTGCGGCGTCCGGTTCTTGCCTTCGTGATCAACATGCTGATCGTGGTCGCGGGGATCGCGGCAATTTTCGGCATCGAAGTGCGCGAACTGCCCGACGTCGACCGCCCGGTCATCACCGTCAGCACGGACTATCCGGCCGCAGCTGCCGAAACCATCGACCGCGAAGTGACCGGTGTCATCGAAGGCGCAGTGGCACGTGTCTCCGGCGTGAAGTCTATCTCTTCATCGTCCTCCTTCGGCCGAAGCCGTGTGACCGTGGAATTTTCCGATGATGTCGATCTGGACGTTGCCGCTTCCGACATGCGCGATGCGCTCGGGCGCATCACCAACGATCTGCCCGAGGACGCCGAGCCTTCCCGTATCATCAAGGCTGATGCCAACGCCCAGCCGGTATTGCGCCTGGGTCTGACTTCCGACCGCATGTCGGTCGAGGACATGACGGTGCTGGTGGAAGACGAGATTTCCGACGTCCTTGCCGCTGTTCCAGGTGTCGCGGACGTCCAGGTCTACGGTGACCGCGACAAGATCTTCCGGATCGACATCGACCAGGCCAAGATGGCCAGCCTCAATCTGACCATCGCGGATGTGGCCAATGCCCTGTCCTCCATGGCCTTCGATACGCCGGCAGGCTCGCTGACCAGCCAGAACCAGGATCTGATCGTCCGCGCCACGGCTTCCATTGATACGCCTGAAGAATTCGAAAGTGTCATCATCAATCGCCGTGCAAGGCTCCGCGACTTCGTGACGGTGACACTTGGCCCGGATCTGGGCCAGACACAGCTGCGCGCCAACGGCAAGTCGGGCATCGGCCTTGGCGTCATTCGCTCGGCCCAGTCGAACACGCTCGAGATTTCGGAAGGCGTTCGCTCCGCGGTCGACCGTATCCAGGAGAACCTGCCTGAAGGCATGACCATTGAGGTCACCAGCGATGACGCCACCTTCATCAATGGCGCCATTCATGAAGTCGAGATTGCCCTTGCCATCTCGGTCAGCATCGTTCTGCTGATCATCTTCATTTTTCTGTGGGACTGGCGGGCAACCATCATTCCGGGCGTGTCCCTGCCGGTGGCGCTGATCGGAACACTTGCGGCGATCTATCTTGCCGGGTTCTCCATCAACATCCTGACGCTGCTGGCGCTGGTTCTGGCAACAGGCCTTGTGGTCGACGATGCCATCGTGGTGCTGGAAAACATCGTGCGCAGGCGAAACGAAGGCATCGGACCACGCGCTGCGGCGGTTCTGGGTGCCGAAGAGGTCTTCTTCGCGGTGCTGGCGACAACGGCGACGCTGATTGCCGTGTTTGTACCGCTCTCCTTCCTGCCGGGGCAGACCGGCGGGCTGTTCCGCGAATTCGGCTTCGTACTCGCCATCGCGGTGTTCCTGTCCTCCATCGTGGCGCTGTCGCTGTGTCCCATGCTGGCCTCGCGCATTCTCAAGAGCAAACCGGCCGGCAAGGCCGAAGATCACGGGGGCGGTGCCGGCGGTCTGGGGCGGATGTTGAGTGCGCTCTACCGGCGCTGCCTGCATGCATGCCTTGATGCGCCAATGGTGGTCGTGGCTATTTCGCTGCTGTTTGCAGCCACCGCGGGTGTCCTGTTTCCCACCATCAAGTCGGAACTGACGCCGACTGAAGACCGCTCGATTGCCTTCATGCGCATTTCGGCGCCTCAGGGCGTGAGCCTCGATTACCTGTCTCAGCAGATGCGCCAGATCGAAAACCTGCTGGAGCCTTACCGGGAAAGCGGCGAGATCAACAGCACCTTCTCGATTGCGGGAACAGGCGGTTCCAAGAACAGCGGCTTCATCGTCATGCGTCTGGCGCCGTGGGACCAGCGCGAGCGGTCGCAGCAGCAGATCCTGTCCGAGGTCAGTGCGCTTGTGCGCGATGTACCGGGTGTGCGGGCCTTCGCCTTCCAGCCCAACAGCCTCGGCATTCGCGGTGCCGGGTCCGGCCTTCAGTTTGCCGTCGCGGGCAGCAACGACTATGCGACGCTCGGCGCTACGGCGGACAAGATCATCTCGGCGATGGAGCAGGACCCAAGGTTCCGGCAGGTGCGCCTGTCCACCGAGGCCACCCAGCCGCAGCTTTCGGTTTCCATCGATCGCGAACGCGCCTCCGACCTCGGCATCGACATCAACGGACTGGGCACGGCCATGCAGGCCATGCTGGACGGTCGCAAGATCGGTCAGGTTTTCATCAACGATCAGGCCTATGACGTGAAATTCGTCTCCACGTCCAATCCGATCAACGATCCGACGGACATGGAGAACATCTTCATCAAGACAGGTGATGGCCGCTTCGTACCCGTGTCGACCATTGCCAGCCTGGTGGAAAAGGCCGTGCCGCCTTCTCTTGCCAGGGAACAGCAGCTGCGCTCCGTTGCTGTTACGGCAGGTCTTGCGGACGACTTCGCCCTCGGCAATGCCTATGAGGAAGCGCTGAAGATCGCCGAACCGTTGCTGCCGCCCGGTGCCCGTATCGTGCCGCTGGCGGAAACGGCAACGCTGGGTGAACAGTCATCCTCCATGGCGCGCACCTTCGGCTTTGCGATCATCATCATCCTGCTGGTGCTGGCGGCCCAGTTCGAGAGCTTCATCAGTGCGCTCATCATCATGGCGACGGTTCCGCTTGGCCTGGCCTGCGCTGTCTTCGCCATGCTGCTGACCGGGACGACACTCAACGTCTATTCCCAGATCGGCCTCGTGCTGCTTGTGGGCATCATGGCGAAGAACGGCATCCTGATCGTGGAATTTGCCAACCAGCTGCGGGATCGTGGGCAGGGACTGCGCGAAGCGATCGAAAATGCCTCGAACATCCGCCTGAGACCGGTGATGATGACCATGATCTGTACCATTGTCGGCGGCGTGCCGCTGATCATGGCAAGCGGGGCAGGGGCAGAAGCGCGAATTGCCCTGGGCTTTGTCATCGTCGGAGGTCTGGGCCTTGCGACTGTCTCGACCCTGTTCCTCACGCCGGTTGCCTATCTCCTGCTCGGGCGGTTCATCACGCCGGCCGTTCAGGAAGAAGAGCGCCTCCACAAGGAACTGGACGCGGCAAGGACGATCAGTCAACAGCCGGGCGAGTGACAACACTGGAAAGCAGGCTTTGAGCTGGCTTTCACCCAACCGCAGTCATCCCGGATACAGCGCAGCTGAGATACGGGATTGGAGAGCCGGTTCGCGCCAGTTGTGGCAGGTGACCGGGTATTTTCAAAACCGAAAGACCAGTGCCTCTTTGATCCCGGCTCACGCTGCGCTTGGCCGGATTGGCGAGCAGAGGCATCGCGAAAAAAAGAAACCGCCCGTATGTCCACGGGCGGTTTTTGTTTTTGCCTTACCGCCCGGTGATGGCCGGGAAGAACAGCAGGATACCTACGGCGAGTATCTGCAGGGCGATGAACGGCAGCAGCGAGCGGAAGATCGTTGCCAGCGTTATGCCCGGTGGTGCCACGCTCTTGAGATAGAAGGCGGCAGGCCCGAACGGCGGTGACAGGAACGACACCTGCATGTTCATGCAGAACAGCACGCCAAACCAGACCGGATCGTAGCCGAGATCCTTGATGATCGGCACGAAGATCGGCATCGTCAGCAGCGCGATCCCGACCCAGTCCAGGAACATGCCGAGCACGAACAGGATCAGCATCATGAACAACAGGATGATGGTCGGATTGTCGGAGATGCCGGATATGAGGGCCGAGACGAACTTGATGCCGCCCATCAGGTTGAACACTCCGACCAGAGCACTTGCACCGATGCCGATCCACACGATCATGCCGACGGTCTGAAGCGTCTGCAGGGCAGCGCCTTTCAGAAGCTCGAGTGTAAATTCCCCCCGAACCACCGTCGACAACAGCACCCCGGCAACGCCGACCGCCGATGCCTCGGTGACACTCGCGATGCCGCCGTAAATGGAGCCAAGCACGCCGGCAACGACGGTAAGCGGTAGGATCAGCCCCTTCAGGAGGCGGAGTTTTTCCGCCATCGGCACAGGTTGATCGTCCTGTACCGGCGCGATGGCCGGGTTGAGGTAGGCTCGGATCAGGACGTAGGCGACATAAAAACCAGCCAGCATCAGACCCGGCAGAAAGGCGGCGGTGAAGAGATCGCCAACCGAGACGTTGGCGGTAAGGCCGTAGATGATGAGGACAATGGACGGCGGTACCATGGTGCCGAGCGCACCGCCTGCGCACACGACGCCGATGGCCAGGTGCTTGTCGTAGCCGAGGCGCAGCATCTGGGGCAGCGCAACAAGGCCGAGCAGCACGACTTCGCCGCCGATGATGCCGCTCATGGCCGCCAGGATCACTGCCACGACGATGGTCTGGATAGCGACCCCGCCGCGCAGGCGCCCGCCCAGCAGCTTCATGGCGTCGAACAGATCTCTGGCGATGCCTGATCGGTCAAGGATTGCCGCCATCAGAACGAACATCGGCACGGAGACGAAGACGAAGGAACCGACGAAGGAGTAGACCCGGCTGGTGATCAGCGGCACGACCATGGGTCCGAACCAGCCGAGCGCGAAGATCAGCGCAACCAGCAGGGTGACGAAGGCAAGCGGGATGCCGGAGACCAGCAGCACCAGCAGCATCGCGAACATGAGCAGCGTGCCGGTCTCGATGCCGAGCCCTTGAAGAGAGCCGAAGAACTCTGTCACTTGCGCCCCCTGGCATAGTTATAGGCAAGAATGAGGAACTGAACGGCCATCACCGCCATGATAACCAGAAGGAAAACCTTGATCAGGCCCGGGAAGACAGGGTCCCAGGCACTGCCGGAGCGTTCCAGACGGAAGCTGCCATCGGGCCGAAAGGCCGCCTTTTGAACCATCAGCCAGCTGGCATAGGCAAAAAAGGTGCTGGCCACCATGCAGATGAGCGAGATGATGACGTCAAGGACACGCCGCAGAGGTGGCGGCAACGTGTCGTAGATCAGCACGACCCTGATGTGGCGGTCGCGCGCGGTGCAGTAGAGCCCGCCATAGAGAAAGGCGGCACCGCACAGGAAGATGGTGGTCTCGTGCGCCCAGATTGTGGGGGCGTTGAAGACGTAGCGCAAAAGCACTTCGTTGATGAGGATCAGCATCGAAGCAACGATGCCGATGGCAAACAGCAAGCCGCCCCTGTCGATCCAGCGCCCGAGCATGCCGGCCTCGGAAATGGCGCCGGGATCCTTTTCCCGCTCCGGGGTTTCGTTCGGTTCCACCAAGGTTTCCTCCAGCTTCTTTTACAAAACGGGCGCCCGAAGGCGCCCGCCAGGTAACCACATTGAGGCAGCTTACTGCATCAGGCCGTTTTCTTTCAGGTAGCTGGTCAGAACGTCATAGACCTTCTGGGCATTGTCCGAACGTTCGGCGACCTTGGCCCATTCGCCGGTGGCGATGGAGCGGAACTTCGCGCGTTCTTCCGGCGACCAGTCCGTGACGGTCACCTTGCCGCTGGCCTTGGCTTCCTCAACGGCTTTCTGGTCGCTCTCGGCGAGAGCTGCCACCTGCGCGTTGGCGAAATCCCTGACGCTTTCTTCAAGGGCGGTCTTGAGATCGTCCGGCAGGGCATCCCACTTGGCCTTGTTCATGGAAATTTCCACCAGCGGCATGGAGTGGAAGCCCGGATAGACCGGATTCGGAGCAACGTCGTGCATGCCCTGTGCCTGGTTGGTGGAGAAGACCGAGTAGTCGGCTGCGTCGATCACACCCTTGTCGAGCGCGGTGAAGACTTCGGACCCCGGCAGGTTGACCGGAGCAGCGCCAGCCGCTGCAAACACCTGCTGCACCAGGCCTTCAGGCGCACGCATCTTCAGGCCCTTCAGGTCGTCAACACCGTTCAGCGGAACCTTGGAGACGAAGGCCTCCAGGCCCGGTGTCGTCGCGCCGATGAAGTGCAGGCCGTAAGGCTCTACCAGCTCGTTCATCAGGTCCTTGCCGCCGCCATCGTACATGAAGGCAAACATCTGGTCCGGCGACGCCCAGGCGCCAACCGGGTTGGCGATCAGGCCGAAAGCCGGATCCTTGCCGGCAAAGTAGGACGTATCGGTGATATGGCCGTCAAGAATGCCGGATGCGATGGCATCCTGGGTCTCGCTGTGGGCCACAATGGACTCCACAGGCAGCAACTCGACCTCGATCTTGCCGCCGGTCTTTTCCTTCACGCTCGCGGCCCAGCCCTGCTGAAGCACGAAATTCGGGTTGCCTGCCGGGTCGGAAGACTGGAAGCGGAACGAATAATCCGCAGCCATGGCGGTCGTAGCAAGCGCACCGGCCGCAACGGCGGCAAGAGCGGTTCTGGTCAAGAGTTTGAGCATGATTTCCTCCCTAGTCGAAACGTCATCGCTCAAGAGGCGATGGTGGTACGAGGCGGCCTTGCTGGCCGCAGTTCTTTCATGGCTTTGTCGACAAGTTCGTCGACAGGCCTTGAAATATCCAGGCTGAAGCCGGCTTCCCCGACTTGCAGCGGTTCCAGCGTCGCCAGCTGGCTGTCCAGCAGCGTTTCACCGACGAAATGTCCCTGGCGCCCACCCAGGCGCTCGGCGATCAGGCCGCGTTCTCCTGCCAGGTGAACAAAGATGCACGAGGGCAGGGCAGCCCGTAAACGGTCCCGATAGGCGCGCTTCAGGCTGGAGCAGGCGATCACTGCACCGCCGGCACAGTAGATCTGCAGCTTGGCGGCAAGTGACACAGCGTCCAGCCAGGGCATGCGGTCGGCATCGGTCAGCGCTTTTCCTGCCGCCATCTTGCGCTTGTTTTCCGGGCTGTGAAAGTCGTCAGCTTCAACCATGCCGACGCCAAGCCTGTCCGCGAGGCGGTTCGCCAGCAGGCTTTTGCCGGCGCCGCAAACGCCCATCACGACGATGGCCGTTTCGCCAGAGGCTGATGGCAATTCACCCTGCATTTCCGTCCCCGAATGATCTCGTTGTTGGGTGCATTGAAAATGATAGCGCTAACATTTGTCAAACACTTTTTTCTGGGATATTATCGAAGAGTTGATTTGCGATAGTATAAACAATTGTAATGGTTGAATAATTTGAAAAGCACGATCGCCGATGTTGCCCGGGAAGCTGGTGTTAGCGCTATGACCGTGTCACGCGCGCTACGTGATCCTGACAAGGTCTCCGCCAAGACACTGATCAAAATCCGGGAGGTGGTCGACAGGCTCGGATACGTGCCGGATCCGGCGGCCAGCGCGCTTGCTGCGGGCAAGACCAACGTCATCGGCGTCATCGTGCCGTCAGTAACGAACAACGTGTTTTCCGATGTCATGCGAGGCATCTATGAAGCGGCTGAAGGGTCGAAATGGCAGATCCAGCTCGGCAATTCCCGCTATTCCCCACTTGAAGAAGAAAGCCTTGTGCGAACCTTCCTGAGCCAGCGTCCCGCTGGCCTGGTCCTGTCAGGTCTCGATCAGTCGGAAGACACTGCCCGGCTGCTGGAACGGGCAGACTGCCGCATCGTCCAGATCATGGAGTGCGGGCCAGCGCCATATGACATGATGGTCGGCTTTTCCCACGTGGAGGCCTCTGCCGCGGCAACTCGCCATCTTCTTGCTGCCGGATACAGGCGTCCGGGCTATATCGCTGCCCGGCTCGACCCGCGCAGCCAGCGCCGCCTTGCCGGGTTTCGCGGGGAGGCGGAAAAGGCAGGTGTCTTCGATGCAGGCCGGATCGTGACGACACCGCGTCCTTCAACCGTCACCCTTGGCTGTGAACTGGTCGCCGATCTTCTGTCGAAAGCGCCGGAAACCGATGCGATCCTGTGCAACAACGATGACCTTGCGCTCGGCGCCCTGTTCGAGTGCCAGCGGCGCGGCATCCGTGTTCCGGATCAGATGGGTATCTGCGGTTTCAACGATCTGGAAATGATGGCCGCCGCCAACCCGCCGATCACTAGCGTGCGCACGTTCCGCCTGGCCATGGGACGCGATGCCTTTCGCATGCTGACGGGTGCCCTTGCCGGAATTGAGCCGGAACAGCCGGTGGTCGATCTCGGCTACGAGGTCGTGGCACGTGGCAGCACGGCCCGAAACGGGCAAGGCTAGAAGATGTCTTTTAAGGAAAGAAAGACTGGCTGGGGTGGAAGGATTCGAACCTTCGCATGGCGGTACCAAAAACCGCTGCCTTACCGCTTGGCTACACCCCAAGGCCGTGGGGACGCTGTATAGCGAGCCTCGATCCTTTGCGCAAGTCTCCACAAGAGCAAACTTTGACGGGGAAGGACCGGTTTTCCCCAGGTGCGTTGCAAAGCCATCGCCGGGATGATTGGAGGTCGTTTCAATCCGCTTCAAGTTGGCAGAACGGCAAGCCGGACTTGGCGTGTCCGCTGGAAAGCGGCGTAATTCGCCCTTGCCTTGCCGAGGTTGTTCACAGTTTCAAAAAAGTGACATTCGGCTATGCAAATCGCTTGCGGGATCAGACCAGCTTTGCTAAATGACCCTCCACGCAGCGAGGGCTTGCCCAGCTGTTCCCGATGAGCCTAGCTTTCTAAGCTCATATTCTGTGTCGGAGTGTAGCGCAGCCTGGTAGCGCACCTCGTTCGGGACGAGGGGGTCGGAGGTTCGAATCCTCTCACTCCGACCATTTTCTTCCTTCCAATTTGAACGCCTCGCGACCTGGAACGCCTGCGGACCTGTTTTCGCCCGCAGCGATTGGTACGCCTGCGTCGTTGCCTTCCTTGCTGGAGCTGCGCGTTTCAGACCTGGTTTTGCAACCTGATGCCGTTGTGGCCCGTCTCTCGAGACCGGTCTTTACATTCGTCCCCGATAAAAAGCGCGGTTTGATCAGGCTGCGCGCCACTTGCTTGCCGGACTGGAAGATACTAGCAAGTGCTCGTTTTGATTGAGAGTTTTGCGAAATAAAACTGAAATTAAATCGATTGCTAAACAAAAATCCTCAACCATATGAGGCAATTTTCCCGCAAAAATTGCTTGCAACCTGTGGCTTAAACCCTTAGGGCAGCATTAACAAAAAAGACAATGCGGGAAAAGACAATGCGCAACAGTTTCGCTGTTTTTTGAACAACTTGCCGGTTCTGAATTTGAAGGGTCGGCGACGATAGCTGCCTTTTTACGATCCTGATCATTGGCCTGCCGGCTCTCCCGGCAGAACGCCTCTGCACGCCCTGCGTGCTGTCCGTCAAAAAACAGATACTCCAGGCACAGACAATGTTTTTCCAATTTTTCGTATCGCCGAATTTCGTCTCCGGTCACCGCCACAAGTTCTGGAAACCGGTACTGGTGGCGGCAGGTCTGCTGGCTGTGTGCACGCAAGCCTCCGCCCAATCGGAACAGCCGGACCAGAAGACCCTCACTGAACGGTTCAAGGCTTGGACGGTGACGTGCGTGGAGGCCGAAACACGCACCTGCCGGATGACGCAGGAGCTGGTGCAGCAAAAGACCGGGCAGCGCCTGTCCGCCTTGTTGGTCGAGGAACGGGCCGGGGAGGGGCCGGTGCTGACGGTTCTGGCGCCCTTTGGCCTGGCCTTCTCGCAAGGGCTCACACTTGCGGTGGATGACGTTGAGTTGCCGAAGGCGCAGTTCCTGACCTGCCTTCCCTCAGGCTGCGTGGTGCCGGTGCCACTGGATGAAGCAGCCCTTGAAAAACTCCGGACGGGCAATCGGCTCACCGCAGTCGGTGTCACCGCGACCAACGACAAGCAGGTCCGCATCGAGTTTTCGCTGCAGGGGTCCGCTGCCGCATTGGCCCGGTTGAAGGACCTTTCCGCGGGCAAGACGACCGACTGACACCATGCGAGCACTTGCACGTTTCCTGGCTCCGCTTGCAGGGGCACTGCTGTTTGCACTGCCCGGGGCGGCTCAAACGCCTGCGGGGATCGAGAACGTGCTGCGCCAGCAGCAGCAGATCATCGAGCGCGAGGAACAGCAGCGCCGGTTGGAGCGTGACCGTTTTCTGGGCGGAACGACGGAACCATCCCAGCGTTCACCGGACCTGCTGCCACAGGCAACCGGCGGCGAGGGACCATGTGTTGACGTCGACAGGATCCGGTTCGAAGGCGCAAAGCGTGTTCCGGCAAACCAACTGGAGTTGCTGGTCCGCAACCGTCAGGGCGCCTGCCTGACGCTGACCGACATCCAGAACGTGCTCAGAACGGCGACCAATTATTATGTCGAGAAGGGCTTCGTCACCTCGCGCGCCTATCTGGTGCCGCAGGATCTCGGTTCCGGAGAATTGCGTGTTCTCATCGTCGAGGGCTCGGTGTCCGAGGTTCGCCTTCAGGAAAACGGCAAGGCGCGGCGAGGGGCAACGCAGCTTTTCGGCGAGCGATCCGGCCGGATCATGAATATTCGCGATTTCGAGCAGGGGCTGGAGCAGATCAACCGGCTGGGATCGAAGGAAGCCGTCATCCGCATCGAGCCGGGCGCGGGCGTTGGCCAGAGCATCGTCACCATCGAGGTGAAAGATGCCTACGCGGTGCAACTGTCCGCGTCGCTGGACAATGGCGGGGCCACCAGCACCGGCCGTCATCAGTGGAACGGCATCGCCGGCTTTGAGGACGTGCTCGGGTTGAACGAGCTTTTGACGATATCTGCCCGCAGCTCGCTCGACAGGCTGGACGAGCGTATCTATTCGCGCTCGATCAACGCCTATCTGTCCGTTCCCTGGCGGTATTGGACCGTCAACATTAGTGGTTCCTATCTGGACTATCTGTCCCGCCTGGAAAGCCCCTCGGGCGACTATTCCTATGATGGCACCAGCTGGGAAGGCCGCGTGGAACTCGACCGGGTGCTCCACCGTACAGGGCGCTTTGTCTGGCGTGCCGGCGGCGCGTTCTCGCTGAAGGAAGCCAACAACTTCATCGAAGAGATCTTCATCGACGCCTCCAGCCAGCGGTTGGCCGTTCTGGAAGCCTCCACGAAGATCAGCGGCCGGATTGCCGGTGGGTTCGGACAGGCCAGTATCGCCTTCAAGCAGGGGCTTGAGGGCTTTGCCGCCCAGAAGGACAGTCGCCAGCTGGATGGCACGCCGGCGGCCCAGTTCAGCCAGGTGACGCTGTCGGGGTTCTATCAGCGGGTCTGGCAGAACCCGGTCGGCCAGCTTTCCTTTCAGGCCAGCACCTATGGCGCTTTTTCGCCCGACACGCTGTTTGCCTCCGAAAGGGTAACCATCGGCGGGCCGTTGTCCGTTCGCGGGTTCCGCGATGTCAGCCTGTCGGGGGATGCCGGTGGCTACAGCCAGCTTGAGCTTGGCTTCACCCCCGCATTCGCCAGCAAAGCTCCGGACAACCTGAAACGGCTATTCGGTCTGCCGCAGGTGTTTGCCGGACTGGATGCCGGCGGCGTCCTGGAAGATGCTGACGATCCGCTGGAAGGCGGAGAGCTGATGGGCGGTGCGGTCGGCCTGCGGCTGAGCGGCGGCATTGTGACCGGCGAAGTGGCTTATGAGCGGGCTCTGGCCCATCCGACATTTCTGGATCCGGCGGAAAACGGCTTCTTGCGTTTCCGGCTGGGCATTTCTCAAACGTTTTAGGCGGATCGGCTTATGATCAAGTCCGTTTTAAATGGTTTCTTCTGCACCGTCTTCCTGGTCCAGACCTCCCTGCCGGCCTTTGCCGGCGGACTGACGCCGGATGGCGCTGCTGCGCCCGGCAACCGGCCGGAGATCATCGCGGCGCCAAACGGCGTGCCGGTCCAGAACATCGTCACCCCCAATGCGCAGGGCCTGTCCCACAACAAGTTCACCGATTTCAATGTCGGCAAGAACGGCCTGATCCTCAACAATTCCAAGGGTGTCGGCCAAAGCAACCTGGGCGGCTACATTGTCGGCAACCCCAATCTTCAAGGCTCCGGCCCGGCAACGGTGATCTTGAACGAAGTCACCTCGTCCAACCGGTCTTTGTTGCAGGGCGCGACAGAGCTGCACGGCGGGCAGGCGGACTACATCCTCGCCAACCCCAACGGCATCACCTGTAACGGCTGCGGCTTCATCAACATTCCGCGGGCAACGCTGACGACAGGCGTGCCGCAAGTCGATGCCGGAACGCTGAAGGGCTTCTCGGTGGACCGGGGCACTGTCACCATTGGTGCGGATGGCGTCGCGGCGGAAAGCGTCGACTATTTCGACATCGTCTCGCGCGCGGTCGAAATCAACGGCAAGATCCACGCTGGCGAGAACCTCGGCGTCTTTGCCGGTCGCAACGACTACGACTATGCCAACCGCTCGGTTGCGGCCAAGGCCGGGTCGGCGGCGGACAAACCGGAATTTGCCATTGATACCTCCGCGCTTGGCGGCATGTATGCCGGCCGCATCAAGCTGATCGGCACGGAAAGCGGCGTCGGTGTGCGTGCTCCGGAAAGCGCGACCGCAGCCACCGGCGATTTTCAGATAACCGCCGATGGCAAGCTGGTGCTTGGCGGCACGGTGTCTGCCCGCAAGTCCCTGCGCGCCCGGTCCGTCAACGGGTCGGTGGAGGTTCAGCAAAATGCGTCCCTCTATGGCCAGGAAACGCTGATCCTGAAGGCCGGCGGCGATATCAAGGTTGCCAAGGATGCAACCCTTGGTGCCGGCAGCCAGGTGGAGCTGGAAGCAGCAGGCATCGATTTTGACGAGGCGCAGCTCCTGGCGGGCATGGCGCCCGGTGGCACGCTGGCAGCAGGGGTCGGCTCCATCAAGGTGGCAACGACGGGCCTGGCCGATTTTTCCGCCGCCAGCCACCTTCAGGCGGGCGAGGCCATCACCTTCAACGTCGGCGCGCTTCAGCAATCCGGAACCGTTGCCGCCGACACCTACACGGTGCAGGCATCAAACGACGTGGTCCTTGGCAGCGCATCGATCGCCAGTGCAATCAATGTCGCCTCCAGCCTTGGCGACGTCACGGTGGCCTCCGGCTCCGTGCTTTATTCCGGCGGAGACCTTGCCCTTTCGGCAACCGGCCGTTTGACCGTGGCAACGGCGGGCGAGGTCAACGCGCGCGACCATGTCGCGCTGACAGCACCGGTGATCGACATTTCCGGCGGCAAGGTTTTTGCGGGTGTCACCGGCGAAGGCGCCGCGATAACGGACGCCGGCACGTTGACGCTGACTGCATCCGGTTCGCTCAACGTTGCCGCCGGGTCCCGCATTCAGTCCGGCGACCTGACACGGATCACCGCCGGCACCTGGAACCAGCTCGGCGCGCTGGAGGTCGGTTCCCTGGAACTCGATCTTGGCGGGCTCTCCCTCAGCGGTTCCGGTGCGACGGTCGCGGCGCGGGATATCTCCGGCAGCATCACCGGCACTGCAACGCTTGCCGCTGCCGCCCCGGGGCTGACCGCCACCAACGCGCTGGACCTCAGCGTCAACGATCTGACCGTTGCCGGGTTGCTGCGCGTGAACGGAACCGGTCAGCTGACCATCGGCGGCACGCTGTCGGTGACCGGCAAACTGGAAGCGACCGGCGGGCTGACGGTCAACGGCGGAACCACGAGTGTCGCCGCTGACGCTTACATCATTGCCAATGATGCTGCCCTGTTCGATGGGCTGGACAGCTTCACCAACCGGGGCGGCGTTCACGCCGGCAACGGCCTGACCATCCGCTCGGCCAGTCTGGACAACCATGGCGGCGTTCTTGTTGCCGAAAACGGCCTGACGCTGGAAGGCCGCACGGCCGGCACCAAGGCGGCCGGCATCATCAACCGCAAGGGCGGGATCATCGAGGCACGGTCCGGAACGCTGACGATCCGGGCTGAAAGCCTGAAGAACATCACCGGTGCCACTTTCGACACCAAGACGACCGCATATGCCAATGAAGTCGTCGCAGGGGCCTATCCTCCCGACTGGCTGAAGGGCGGTTTCTCCAAATACTGGGCGGCCGGCGGCATCGGCGACTGGGACCAGTTCTGGGACACTGGCGGCGGGCCCGGCGGCTATGTTTTCGTGCCGCACCCGGAAAAGATCGATGAGATCCTCACGGCCAAAAATGCCACGGCAGCGGACTGGGACCAGAACTGGTGGAAGGACTACGCACCGACTTCCATTGCCGAGTTCGACCCGGACAACGGCACCTATGACGACTGGCTGATGCTCGCCCCCGACGAGGACGGCGCAGCAGGTTCGGGCGATGTGGTGACCATCTTCGTCACCGAAGACACCTATGAGCTGGTCGACCCGGTCGCGCGCATCGCGGCGCTGAACGGCAACATGGTGCTGGATGTCGGTACGCTGGAAAACGAATACAGCGACATCGTCGCCTCCGGCGACATGCGCATCGACGGCACCAGTATCGTCAACGGCGGCAAGACCCTGACACGGGTCATCACCATTCACCAGAGCTGGTCGAGCTACGAAACCCGCACGCTGGGTTTTGCCCCCTCGCACAAGTTTCTGGACAATGGGGTGCAAAGCAAGACGCTGAGCGCCGAAACCATCGATGCCGTTCCCGCGACCATCCACGCCGGCGGATCGCTGATCGGCAACCTGACAGGCACGCTCACCAACGAAGCCGGCGAGCCTTCCACCCCCGAAAAGCTGCAAAAGTCCACGCAGGACACGTCCATCGTTCAGCTCAACGCCAGCTCCCAGGCCCCGGCCTTCGACCCTGCGTCCTACAAGTTCAACGGCCAGCTTTTCAGCCGCGCTCCGGAAAGCAGCCCGTTCCTTTACGAAACCCGCTTCGCATTCGTCGACATCGGCGCATTCTTCGGGTCCCAGTATTTCCTGGATACGGTCGGCATTCCCGACATCGACAAGCACATCCGCTCGCTCGGTGATGCCTATTTCGAAAGCCAGTATGTGGCCGAGCAGGTGCGCAGGGCCACGGGCCGCCGCTGGCTGTCCGCCGACCAGACCTCCGATGCCCTGCAGATGAAGACGCTGATCGACAACGCGGGCGCACAGGCCGAGGCGCTGGACCTGGCGTTCGGCGTGTCCTTGAGCGAGGAGCAGATCGCACTCCTGACCAGCGACATCGTCTGGTACGAACGCGCGGTGGTGGACGGCGTCGAGGTGATCGCGCCCCGTCTCTACCTTGCCTCGACAACCGGCCTCAACAAGACCGGCGCTGTCATCGCCGGGCGCAACACGACGCTGGAGGCAGCGGAAATCAGGAACGTTCGCGGCACGATCAAGGCCGACGAAACCCTGGTCGCCAGCGCCGCCGGCACCCTGCTCAACAGGTCCGGCACGATCAGCGGCAGGGATGTAACCCTGTCCGGCGAGACTGTCTCGATCGAAACCGCAACCCGGGCGACCGGCAACGGCACCACGGCCATCGGCACCTGGGCCTATGAGCGCGGCACGGTGACGGCGGAAGACACGCTGACCATCCGCAGCGATAGCGACACCCGCATCACCGGGGCAGATCTTGCCAGCGGCGGCAGCCTGGAAATCGACGCCGGCCGGGACCTGGTGGTGACCGCCATCGAGCTCGACAGCCATTTTGAAGCCAGTGGCCAGGCGGGCAGCAACCGTTACGATGTGCGCGAAAGCCAGACCCGTGTGTCCGGCTCCACCATCCAGGCGGCAGACGCGGTTGACCTCAAGGCAGGGCGCAACATTGCCGTGGAAGGCTCGCTGATTGCCAGCGACGGCACGGCCAGCCTGACAGCCGGTGAAAACGTCACCATCGGCACGGCGGAGGAAAGCCGGGAAGACCGGTCCGCGCGCAACAAAAGCGGTTTCCTGACCTCAAGTTCCAGGAAACGCGACAGCAGCAGCACCACGCAGGTGGGCTCCATGGTGACCGCGCTCGGCGATCTGGAGATCTCGGCCGGTGCAGGGGATGTCGTGGTCAAGGGCTCCGCCGTATCCTCCCAAAGCGACGTTGCCCTTTCGGCCGGGCGCGATGTGCGCCTGGAAGCTGCCCAGAACACCTCCGAAGACAGCCGGGTCGACAAGAAAAGCGGCTTCTTTGCCGAAACCGGCAACATGGGCGTGGTCGCCGGCTACAAGTCCGAACGGCATACCTCCGACACCAGCTCGTTGACCCAGGTCACCTCGGCGGTGTCCGGCCGGAACGTTTCCATTGATGCCGGGCGCGATGTGGTCTCCGAAGCTGCCTCCGTCGCCGCCGACGAAGACCTTGGCATAACCGCCGGGCGCGACATCGTCCTGGACAGCGTCCACGATCTTTATGCCCATTCGGAAAGCCACAAGATCGACACCTTCGCGCTGTCGGTCGGCGCCTTCGAAAACATCTCCGGACCGGTGAAATCGCTGGCGGATGCCCCGCGCATGGCAGCCTCGGGCAAGGGCAATCTCGGCTATCAGGCGCTTTCCGCGGTCTCCGCCGGTCTGAAGGCGGTCGACGCGCTCAACCAGCTCAACGCCATCCGCCAGGGCGGCACCATTGCCGGGGTGCGCATCGGCATCGGCATCTCCCGCGAGGAAAGCAGCTCGTCGGAGGTTAGCGCCATCGCCCGCACCGCCACGCTGTCGGCGGGCAACGACATGTCCCTGGAGGCGGGACGCGACATCACCGCCAAGGGCGCCCGGATCGACGCCGGCAACGATATTGCCATGGCGGCGGGACGGGATGTCATCCTGGAATCGGCGCAAAACCATCTCGCCTATGAGGGCGAAAGCTCCAGCATGTCCGCGGGCATCGGGCTGACGCTTGGTGTCGGCGCCAGTGGCAAGAATGGCGCCCCCGGCGCCAGCCTCAGCCTGGGGCTGGATGTCTCCGGCCAGCAGAGTTCCTACAGCCAGTCGCAGACCTATCACACCAACACGGATGTGACGGCGGGCGGCAACGTGTCGGTCGAAACCGGCCGGGACCTTGCCCTGAAGGGCGCGCGGATTGAAGCCGACAGTGCCGATCTCGACATCGGCCGCAACCTCACCATCGAAAGCCGGCTGGACACGGCCGAAGGCTCCAACCAGAGCAGCGGCTACAGCGCCGGGGTTTCCGTTGGTATCGGGCTGGGGGCAGACGGCGCCGGGCCCACCTTCGGCGCATCTGCCAGCGTCAATGGGGCCAAGGGCTCCAACAGCTCGGCCTGGGTGAACGCCCCCTCCGGCATCGTCACCGACAACGCGCTCAATGCCGATGTCGGCGAAACGACCTCCATCACCGGTGGGGTGATCGCCTCGCGCTCCGGCGACCTGACCCTTGAAACAGAGCGTCTGGAAACGGCGGATATCGACCTTCACCGCAAGGGCCGGCAGGTTTCCGGTTCGGTCGGCGTCAGCATAGGTTCCAATCCGGAAGGCAAGTCCAAACCGGGCATCACGGTGGAAGGGGCCTATTCCAACTCCGAAACCGAGGGCGTTGCCCGCGCCACCATCGGCGAGGGCGAGATCATCGTGCGCGACGGCGATGGCGACGGCATCAAGGCCGCCGACCTGGAAGCCAAGGCCGACGCGGCGGAAGCCGAAGGCGACACGGCCCGCGCCGAAGCCCTGCGCACCGAAGCGGACCGGGAGGCGGCGGAAGACACCACCGCCACCGAAACCCAACTTTCCAACCTCAACCGCGACCCGGACGCGGTGGTGGAAGTGACCTCGCAAAAGCAGGAAGGGTTTGAGCTTTATGTGAGTGATACGGCGGTGCGGGACCTGGGCAAGGTTCTTTCCGCGGTAGGGCAGGCCATCGAAAAGCTGGATGTGTCTCCCCAACAACGCGAACTGCTAAAGCGCTTGGCCGCCTGCGGCGGTCGTCAAGGGTATAATCGGTACAACCCGCTGAACTGGATTGTTACTCCAGCCTACGCTGCGGACTGCTCTCAGACTGCGATTGAAGATCTCATGTTCGGGATCAAACGGGAGACGCTTGCCGAACTCGTAGAATATTGTGAGAACCTTGATCCCGGCGTTCAAGCCTATGCGAAGGCTGCTCTGGCAGCGCGCATTTTTGCAGACTTGCCAGCCGCTGACCGCGCTCAACTGAAATCGATCACCAAATGGGACATCGAAAGCGTATCCGGGCTGTCCTATGACACGGTCTTGATGCTTGAGCTGGCGAACGAGGCTTTGCACTGCCAGGCGCCAAGCTGCAAAAACACCAAGAACCAGACGGTGCTCAAGCTCTACAACACCATGGGTCAAAAAGAGCTGCACCTTGCCACTTTCCTGAAGCTGACACCACCGAGCGAGAGCTCTTTGGGCTTCGATACGACGGGAATGAGCTGGTCGCAGTACATCGCGGTCGTTCAGGCTGAAGAACTCATTGGAAATGCGACTGGAGCTGCTGCTGGAACAGCGGTTGCCAAGGCTATTTCTTCACTGGCTTCGAAGGTAGGGCCAACAGTAACAAAGCGTTTCTCAGGATTTTACCATGCCACCGAAACTGGCGGACGAACCTTTCCGAAGTGGAAATGGGGAGCCAAGAATGTGAGACAAGCCGAGGTGGAAGAGGCATACACTGTAATTGCAAATTCAAAAACAGACGTGGAAGCAATTACACGTTACTTGAATTTGAATCATAGAAGCCAAGGAAGGCTTGAGCAGATCAAAGATTATCTTTTCAAGCGAAACAACGATATTCCAAATTTCCAAGCTGATCCTGCCATCGCCACAGCTTGGCACAGACTACGGACCGGCCAAGGAACAACGAGCGACAAACTGCTACTCAAACATGAGGTGGCCGAGATTTGGATTAAGAAGAACAACCCTGGTATTTCACATGCAGAAGCGCATCGGCGCGCAAATGCTCGAGCGAACTGGGAAGACACAATCCCGTGGTTAGATTTCGAATGAGGAAGTAAATGGTGCACCTATCTAAAGAACTTGAAGCTGCAATTGGCAGACTCTTCGAAAACAAGGAGATTGGATATAGCGCCCTCGGCGTAACGCACTCGGAAGAAATGAATGCTCTTGGTCTTCGAACGGAGCGAACTGTTCCGGAAAATGTTAGTGCGGAGGAGAGGATATCGCTGCTTCGCAGAAAGTTGGAAGACTGGGTGGAGTTAAAGAGTGCTGAAATACAAGAATATGACAGTGTGGAAGACACTACAAGAATACGTGCCGAAGCTCTCTCCACGCTGATGTTTCTGAGAGACTTGAACCAGTATTTCCCTCGGGTGCAAACCGCAACGCGAGAAGCGTTTGAAAAGCACAGACGATCACTTTGATCCCGTATTTCGGCGCGTCTTCATTCAAAGTCGAGTGAAATGATGCACTGAGCCCGAAGTTTGGATCGCCGGAGGTTGGAGCTTTGCTGCATCTGCTCTGATCCCCGAAAACTTCGATGCCTTCATCGCTTCCGCTCCTTCTCCCAGCCGAGATCCTAGCGCGGAAAACTCCAGTCAAAATCGATCCAGTTTTCGGGGATCAGAGCACATGGTCGAGCAATTATTGGATAAATCGCTCGGCAAACTGGGGGCAATGATGACGTCTATAACTGAGTTAGAAAAACTAATTGCCGAATACTCTGGCAATGGCGTTGAGTTCGGCACAGCGAGCAGCGATCTTTCACCAACAGACGAAAGAGTTGCTGAAACTGAAAACAAGATTGGCTGTAAGCTGCCCCCTAGCTATCTCTGGTTTGTCAAGAACTACGGCGGCGGTCACGTTTATGGCGAAGAGATATTCGCAATATATCCCGTTCTATCCGACCTGTCGGTTGGCGACATTGCTTATCAAACAAAGAGTGAAAGAGAGCAGGGCTTTGTAAGGGATTCCGCTGTAGTTGTTTGCTCTAATGATTTTGGTGAAACTTTCTATTTTGACACATCGACCCAAGATGATGACGGAGAGTATCCAGTCTTTGTGAAAGCTGGCGCAAATGAAAAAAGATACGCGGACAGCTTTGCAGAGTTCTTATACAAGCGGATAGAAAACCCTGAGGGGTAGCTTTCGATCGGTCGATACTCGGATAATGGAAAGCCTATCTACAGTGACACAAATGGCGGTTATTTCACGCTCGAAGGAGGCGGGGTCCGCACGTTTGCCCCAACTGACTACAATTCAGTTCCGATTCATCATGTCTGTACCAATAAATGTGACATAGGTGCCGGTAAAACGCCCGCTTGGACGTCTCGGTTTAAGAAAATTTTCGACAATGCGGGACTGAATATTGATATTGAAATCAATAAAATTGCCGTTCCTGGACACCGTAGGTCACATCCACAGGCATATCATCAGTATGTCTACGGCAGATTGACTGATGCGACGCGAGGGTTGTCCGCTAATAGTCCTGCCTATACACAAGCCGTGTCCAATACTCTAAACAGGCTAAAGGCAGAAGCTGTGACACCAGGAAGTCAAATTAATAAGTGGCTCACGGGACAGTAGATTATGAAATACTATTTACTTCGCTCGGATATGTTCAATCCTTGTAAATGGACACTGGGAGATGTGCATAATGTAGATAACTGGTTATTTAGCGATCCCACTCCTTACTTTATGGAGCCGGGAAAATATACTATAGATGTGTTTCAAGACGGAGAGGAACTAGATTATAGTGAGAGCGCAGCTTTTGGTGTTCCTGTGCTTAGTATTAAAGCGAAGAATGCTTTGACTGGACTGCCAGAAGTCGATGAACCTTATCACCACGTAGTTCTAGAGCCCGTTAAGGTCGAAAACAAACAGGTAGATCAAGATTATTTTGTGATGATTGTCGAAACGCAGATTGATTGCGTAGACGAAGAACGATCCGAGTTTCAGAAGTATGAAGAAAACGATCCTGTTCGGCCAGACAAGGCGGGGCAGTACCGCGCATTTTTCAATTTGGTTATAGATCCGTCGAAGACCGGAGATCATCATATTTTCCGCCTCAAAAAACACCTCGGCTCCATTATCGTGAGCGAGGAGGTTAAGAGGCGTTTTGAAGGTTCTGGTGTGACGGGTGCTGTGTTTGAATCTGTAAACGGAGATCAAAAAACCATCGCGTAACACGGATCAAACCGCTGAACTTTTAAAGTGACACTGGGCTGCATTGCCAACTTGTTGATCGAGCTTTGCTTTGGTTGATCGCTTTTATGAGCGCGAATTGAAGCCGACAGTGCCGATCTCGACATCGGCCGCAACCTCACCATCGAAAGCCGGCTGGACACGGCCGAAGGCTCCAACCAGAGCAGTGGCTACAGCGCCGGGGTTTCCGTGGGCATCGGGCTGGGGGCAGACGGCGCCGGGCCCACCTTCGGCGCATCTGCCAGCGTCAATGGGGCCAAGGGCTCCAACAGCTCGGCCTGGGTGAACGCCCCCTCCGGCATCGTCACCGACAACGCGCTCAATGCCGATGTCGGCGAAACGACCTCCATCACCGGTGGGGTGATCGCCTCGCGCTCCGGCGACCTGACCCTTGAAACAGAGCGTCTGGAAACGGCGGATATCGACCTTCACCGCAAGGGCCGGCAGGTTTCCGGTTCGGTCGGCGTCAGCATAGGTTCCAATCCGGAAGGCAAGTCCAAACCGGGCATCACGGTGGAAGGGGCCTATTCCAACTCCGAAACCGAGGGCGTTGCCCGCGCCACCATCGGCGAGGGTGAGATCACCGTGCGCGACGGCGACGGCGACGGCATCAAGGCCGCCGACCTGGAAGCCGAGGCCGACGCGGCAGATGCCGAAGGCGACACGGGCCGCGCCGAAGCCCTGCGCGCGCAAGCGGACCGGGAAGCGGCGGAAGACACCACCGCCACCGAAACCCAACTTTCCAACCTCAACCGCGACCCGGACGCGGTGGTGGAAGTGACTTCGCAGAAGCAGGAAGGGTTTGAGCTTTATGTGAGTGATACGGCGGTGCGGGCTGTTCAGAAATCGCTGAAAGAAGCGACGGCTCCCGGCGGCTTCATCGATAAATATCTGCTCGGTCGTGAGCTGAGCGAGGAGGAGCGTGGCAACATCAACGCCGGGCTCGCGGCACTTGGTGAGGGGGGACGTTTTGGCGGCTGCGGCCAAAAACAGGGTTATAACCAATTCAATCCGCTGAATTGGCTAATAACGCCAGCACACGCGCAGGAGTTCAACTGCACCATCATCCGAGTTGATGGCTCCGTACTTTCGCTTGGAATCAAAACCTATGCCGAGTGTAGTGATGCCATCTACGCCTATTTGAATTCTCTGTCGGGGGAAGAACGGGACGCCATTGTCTTTGCAGCAGGCTATGCGTCGGGCCTAGACCTTGTAGGCGAAGGTGGAGATCGCAACGCATCTCAGCTTGCTCTCATTGATGCACTTTACGTTCTAGACAACGACATTCCTGGGGTGAACTATCATCCATACGGTGACGGGCTATCTCAGGCCTATGCTGACCGCGCAGCGATGGATGCAAATGTCCGCGCTGTTCTCGGGAACGACGATTTAACCCTGGAACAAAAAGATCAGCGCCTACGCGAATACGGAACAAGTGTCCGAGATATCTTCATGCTTGCAGCACTCGGTGCAATTCCGGGTGTCAAGGTCAAAACCAAAACAAAGACCAAAAGTCAGAATGTCGCTGGGAGTGGGGCGCCACAAACTGAAAACATCGTACCAAATAGGGTAGACTGGCCGGAATTAAGCGGTAGCCTAAGAGAAGCAGGCAACTCGGCACGTGCGGCTCTTAGAGGCGAAGGCCCAATCAATTACGGAATGGGAACTTTTAGCCGCGACCAAACTTTAGCCATGGGAGAGGCTTGGGTTGGTCCGGGCTATCGGGTGACTTCACGCGGATACTACGAAAGTGCAGACGGTTTGAGGCAATTTAGACCTCCCTCATCAAAGCCAAACAGCCAGTTTGCTACGACTGGAGTCCAGGCTAATTTTGAGCAGCGACTAACACCTAGTGGAGCATGGGGCGCGAATGGCCACGTGAATGTCACGCCATGATTGCCGAAGTGAAATCCGTAGATCTGATTGATCATGAAAATTGGGCATATTGGCCTGATGACGTTGAAGATTTTTGTGTCGCAGCAGAGGCTATGATTGGACCTTTGGGAGAAGACGGAGCCGAAATATTTAGCTTTGAAGTTTGCACGCCAAAATGGTTCTCCAAGAATAGGCTGGGTTTAGCAGCATTTGCGAGAAATATAGTTTTCGTATCTGAATACGACGAACAAGCAGTAAAAAACTTAGTCTATGAGATCGCAAGAAAAGCCGATGGAAACAGTTGGAATGAAGTGGCCAACAAACTGTCCCGGTATCTTCGCTGGGAGTTCGAGGACTACCAAGCACCAGACCCGTCTTCTGTCTGAATTATGCATCTCCTCCGCCCTCTGATCCGAACTCTTAGCGCGCTGCTTTTCGTAACACTGCTCTGATCCCCCAAAACTGGATCGTTTTTGACTGGAGTTTTCCGCGCTAGGATCCTGGCTGGGAGAAGGAGCGGAAGCGATGAAGGCATCGAAGTTTTCGGACGCGCAGAAGGCGTTCTGGCCTATGCTGACCGCGCAGCGATGGATGCAAATGTCCGCGCTGTTCTCGGGAACGACGATCTAACCCTGGAACAAAAAGATCAGCGCCTACGCGAATACGGAACAAGCGTCCGAGATATCTTCATGCTTGCAGCACTCGGTGCAATTCCGGGTGTCAAGGTCAAAACCAAGAAGCAGAAGTTTGCCACAAAGGGGGGAGATGATTTCCTCAAGGGATTTGACCGTGACAAATATCGGTTTTTCAAGGGTGACGGAGCGGTTGAGCATTTTGATAAACACGGTTCCGAAATGATGAATGCGTTTGGAAAGACGTCTTACAATATGAAGAACTACTTGGACGATGCACATCATACGATCCAAACTGGCACCTATGTTCCAGAGCTAAATGGGTTTGTTAAACTGATCGGCGGACAAGGTAGTGCAAAATAAGCCTTTTCAGGCTTGGATAGATCGACGGGCAACCTCACCACATTTCATATCAAGACGGCTAGTGAGCTGGCTAAAAAGGCGCCAAGTTTGGGGATTACAAAATGATAATTTCTCAAGAAGAATGGCTAGACAAATCTTCAAGAGAAGCAGTGGTAATTGTTTCAGGTAAAGGATTTTATGTGGCTACATTTTGCCAGCCGTACACCTATAGCGTTGGTGATAGGCTGGACGAGCCGCTACACCTGCTAGATGCGAGGGGGTTTATACGAACCGTCTCCTCTCCTCTAAAAATAGAGCGCCACAACAAAGGATTGGCACATGATTTTTGTGCTGTTCTTAATGATTGTGAAAGAAAAACTTTTTGTGTGGGTGGAATTATTGTTGAAGTCGATGCCGATATTCCGGCCGACTTGCAAAGCGGTGATCGGGTCGAATTCTCATGCTCCAGAGTAGACTTGTGGTAGCTATTTAATGTCTATCCTCCGGGTCTTGATCCGAGCCTTGAGCGTACGGCTCTTCGTAGCATTTGGGACGGTTGCAGCCTTCGCCGCGTCGGGAGATTGGGCACGGGTCACTTATCCAGTTGAGGCGCAGGAATTTTGCGTGCTGCCGGTCATTCTGACGAACGCCGCCCGCGCGCCGCCGCACACCAGTGCAAATGTGATGGCTACAGGCATTGTCTTTGCGCAAGCCGATGACCTGCGCGCATCAAATGGCGCAGAAACCACAGGGGTGGTCTGTGCGCCTTTGCGTTCCTCAATTGCCACAAATAAGTCGGCGGACAATGTTTTCGCTGGCAGTAAACGTTTGCCAAGCAAGGACGGACCGACAACTCAGATTCAAAAGGCTGGAGGGTTGATCAGGCAAACGCTGATTTTGACTCGCTAGGTCTGAGTGATGTCAGGGATATCAAAATGCCGAATGGAGGTTTGGGGCGCGTGGGTAAGCTACCAGATGGAACGAAGGTAGTCGTTCGTTCTGATAGCAGTGAAAATCGACCGGGATTTGTTAGTCAACCTACGTTGGAGATTCAGTATCCAGACGGTGTAACTAAGATAAGGTATTGACTAAGATGCGTATTCACAGCCCATTTCCTACAAAATATTTGCTGCCAGAGCGCCTGGAGTTTTGTGCATTGCACTATGATGACAAAGGATATCGCATCTATGTTACGGAGTTTTCTTCGCGTGGGAAGGAAATATTTGAAATCAATTTCGGGCATGCTCCCTTAGCTCAGAGGAGCATGGATGAGGGAAGCTTTTTGTCGATGTCTTGGACTTACGATGAAAAGAAACAGCCAGTTGGACCTATTGTACTAGTAACCGGATCAGATTTTCTCGAATGGTTTCATAGGCAAAGCTGTGGTATTTTTGCTCATAATGAAGTAACGCATGTAGCGGTGTTGACGCAAAATGATTGGTTTGAGGTACTCTGCCGGAATTTGCCAACAATAAAACGAGTAAATTCGCTTTTCCCTTCCGATTGATATCCTTCCATGACGATGGCGCACCGAGGCGTCCGTGATATATGTCTAGTTGCTTCGCCGCGGCGCGGCGAAGGTCTTGCCCACCGCTAATACTCCAATCCCATTTTGAGGGCATGTCTGGTACTTCACCGGCGGGGTAATCGCCTCTCGCTCCGGCGACCTGACCCTTGAAACCGAGCGTCTGGAAACGGCGGATATCGACCTTCACCGCAAGGGCCGGCAGGTTTCCGGTTCGGTCGGCGTCAGCATAGGTTCCAATCCGGAAGGCAAGTCCAAACCGGGCATCACGGTGGAAGGGGCCTATTCCAACTCCGAAACCGAGGGCGTTGCCCGCGCCACCATTGGCGAGGGCGAGATCACCGTGCGCGACGGCGATGGCGACGGCATCAAGGCCGCCGACCTGGAAGCCGAGGTCGACGCGGCAGATGCCGAAGGCGACACGGCCCGCGCGGAAGCCCTGCGCACCGAAGCGGAGCTGGAGGCGGCGGAAGACACCACCGCCACCGAAACCCAACTTTCCAACCTCAACCGCGACCCGGACGCGGTGGTGGAAGTGACCTCGCAGAAGCAGGAAGGGTTTGAGCTTTATGTGAGTGATACGAGTGTCAGGGACGCTTTCAAAGCCGTCAAACTGGTTGGGCACGCAGCTTCTTCAATCGTTTCCAGTGTCATGGAAAGGATGGGAGATGAAAACCCAGGTATAAAAGACTTGGCCCAAGCCAAACGTGCGGGACACCTTTCGGACGAAGCGATCCTGACACAGCTTGCTGGTTGCAACCCTCAGCATGGCTTTAATCTCTGGCAATTGTTCGTTTCACCTGCCTACGCACAAGGAACTTGCTCTGTTACGACATCCAATGGGTATGTCATTAACCTGAGCGACGAAGAGACACGTCAATGCCTTGAGATCTATCTCGGCACTATGATCGCCAACCCGGAGGATGCCGGTCGTTGGGCGGATCTGCTCCGCAACGGGAACCTCACGGCGCCGGTCAGGGCAATGGGCGCAATCGCGGCCATGTCAAACGGCCCGTATGTAACAGGCTACGGAGAAGATGGCGAAGACCTTGTAACGACAGACGGCAATGGTCGTTTCCTCTATAAGAATACAGTTACAGGTGACTTATTCTTTGCCAATCCGCTGGATGTGGGGGATCCGGCAGTCATTTCTTATGTAAGCGACGCATCTGCGGTCGGTGGGCCGGGAACCAGCTTCACCACAGTAAGACTCGCTCTCGCTCCGAAGTTTGTTGGAAAAACAAAGGCTCCAAATAGGGTAACCAACGGACTGCCGGACAATCCTTCACAGCTTGGGCACGTCTTTGGAGATCGTTCGGGCCATCTGCCAGATACTCCTCAAAACAGGCAGTTGTTGGTCGATACGAGCAACAATCCGTCGAACTTGCATGGTACAGATAGATTCGGGAACGAAGTTCATACAATCACGCAAGCAGATGGATCACAGGTCTGGGTCTATACCCGAAATGGTGTCATTCAGAACGGCGGCGTTAACAATCCTCCGAAACAATGGGTTGAAGGGGTAGGGTTGCAATAGATGGTGAAAATGGACGAAAAACAGTCGTACTTGGCGATGTTTTCATTCCTCGAAGACTACTACCATCGCACAAAGTCAGACGAGATTGGCGCGATGCTTGGGGCGATGTGTCTCGCCAGCGATGGAAAACCGATGGACCCTGCGTATTGGCACGAGTGGAAGCAGGCTGTTCAAAAGGCGATCAATGGCGAGGTGGACGCTGAGATGCGCCTAACTAAAAAGTCGGATCAAGAACCTTCGTAGCTGCGGAAATGCCCTTGCTCCGTTGCCTGATACGAACATTTCTGATGCTGCTTTTCGCGGCATTCGGATCGGTTGCGGCGGTTGCCACGCCTAGTGATTGGTCGCAGGTCAGCTACCCCGCCGTGTCGCATCAGCAAGGCACTCAGTCGCCTAATCTCACGAACACGGCCCAAGCACCACCGACAACCAGCAGAAATCTCACGTCTACCGGCAATACGCTCGCGCAAGCCGGCGATCTGCGCGCATTGGATGGCGTGGAAACCACTGGGTCGCTCTACACGCTTTTGCGTTCCTCTATTGCCACAAAGGGAGGAAGCGGACGGTTCAGCGGAATTCAAGCCCGAAATGTTGATGAGGCCCAGTTCCTTCGCAATGCTGAAGCAACATTTGGTGAGAGCACTACTTGGACAGGTGTAACTCGCCACCGTGGTGAACTGGTTGTTCAGCGTTCAGATATCGAGCTTAGCCAGCAAAACGTAACTAGGATGCGCAATGGGCAGGCACCCTTCGTCCGTAACGCGAATGGCGATTGGGAACCACTTCAACTGCACCATGTCGGACGCGAAACCGGTCAGATGATTGAGGTTACTCGGTCTCAAAACCGCTACAATCATTCGACTGGGGGGCCGCTCCATATTCCGGGGCTGGGAGGCCCGATCAGGCAACCGAACTATTCGCAGTCATACTGGCAACAGCGATATCAAGGATTTATCAACTCAGGGCAACTTGCTGAATGAGGAAAATTCATGAGTTATAACCGGAAGTTCGAAGAAATGTGTGCGGGTGGTGAGGTCTACGGGCCTGTCCCGGAGGCTGCGGTTGCAGCAGCAGAAGCAGACCTAGGTGTCAGATTTCCGGAACAATACAGAGATTTTTTGCAAAGATTTGGTTCCGGCTTGATCGGAGGTGTTGAAATCTATGGCTTGCCTGGCTTTGAAAAAAACGATCCGCCACTCTGGCAAGACGTGACAAAGGTGACAAAGCAGTTCAGGGATTGGGGACAAGCTGGGGCTGAGAACCCAGCATATATCCCGATTTCGGATGACGGCACTGGTATCTATTTTTTCCTCGATACGAAAGCGTCACCTAGAACGAAAATATTAGCTATAGGGCCGGGCGTTGAACGAGCGATATCGTCTGATTTGTTTACTTTCTTTGTTGATTTATCCGAGGGACGTATCCAACTCTGATCATTCCACCTGTCGCAGACTTTGATGCATTGAATCTATCCGATGTACGAACGATTCGTAGTGATCGTCGTATGGGTGAAGTGGTCCCATACAATAGTAATTGCGCCTGCGAGGTTCCCAGATCAGCATCAAGGTGACATCCATGGGACTGGGAGTGCTTTCAAGAACTTGATGCAGATGATTGGATCACCATAACGATGTCGTTAAGTATCAAGGAAGTCGACAAAATTTTCTCTGAACTAAATCAGTTTCGAGTACCGGATGACCATCGTGGCAACGCCCAAAAAAATGAATTCTGGAAGATAGAAGAAGCTGAACTTGCAGATGCTGAAAAACGCATGGGGATCATGATACCGCATGAACTCAGACGTTTTTATGCCAAAGTTGGGAGTGGCCATCTGGTACGAAGTCGCAAAGGGGTCCTACAGACCGACTATCTGAATATATTTGTGGACTTGCGACGCCTGAGTGAACTCTGGCTCCGTGAAGACGTGAGCTTTCAATACGATGCTGAGCTTGTCGCCGACGGAGAACTCCCTTTCTTTGATATGGGGAGTTACAGCTATTTTGTCCTTAGACCACATTCAGCTAACCCTAACGCGGTCTATGCCCCATATGACAAAAAACCCGTTTCAAACTCATTCAACGAGTTTGTTTTGCAACTTTACCAGGACACAACATTCTATCTTGACCATGTGGGCGACTACGAAGTCTGAAGGGATTGAATCAGTAAAACAGACTGCTGACCTGAGCCCGAGCTAAAAGTGCCCCTATGAGCACGCGGAGACCTATCAAACCAATACGGATGTCACGGCGGGCGGCAACGTGTCGGTCGAAACCGGCCGGGACCTTGCCCTGAAGGGCGCGCGCCAAACCGGCAGAAGCTCGGGTCGCAGGTCAGTGAGTACAAAGTATACTTTACCGGACGGTACCCGAGTTCGAGTAATGCAAGCCGATAGCCGTAGTCCAGAACGCGCATCATTCGAAAATGCGAACGGACAACCGGTTGATCCCACTACAGGCAAACCGCCTCAACCGCCGTCAGGTATGACACGCGCTGAGCGAAAGAAATATGTTCGCGAAAGCACTCATATTGTGCAGGATGATTGATATGCGATCCTTTTTATCAGCGGTAAATATTGAGCTTCCGCTCCGTATTTCATTTTCATCTTGGGATGAAACAACTTTAGTAATCTCCGGCGAAAGCTGGAGTTTTAGTACGCAATCGGTTTGGCGGATATTTGATGGCAAGGGCATCTTCCTAGGATGCTTAGATGACCAATCTCTAGGAGTTTCTTCAATCCTAAATGGAAGCACTGTCGTCGGACTCGATTTCCAATCACCAGACAGACCTATTGATTTGGTTTTTCGGTTGGAAGGCGGAAAGGATCTAGAAATTTTTTCAACGGATCTGGATGAGCCGTGGGTGTTAACATTACCGCAATTCGGGGTTTTCGTTGGGACCGGTGAGAGAATATTGTAGAGGCATCTCCTCCGCCACCTGATCCGAACCCTTAGCGCGCTGCTTTTCGTAACACTGCTCTGATCCCCCAAAACTGGATCGTTTTTGACTGGAGTTTTCCGCGCTAGGAACCCGGCTGGGAGAAGGAGCGGAAGTGACCCGCTTCTCCGAAATTTCCCCGTTTTGAGGTTAGCCCGTTTCAAATTCGCACTTTACCCAACTTCACCGCGCTGAGGTGATCTGTTCCGGTCATATCCCCGTTGCTGGATGTAGTCGCGGAGCAGGCCCACCCGGTTGGGGCGGAAGCTTTCGGTGCCGGGCGCCAGGGAGGCGATCCGGCTGACGTGGAAGTGGCGATAGTCTTGCCGGAGGCGGCAATGGGCGAGCAGTAGCAGCGAGGTTTCGCTATAGGACAGGCCCATCGGCCAGATTTCCCTTGTGGTGGTTCGCTCCTGCAGGTCGCGGTAGGTGATGACCAGGCTGAACTCCTCCCAGCAGGCCTCGCGCAACAGGTCGAGATCCACTGTCACCGGCGGGCGCTTGTCCGGCTGCCGCCAGCTGCGCATCACCGTGTGCATGGCCTGGCGCGCCTGCCGGTCGGGCAGGGTGGCGATGATGCGGGCCATGGCGTTGCGGCCGGCCTTTTTCAGTGTCTCGTCGCCGATCTGGTCCAGCCCGCTTTGCGCCAGCATCAGCGCCTCGATTTCCAGCCGGGAGAAACTCTGCGGCGGCAGCACGGGATCTTCCGTCAAGGTGTAGCCGACGCCTGCGGCCCCGTCGATCAGGGCGCCGCCCGCACGCAAGGTCGCGATGTCGCGGTAGAGCTGGCGCAGGGAAACGCCGGTCTCTTCGGAAAGGCGCGCGGCGGTGACCGGTTGGGGAAGGCGCCTGAGGGTATCCATCAGGCGCATCAGCCTGTCCATGCGGGCCATTTTTGCTCCTGCCGTAAATTGTCAGCAGGGGGAAGCTATACCTTTGGCATCACAAAGAAAAGGAGCTTTCCCATGATGACGCTTTACCATTCTCCCAACAGCCGGTCTTCGGCGATCGTGACCCTGATCGAAGAGCTGGGCGCCGACGTCGAGGTGAAGGAAGTGACGGTTCGCCGGCAGGATGGCTCGGGCGGGCCGGATGCATCCAACCCGCACCCGGAAAAGAAGGTGCCCTACCTGGTGGATGGTGCCGAGGGGATCCGCGAGCGCGGCGCGATCATGCTTTATCTTACCGACAAGTTTCCCGAAGCCGGGCTTGGGCCGATCGAAGGCCAGCCGGGGCGCGGGGAATATCTGTCCTGGCTGTTCTACTATCAGGGTGTGATGGAGCCGGTCATCATCCTGAAATTCGCCCAGTTTACGCATCCGGCCGTGGAGGCGAGCCTGCGCGATTTCGACACGATGGTCGCGCGGCTGGCGGAAACGCTGGAAAAGCAGCCTTACCTGCTGGGCGAAACCTATTCCGCCGTCGACCTGTTGTGCAGCGGTCCGTTCCTGTGGCTGCCGGACATGTTGCCAGACAACGAGGCGATCCGTGACTGGGTGAAGCGGTGCAGCGAACGCCCGGCCACCGTGCGGACGCTGGAGCGTGAGCGCCAGGCGGCCTGAGAGGTTTTGAACCTCCGCTGACGATATGGCCTGCCGGGTTTTGCCCGGTGGGCCATATCTGTTTGCGCAGGTGTCATGAAAACGGCCCTGAAACGGGATGAATTGCCTGCGCGGCTTTCCAGTTGGCGAGCCCGTCCGTTTCTGCCGGTGAGGGTGAGGGCCGTCAGTCCGGCCTCGTCCGCAACTGGCCTTCATAGTCGCGCTTGCCGATCGGCACGCCGCGCGTGCGCAGGATGTCGTAGGCGGTGACGGCGTGGAAATGAAAGTTCGGCAGCAGGAAGGACAGGAGAAACGTCTCCGATGTCAGGGGCATCGGCGCGGGGCTGATGTGAACCAGATCAAGGTCGAGAGGCCGGCTCGACCAGTCGTTTACCTCGGCAGGCGTATAGGCCTGCAAACGTGTCACTGTCTGCGCGATCCGGTCCTGCAGAGCCGCATATGGGGCTGGTCCGACAAGCGGCGGAGGGGTGAAGGCACCCGTTCTCATTGCTTCCAGGCCCCAGACGGAAAAATTGTCGACGCACTCGATCTGAAACCAGAACTGAGCCATGTCCGGATAAAGCCGCGCGGTCGCGAAGTCGTCCGGATCGGTGCCTGTCTGCTGGCAATGAGTTGCCGCCTTTTGAAGAAACCCGCTGACGGCGCGTGCCGTTTGCAGGAAGGTTGGCACGCTCATGTCGTAGAGGGTGGTCGCCACGGGCTGTTTCCTGGTCATGATCCTGGTTCGAAACACGCCTTGGCGTGATCTTCAAAGGGTACGACGCGGAGGCGGATCATATCCAGGAATTTAGAGGCTCGCGTGGAAGCCGGCATTCTGCCTTGGGCGGCAGGGTGCACTTGCTGGCTGTCTGTCGAGCACCGCGAAGAGAAAGGGTATCTGAAGTATTTCGCCGCGCGCAGAGTATCAGCGTCTCTTGCCGAAGGTCGGCTTGCCGGCGCCGGCACTTGCGTCCTGCCGGTTGCGGCGCACGGAGGTGCGCTCGTCGGTATGCGGTTCGTCCTGGTGGCGGCGCTGGAAAAAGTTGTCCGGGCTGTCGCGGCGCTCGTCGAGTTCGCTTCTCAGCGCTTCTTCGGAGCTTTTCAGCACCTGCGCGCGCTGAGCAGCAACATGCCGTTTCTCGCCGATGAACTGGACGCCGCAGCGAAGGCCTTCCTCCCAGCGGCGTTCGCAGGTGACTTCATAGTCTTCCAGGTCGATATGAAGGTCGAATTCCTTGGGCAGCATGTAGGCCTGCTCGAATTCCAGCAAAGCGCCGCCTTCGGAGATGTTGCGCACCATGCAGGGAATGGATCTCAGCCCGTTTTGAAAGACCATCTTGCCTTTCTTGAACACGCGTGCCCGCCGCTCCCGCGGCATCTGTTCGCTGGCGCTCTCATCCGCGGGTGTGTGCGGAAATGGTTTGGCGTCCGACATGGGTTTCTCGCATTCTCATGGTGTCCAAGGGCACTTTAACCCCCATTTGGGGTAAGTTTAGGCGCAAAGCCCTTGCCAATCGGTGAATCCACGTATGGATCGGTCAGGTAAAGCCCGGCATAGGACCATGTTGGGAGCAACAAAAGCTCCCTTGCGACGGTCAGAGAAACCTGAGCTTTTTGTATTCAGGCGAAAACGTGGAACACCATTCCTTGAATTGATACACTGTACCTTTCTATTTACGGGACAGCCACGCGGGCGGACAGCGCGGGGGGCAATATTTCCCGGCGCGAATTGAGGCATCAATGACTGAAGACCAGATATCTTTCTTGAACCTGCTGGCCCTGAGGGCCGGAGAGGAAATCCTCAAAATCTACGCGGAACCTTTCGAGGTCGAGAACAAGGTCGACGGGTCTCCGGTGACCAAGGCCGACGCGGCAGCCGAGGAAATCATTCTCGCGGGCCTTGCGGAAAAGTTCCCCGACATTCCGGTGGTGGCCGAAGAAGCGGTCGAAGCTGGCAAGCTGCCTGCGGCAGGGGCGCGGTACTTCCTGGTCGACCCGCTCGACGGTACCAAGGAATTCCTGAAGAAGAACGGCGAGTTCACCGTCAACATCGCCCTGATCGAGGATGGCCGCCCGGTGTTCGGCGTGGTTTCCGCACCAGCCCTCGAAGAGATCTATTGGGGCGGGGAAATCCGGGACAACGGCAAAACCGAAACCAGGGCCTTCAAGGGAACCATCGCGAACGGTGGCATCAGCGATGTTGCGCCAATCTCCGTTCGCACGCCGCCGGTGGACGGCATCAGCGTGCTCGCCAGCCGCTCTCATCTTTCGGAAGAAACCTCTGCCCTGATTTCACGGCTGAGTGTCGCCGAGCAGCTTAACGTCGGCTCGTCGCTGAAGCTGTGCTGGGTGGCGGCCGGCCGGGCCGATTTCTATCCCCGTCTTGCGCCCACGATGCAATGGGACATTGCCGCCGGCGATGCTGTTGTGCGCGCCGCCGGCGGGGCGGTCGTTCTGGCTTCAACCGGCGAGGACTTTGTCTACCGGGTGCCGGAAAACGCCCGCAAGGACGACTTGCGGAACCCGTTTTTTCTGGCAGCCGGATGCAGGAACCTCCTGCGGGATGTCGCGCCCGCTGCCTGACGATTTGCAAAATTGCGCGGGCGGTTGGCCCGTGCCGAACGATTGATACGGCCGGTTCGCCGGCCAAACGGAAAAGCGAACATGAACATGCAATCTCACGGGATCTCGCCCGAGCGCCTCAGCAATCTGAAGCGGCTGGAAGCAGAAAGCATCCACATCATCCGCGAAGTCGCGGCCGAATTCTCCAATCCGGTGATGCTCTATTCCATCGGCAAGGACTCCGGCGTCATGCTGCACCTGGCGATGAAGGCATTCTATCCGTCCAAGCCGCCGTTTCCGTTGCTGCATGTGGATACGACCTGGAAATTCCGGGACATGATCACCTTCCGTGACGAGACCGCCGCGCGTCTCGGCATGGACCTGATCGTCCATACCAACCCGGAAGGGCTTGAAAAGAATATCGGCCCGTTTTCCCACGGCTCCTCGGTTCATACGCACATTATGAAGACCGAGGCGCTGAAACAGGCGCTGAACAAATACGGCTTCGATGCCGCCTTCGGCGGCGCGCGCCGGGACGAGGAAAAGTCGCGCGCCAAGGAGCGCGTCTTCTCCTTCCGCAATTCCAATCACGGCTGGGACCCCAAGAACCAGCGGCCGGAACTGTGGAACCTCTACAATGCCCGTGTGGCAAAGGGCGAGAGCATCCGTGCGTTTCCGCTGTCCAACTGGACCGAGCTGGATATCTGGCAGTACATCCTGACGGAAGACATCCCGATGGTGCCGCTCTATTTCGCAGCAAAGCGCCCGGTCGTGAACCGCGACGGCATGCTGATCATGGTCGACGACGGCCGCATGAAACTGCAGCCCGGCGAAGAGATCGAGGAAAAGATGGTCCGCTTCCGCACGCTCGGCTGCTACCCGCTGACCGGCGCCATTGAATCGGATGCCGACACGCTGCCCGCCATTGTCCGCGAAATGCTGATTGCCCGTACATCCGAACGCCAGGGCCGCCTCATCGACAAGGATGAAAGCGCGTCGATGGAGAAGAAGAAGCGGGAAGGATATTTCTAAGATGACGATCGAGAACATTCAGGAAGCTGCAGAGACAGCCGTCACCGAATATATCCTGGCACAGGAAAGCAAGGACCAGCTCCGCTTCCTGACCTGCGGTTCCGTTGACGATGGCAAGTCGACCCTGATCGGCCGCCTGCTTTACGACACCAAGCTGATCTTCGAAGACCAGTTGGCCGCGCTGGAACGCGATTCCAGAAAACATGGAACCGTGGGAGAGGACATCGATCTGGCGCTGCTTGTCGACGGTCTTGAGGCCGAGCGCGAGCAGGGCATCACCATCGACGTTGCCTACCGGTTCTTTGCGACCGAAAAGCGCAAGTTCATCGTTGCCGATACCCCGGGCCACGAACAATACACCCGCAACATGGCCACCGGCGCTTCCACCGCCGACCTTGCCGTGCTGCTGGTTGATGCCCGCAACGGCCTGATGGTCCAGACCCGTCGCCACGCGTTCATCGCGTCGCTGCTGGGCATCCGCCACGTTGTGCTGGCCATCAACAAGATCGACCTTGTCGGCTATTCCCAGGAACGATTTGAGGAAATCCGCAAGGAATTCGAGGTTTTTGCCAACGGCTTCGATTTCGAAACCCTGCAGGCAATTCCGATGTCGGCGCGCTATGGCGACAACGTCACCGGGCGCAGCGACAAGATGGACTGGTATTCCGGACCGACCCTGCTGGAGCACCTGGAGACGGTTCAGGTGGGCGAGCATGTGCTGGAAGCCCCGTTCCGCTTCCCGGTGCAGTGGGTCAACCGGCCCAACCTCGATTTCCGCGGCTATTCCGGTACGGTCGCCAGCGGCCAGGTGTCGGTTGGCGACGAACTGGTGGTTGCCGGTCCGGCAAAGCAGTCCAGGGTGAAGTCGATCATCGGCGCAAGCGGTGAAGTCAGCTCCGCCCGGGCGGGCGAGGCAGTCACCATTTCGCTGGAAGATGAAATCGACATCTCCCGCGGCGATCTTCTGACCTCGACCGCACATCGCCCGGATGTTGCCGACCAGTTTGCCGCCCATGTCATCTGGATGTCGGACGAGCCGTTGCTGCCGGGCAGGCCCTATCTCCTGAAGATCGGCACTCGCACGGTGACGGCGACGGTCTCCGAAATCAAGCACAAGATCAACGTCAATACGTTCGAGCATGTGGCCGGCAAGACGCTGGCATTGAATGAAATCGCGTTCTGCAATTTCTCACTGTCCTCCGCGGTGCCGTTCGATCCCTATGAGGCCAACCACACAACCGGTTCCTTCATCCTCATCGACCGGATGAGCAACTCGACGGTTGGTGCGGGCATGGTCTGGTTCGCACTGCGCCGGGCAAGCAACATTCACTGGCAGGCCCTCGACGTCGACAAGAACGCCCGGTCTGAAAAACTCGGTCAGAAGCCGGCAGTCCTTTGGTTCACCGGCCTCTCCGGGTCCGGCAAGTCGACCATCGCGTCGATCGTCGAAAAGAAACTGCATGTCGACGGGCGTCACACCTATACGCTCGACGGCGACAACGTCCGCCACGGCCTCAACAAGGACCTGGGCTTTACCGATGCCGACCGGGTGGAAAACATCCGCCGTGTCGGCGAGGTGGCCAAGCTCTTTGCGGATGCGGGCATGATCACGCTGGTATCCTTCATCTCGCCGTTCCGCTCGGAGCGGCAGATGGCGCGCGATCTCCTGGAAGACGGTGAGTTCATCGAGGTCTTTGTCGATACGCCCATCGAGGAATGCCGCAAACGCGACCCGAAGGGCCTTTATGCCAAGGCCGACCGGGGCGAGATCAAAAACTTCACCGGTATCGACAGCCCCTATGAAGCGCCGGAAAATCCGGAACTTCATATTCGCAACGTCGGCCGGGAACCGGAAGAAGTTGCCGAGGAGATCGTTGAGTATCTGCGCAAGCGCGGGTTCCTGAACAGCTTCTCCGCCGACGGCGGCGGCATCTGACAAGAGGCCGAAAGTGACCTTGCCAGGCTGATAACGTGCCCTGGTATCTGAAAGACAGCCATCCGCGTTGCAAGGACGCGGGTGGCTTTTTCGTTTGTGGGACCGATGCGATTTTCCGGCCAGACGAGCTGGAATTTCGTTTGGGAACCGGTCGTTTTTCAGAAGCTCTGTGGGCGTGTCACGCCGCGGTAATTCATTTTGTACTAGGTGTTGTGGCGTCTGTAAGTGTCGCGGTTCCAGGAGGCCAAGAGGGTTCGGACAGACTTCGCCATTGCCCGAACCTTCGAAGCCTTTTAATAACTTGGCTGACCTACTTACGCGTTTTGTAAAATGAATTTTTGATCGAAAGGCTTTGGGCAAATCATGAAAACCGTTCTGGTGACCGGCTCTGCCGGGTTTATCGGCTTTTACCTATGTACCCGACTGCTGAAGGACGGCTTTCGGGTGATCGGCCTCGATGCCATGACGGATTACTATGATGTCCGCCTGAAGGAACGCCGGCAGCAGATGCTGATGCAGAACGAGCATTTCAAGCCGGTGAACGACCGCGTTGAGGCGCCGGACCTGCTGATGTCCCTGTTTCGTACGGAGCGGCCGGATTTTGTCATTCATCTGGCAGCGCAGGCGGGTGTCCGCTATTCCATCGAAGCACCGCGCTCCTACCTGGAAAGCAATATCTGCGGAACGTTCGAGCTGCTCGAGGCAGCCAGGGCCTTTCCGCCGGAACACATGCTGCTGGCGTCCACGTCGTCCGCCTATGGCGCCAACACCGAAATGCCCTATGCGGAGACCGATAAGGCTGACCACCAGATGTCGTTCTACGCGGCGACCAAGAAAGCAACAGAGTCGATGGCGCATTCCTATGCCCATCTCTACGACCTTCCGGTGACGATGTTCCGTTTCTTCACCGTCTACGGTCCCTGGGGACGGCCCGACATGGCTCTCTTCAAGTTCACCAAGGCGATCCTCGAAGGCAAGCCGATCGACGTCTATAACTACGGCGACATGAAACGGGACTTCACCTATGTGGAAGATCTCGTCGAAGGCATCCGGCTGCTGATGGACGCAGTGCCTGTTCGCCCGGCCGAGGGAGAAGGAGTGAAGGATGGCGACAGCCTTTCACCGGTTGCTCCCTGGCGAGTGGTCAACATCGGCAATTCGACCTGCGTTCAGCTGACTGAGTTCATCGAAGCCATTGAGGCAGCTACGGGCCGGACCGCCGAACGCAATCTCATGCCTATCCAGGCCGGAGATGTTCCGGCGACATGGGCCAATGCGGATCTGCTGCAAAGCCTCACGGGGTACCGCCCGAAGACCACAGTGCAGGAAGGCGTTGCCAGGTTCGTCGAATGGTACCGGGACTATTACCGGGCGTAACGCCTGGCAGACATCGGGCGAATGTCTGGCTTCATGTGGCTCTTATGCCTGCTGCGACGCATCCTGCGGCGGCTGGCAGACATCCACCCATTCCGCACCGGTGATTTCCGCCATGCGCTCCGGCGGTATCCTGACAGCGGCATTGGTCGCGCCGGCGGCGGGAATGACCACGTCATATTCCTTCAGAGAGACATCACAGTAGACAGGCAACGGCTGGGCAAGGCCGAAAGGGCATACGCCGCCGACGGGGTGTCCCGTCAGCGTTTCCACTTCATCAAGGCCCAGCATCTTCACCTTGCCACCAAAGGTTGCTTTCGCCTTCTTGTTGTCCATGCGGGCATCGCCGCGGGCAACCACCAGAAAGATCTTGTCCTTGAGCTGAAACGACAGCGTCTTGGCAATCTGACCGGGCTCGACCCCATGTGCCTTGGCGGCAAGGTCGACCGTGGCACTGCTGTCTTCCGTCACGATGACTTCAAGTTCGGGGGCGGCACTGGCAAGGTGGTTGCGTACGCTGTCAAGGCTCATGCTGCAGGGCTTCCTTCAGGTCGGATCAAACAAGACCGGCAGGGAGGGACGCGCAAGAGCTGCGCGGGCCGGGCCATAATTTGTGCATATCAACAATTTCATTGTGCTGTAAATTAAGAAAAGATTCATGTTAATCTTAAACGGGTTTTAACCATTTACGACGTAAACGGTACTGTGTGTGGCCGATGGAAATGGGTTCCAGATGGCCATTGGTTAAGTCGTTCAAGGATTGCCGAAATGGCGAGAGCAGCTACAGCCGGAACCGAAGTTGAATCCTCTGGGGTGGAGAGGAGGAAGCAGGCTGACTATGCAGCTCATCAGGGTGGGTCTATGAATTTGCCATTTTTGGTGGCGAAAAATCTCCTGTTCTGGGGGACGATTTCGCTCAGCCTTTACGGTCTTTACGCGGTGGTTGCTGCCATCTAGGCAGCAGGTGCGTAAACCGATTGTGATTGAACGAACCGCGTCAAGTTCGCGGTCAAGTCTCATCACCTGCAATCGCATATACAACCTTTCATTGCATGCGCGCCGTCGGCTTCTGCGGTCGGCGATTGCGTGAACGTGAGTTCCTTTAGCGATCTGCGTCCAGTCTGCCGCTGCCGAAGTGGTGTGCCGGGCGGAATGTCTCTGGCAGAGGAACAACAGGCTCTCTGCCAGTCATCTCCGCCACCAGGGCCTCCGCTATCAGATGTGCAATGCCGAAGGAAATCTTGAAGCCGCCTGTTGCCGCGAAGGCGGTGTCAAAGCCAGGCAGTTTTCCAGCTAGCGGGTCTCGCCTGTGATTGCGGGGCCGGATGCCGGCCCAGTCGGAATGAACCTCTCGGCCCTTCAATAGCGGACAAAAGGCGGTGGCGCGTTCCAGCAGTTCGGCTGAACGGACTGGAGAGGGGGCGGCGTCTTCGAATTCCCGGTCGGATGTGCTGCCAATGGCGACGGTACCGTCGTCATGCGGCACGACGTAAAGCCCGTCGCAATAGATCGCTGGCCTGTCTTCCAGTCCCTTGCCCTCCAGCACAAGGGCCTGGCCTTTCTCTCCACGTCCGATGCGTTCGCCGGTCAGCGTTTCGATCAGGTCGAAAGCCGCAAATCCTCCTGAAACGACGAATTGCCGAGTCTGAATCGAGGTCTGCCCGTCGGCGAGCAGGACGGTCTGTGTTGCATCCTCATAACCGACCGCTTCAACGCCTTCCCGCAAGCTGCCGTTCTGACGGACGAAGCTGGCAAGGCTTGCCAGATAAGCCCTCGGGGAGATCCGCGCGGCAAGGGTTTCATAGACGATGCCGAAGGGAGCGGCATTCGCGTCCAGCCAGTCAGACCGGCTTCCGGCAGGTTCAACCACATAGGAAAAGCCGGTTTCCTGAGGTTGCCAGCGCAGCTTGCTTTCTTCCGCCCGCTCCAGATGGTGCTCCAGCTTGTCGGTTGTCGTCAGCGGCAGGATGCGTCCACAGCGGTGATAGCCGCAGGAAAGCCCTGTTTGGCTTTCCAGTTGGCGGATGCGGTCTTCCAGACACAGCAGGGCCTGGAACTGGAATTCCTTCTTGGGGTTCCAGCGTGCCGGCATGTGCGGCATCAACGCCCCCAGCACACCTCCACTGGACCCGGCGCCGACGTGGCTTTTCTCCAGAACTACCACCTTCAGTCCGGCCTCGATCGCTGCCCGGGCAACAGCGAGACCGAAAATACCGGCTCCGGCAATGGCAACATCGAAAGTTTCGGCGTCGGTTGCTGCCATGGGGCGGGGTCCTTTGAGATTGATTGATCCTGCCGGCTCTCTTATGAGAACGCGTTGCAAATGGCAAAGGCTGATGGGTGCGCCCCGAAGGAAACCTCAAGATCATGTCGATCAAGGCACCGGATCTGGAATGGCTGCAGGGCGATGTGCCCCGGGCTGAAGGCTTCAACGACACGTATTTTTCCAAGGCCGGGGGGCTTGCGGAAACGCGTCATGTGTTTCTGCAAGGAAACGGCTTGCCTGGCCGCTTCGATGGCTGCGAGCGTTTCACCATTGCAGAGTTCGGCTTCGGGACAGGCCTCAATTTCCTCACCACCCTTGCGGCATGGCAGGAAAGGACCAATCGGCCGGACCTGACCTTCCTGACCTTCGAACTGTTCCCGATGTCGGGAGAGCAACTGGCACGGTCCCTCGCGGCCTTTCCCGAACTGGCCCCGCTGGCAGAAGAGCTGCTGCAGGCCTGGTCGCCTGAGCCGGGTTGGAACAGCCTGAAAATTGCCGGAGCCAACCTCCAGATCGGCATTGGCGATGCGCGTGAGCTGATCGGTGAGCTGAACGCCGGAATGGCAGGTGAAGGCGAGGGAGGAGAACCGGCAATTGCCCCCATCGATGCCTGGTTTCTCGACGGTTTCAGTCCGGCTCGCAATCCGGAGCTCTGGGACGCGGACCTTCTGAAGGTGGCGGCTGACCTGACGGCCCATGGCGGAACACTGGCAACTTACACGGCTGCCGGCTGGGTTCGCCGCAATCTTCAGGCTGCCGGGTTCGAGATTGAAAAGGCTGAAGGCTTCGCCGGCAAACGCGAAATGGTGAAAGGGCGAAAGCCTTGAGGTGGGCGATTGCCTCCTTTTTTAATTCAAATAAATCGCGATTAGCGCAACTTCAATTGGCATCCTGTTATTTCAACTGGTTGGTACGTTAAATTTGGCCCTGTTTTTGTTTTGATCCGAACTGAGTAGCTTGTTTTGATTTAAAGAAACTGTTCTTCGACCAGCTCCAACCTGATAAGCCAGTCTTTGGGGGGGCTATACCAAGGAAATCATAATCATGAGCGCAATAAGATATTAGTAATTTTCGTGTCGAACTAGATAGGTCGTCAATAGTAAGTTTTGGTCCTTCAAATTGTCTTCTGCGGCGATCAATCTTCTTATTGTAGGCTTTTTCAAGTATATCATAGAATACTTCGATTTCAGACAGGTTTAGTAATCGATCATATAAGTCTCTAGAAGGACCTAAGAATAATGTCATAAGATCAGTGTGATGCCTTACCTCATGACACGCGGATCGATAGAGCGGCAGCTTCAAAATGAACTCTTCGACACTTGGAGTTGAGTTAAGGCCAAGTTTTTCGAAGTCACCAAACTTTTCGAGCGCCTTGTGATATATTACTCTGTTTGCATATGCGGATAAAATTCTTTGACTAGGCTCACGGACAAATGCGATCCTCAATAGACCTTCGGTGCGCTTTATGAATGAAGTATCAAACTGGGAGGTTCTGTACAGATCGTGAACTGATTGCCTCTTAACCATTATTTCCGGATCATATTTTTCCTCATGTTCTGCATCGTAGATGGCAGTTTTCAAAGTAGTACATGCACATTTTGGCGCAGGGAAATACGCCAATGACGCTCGTTTCAACAAAACTGGCAAGAGGCCACTCCAAAATTTTTGCTAAGATCGAAAACAGTCAGATGAATTCGAGCAAGAATGAATCAATATCCCGAGCAGGATGGTAGCGTCAAAGATTTTGCGCACTCTCGTTTTCAGGCGGCTGGGTTCTGAGTTGGATTTTGTTGATGACGAAGCGGTGTCATACACATATATTTTCAACATAGAGCGATTTTCCGCTTGGGTCGCACCTTAGACTAATCGTGCCTAGATATTCACAATTGGCCATCGGGACAAATATCGAACTGTTGTATGCAATAGCGAAGTCTCTTTATGCTGCACTAATATGGATGTTTTGTCTTGACTTCGTCCCAATGGCTCTATGCAAAGTCGAAGCGTGTTTCCACCTCCCCAATGCTCTTTTTTCGAGATAGTTTATTGCGCGACTCCTTTCACTCCGCTACCGTCTCCAGCATCCACAAGCGGAACTTCTGCATGGCGCTGGTCTCCTCCCGCGACTTCAACCAAGTCAGCCAATAGCTTCCCGTCAGGACGCTGGTCTGGAAAGGCTGCACGATCGCGCCGGACGCGAGGGGGCGGCTGAACATCGCTGTCGGCACCAGAGCGACGCCGGCACCCTGCGTGACGGCTTCAACCATCGCAAGAGAACTGTCGAACATCCAGCCGCGCGCCCGTGGTGGCGGCAGTTGCGCCGCCTGGAACCACATGGCCCATTCATCTAACCTGTAGGATCTCAGCAAGGGCTCGTGCACAAGGTCTTCCGGCTTGGATAGCCGGGCAGCGGTTCCAGGCGAACAGATAGGCGACAGCGGGGCGTCCATCAGCTTGACCGCGTTGGTGGCATGCCAGGCCCCGTCGCCGAAGCGCAGGAAACAGTCGAGACCATCTGCAAGAATGTCCGCGCGGTTGTTGTTGGTTTTCAGCCGCAGATCGATCTGCGGATGGGCCCTGGCAAAGCCGGAAAGGCGCGGCAACAGCCAGCCGGTCGCGAAAGTGGCGACGGCGCCGACCGTCAGCACCTCCCGGTAGTTGCCATCCTCGAACCGGCTGAGCGCATCGCTCATCCGCCGGAAGGCATCGCTCAGTACAGGTAGCAGCGCCAGTCCTTCATCCGTCAGGGCAACGCCGCGCGGAAGGCGCTCGAACAGCGACACCTGCAACACGTCCTCCAGCGCCTTCACCTGGTGGCTGACGGCAGTCTGCGATACCCGCAGTTCCAGGCCGGCGCGTGTAAAGCTGCAGAGCCTTGCAGAGGCTTCAAAGGCTCTCAAGGCATTTAGCGGAAGTTTCGAGACGTCCATCCGGATCCCACTTAGGCCAAGTTTTACTCATGCCTAACCTCAGTATTCATCATTTGCGTTATATCTGAGGCAGCGGCACTGTCGCGGTGTCCCAAAGACGAATGGTGCGGGGGGCGACACACCACACCGGTTCGGGCTGTTTGTATTCATCATTGGAGTTGAAGATGAAACTCTGGACACGCCGTAACGCGTTGACGCTTTCCCTTGCCCTTTTTGCCGGGTTTCCGGCAATTTCCGGATTGGCACACGCCGCCGGGTTCGATCCCGCACCACTTGAGAAAACCGTCACCGGTGCCGAGAGCCGACTGTCTGCCCGGATCGGGGTTGCGGTGCTGGATACGGAAACCGGCAAGACCTGGACCCACCGCGCCGACGAGCGTTTTCCGCTCAACAGCACCTTCAAGGCCTTTCTGTGTGCGGCCCTTCTGGAAAAGGGCGAGCAGGGCGAGGTTCAGCCGGAACGCCGCGTGAAGATCCGCTCGCAAGACCTCGTCTCCTATTCGCCGGTTACCGAGAAAAAGGTCGGCTCCGGAGGAATGACCTATCTGGAACTGTGTGAAGCGGCCGTTGCGATCAGCGACAATGCGGCGGCCAATCTCGTGCTGGAAGCTGTCGGTGGACCGGCAGGACTGACGGATTACCTTCGGGGTATTGGCGACACCATCACCCGGCTGGACCGGACGGAGCCGGGTCTCAATGAAGGCCGCCCGGGCGATGCCCGCGACACCACCACCCCGGCAGCGGCAGTTGCCACGTTGCAGAAACTGGTTCTGGGCAATGCCCTTTCGTCCACCGCCAGAGCCCAGCTGACAGGCTGGCTGCTGGACAACAAGGTGGGCAACGCGACCCTGCGTGCTGGGCTGCCGGAAGAATGGCCGGTCGCCGACAAGACCGGGGCAGGGGCCAATGGCTCGCGCAACAACATCGGCGTGATCTGGCCAGACGATCGGGAGCCCGTCGTGATCGCGGTCTACATCACGCAGACCGACGCTTCCTTTGACGACCGCAACAAGGCGATTGCCGATATCGCAGCCGCACTTGCCGAAAGTCTCCACGACTGAGTTTTCTTGTCCGGGCGGATCCCTTCATTCGCCCGGGCGCCTCTGCCTCTGGAAATGTCCTGCCGCTTCTGACGGAGACAACCTTGTCCGTTCCAAGATCCTTGTTTGCCCTGCCGTTGGCGCTTGTCGCGGTTTCAGCCGGTTTCTCCCAGGCATCTGCCGAGGAAACACGCGAACAAAAGCGCGCCAGAAGATGCGCCTACTATCAGGAGATCGTCCGCGTGGCGTTCGAAAATGTCAGTCGTTCACAAATGCGGCCCGGTTTCGTTGCCGAACATGATGCCTTTATCGAAGGGGGGTGTTTCGCGGCGAAAGCCGTTTGCCCGAAAACACCCGCCGAATTCGCCTTTGCCGACATTCTGACGATGATGACCGTCAGTGCAAACATGGGCAGCACCTTTACACCGTTCAGGTGCCCGGCCGGTGGAGCGGAATGAGAAGGTTCGGCTTGAGGCCTTCCCCAAGCATGTGAGATGTCGGTGCGGACCGGCCCGGAAGGGGCCGGCCCAGGGTGCTGGCGGAGGTTACGTCGCCAGCCACCTTCTGCGACCTGGGATGTCGTCTTCTGCCGTTGCGAGGCACCCCGAGCAAACGGGCCACTTCCGCAGGCAAACTGGACCCGCTGACGGATCCGGGCGAACAGCCGGTGTTGAGTAGGCTTCTGAACGCATTCGTCTTTTGGTTCACCAGCCGCCCCAGTCGGCATCCCGGCGTGGTTTATGTGGTCTGATGGATCCACGCCTATCGGGTAAGCGCATCACAAGCAGAAAGGATGCGCTTGATCCATAAACCTAAGGCACAAGTCGGGCGTGTCAAATACTGAGCCGGGAAAAGAAACGGGTCGGGCTGCCTGCAGCCCTGGCACGCCCTCAATCTCAGCGCATTTCCGGCACTGGTGTTATGGCCGCGCCAGTTTCGAACCAGCTTTTCAGGTTGTCGACCACGAGCTGACCCATGGCATTGCGGGTCGCCTGCGAGGCGGAACCGACATGCGGCAGTACGGTGACCCTTGGCAGTTTCAGAAGGGCTTCGGGCACATGCGGCTCGTTCTCGAAGACGTCGAGGCCGGCACCATAGATCGTGCCATTCTCAAGCGCCGCAATCAATGCGGCCTCGTCGATGACGGTGCCACGGCCGATATTGATGACGATGCCATCTGGCCCGAGTGCTTCCAGCACCTCCGCATTGACGGCATGTCTGGTTTCCTCGCCGCCCGGAGCCACCACCATCAGCGTGTCGCAGGCAGCAGCCAGCGCCTTCGGCGTCGCGTGATAGGGGTAGGAGATGTCGTCCTGCTTGTGGCGGCCGTGGTAATGGATTGTCATGCCGAAGGCTTCGGCACGCTTGGCAATCGCCTTGCCGATGCGCCCCAGACCAAAGATGCCGAGCGTGCGCCCCTGCATGGTCGCCCCGGTCAGCTTGTAGGGCCCTTTGCTTTCCCAATTGCCCTGGCGAAGCCACTGTTCGGCCTGGCCGAATTCGCGGATGGTCATGATCATCAGCCCGACCGCCGTATCGGCAACTTCTTCCGTCAGCACATCGGGCGTATGGGTCACCATCACCTGCGCCGCCAGGCAATCGTCCGTGTTGACGTGGTCATAGCCGACGCCAAAGCTGGAAACGATTTCCGCGTTCGGGATTTTCGCAAGCAACTCGGCGTTGACCGACCCGAATGCCATCGCAACCCCGCGGATTTTCTCGCCGATTTCCGCCAGCAGCGCTTCCGGATTGTCGGCCTCGTAGAGCCGGTGCACGGTAAAGGCGGCATCAAGCTGCTCCTGAACGATCGGCAGCATCGGGCGGGGCATCAGAATATCGATGGAGGTCATGGCAGGTCCGGTGGGGTGATGAAGAAAGGTGAGGTGACCTTAAGGTCTTCGGTTGGGGGAGAAAAGAGCCGAATGGGCAGAGTTGGTACGCAAATTTCGTCACCCTCGAAACGCTTTCGGCTCACTTCATCAGTGAAACGGCGTATTCCGCCGTCATTCCGGACAAGTGAGACAGGTGTCGAGCGCCGATCCGGAATCCAGAGATATGTCGCGCCATGCGCGGCAAATTGAGTGTTCGCTTTGCTCACGCTGACACGCTGGGTTCCGGATCGGCGTGCAGCGTAGCTGCACTTGTCCGGAATGACAGGGTGGGCAGGTTCTTGGGCGTAACTGCAATTCCGAGTATAGCGGTCGGCGTTTAACGCGAGTGGGGCGGCGTGCTTTCTGGAAACTTTGGTAATCGGAGTCGGTCCGTAAACTGTCCAATGAAAAGGACACTTATCCCAAAGCGAAGGCGGCTTAAAGTTGGCCAAGGAAGAGGTCTAATTGCGATTGCACAGGTAATGCCTGATTGCGAGACGAACTCTCGAGGCGTTCTCAGGCAAATCCCCCCATTGCCCCCGGGCGCCATTTCCCCTAAAAGACGCCGCAGAATTCCTGAGAATCCCATCAGATTTTGAAAGCGGAGAAGCGGAGCCCCATGGCGCGCCAGTTCATCTATCACATGCATGGCCTGTCCAAGGCCTATAACGACAAGAAGGTTCTCGACAACATCCATCTCTCGTTCTACCCGGACGCCAAGATCGGTATCCTGGGCCCGAACGGTGCGGGTAAGTCGACCCTTCTGAAGATCATGGCCGGTATCGACAAGGAATATACCGGTGAGGCCTGGGCGGCCGAGGGTGCGAAGGTCGGCTATCTGCCGCAGGAACCGCAGCTCGACAACACCAAGACCGTGATGGAGAACGTCATGGAAGGTGTTGCCCACAAGCAGGCGAAAATTGACCGCTACAACGAGTTGATGATGGACTACTCGGACGAAACCGCCGAGGAAGCCGCACAGCTTCAGGACGAGATTGACGCGCAGGATCTGTGGAACCTGGAAAGTCAGGTGGAAATGGCGATGGAAGCCCTGCGCTGCCCGCCATCAGATGCAGCCGTCGACAATCTCTCCGGTGGTGAGCGCCGCCGCGTCGCGCTCTGCAAGCTGCTGCTGTCCGAGCCGGACCTGCTGCTGCTGGATGAGCCGACCAACCACCTGGACGCTGAAACCGTTCACTGGCTGGAGCGTCACCTGCGTGAGTTCAAGGGCTCCGTCCTGATCATCACCCACGACCGCTACTTCCTCGACAATGTCACGGGCTGGATTCTGGAGCTCGACCGCGGTCAGGGCATCCCTTACGAAGGCAACTACTCGGTCTATCTGGAAAAGAAGACCAAGCGTATGGAGCAGGAAGGCCGCGAGAACATGGCCCGCTCCAAGGCGATTGCCCGTGAGCGCGAGTGGATGGGCATGAGCCCGAAAGGCCGTCAGACCAAGTCGAAAGCCCGTATCCGGGCCTTTGAAGACCTCTTGACCGCCCAGGAAGAGCGTCAGCCGTCCATCGAACAGATCCTCATCCCGGTTGGTGAGCGTCTCGGTGCCAACGTCATCGAAGTCGATGGTGTTTCCAAGGGCTTTGAAGACCGTCTCCTGATCGACAACCTGTCGTTCAAGCTGCCGCGCGGTGGCATCGTCGGCGTGATCGGCCCGAACGGCGCCGGCAAGACGACCCTGTTCAAGATGCTCACCGGTCAGGAAACACCGGACAAGGGCAAGGTCGTCGTGGGCGACAGTGTGCACCTTGGCTACGTTGACCAGTCGCGCGATGCGCTCAACCCGAACAACACGGTCTGGGAAGAAATTTCCGGCGGCGCCGAGGTCATCTACCTCGACGACAAGGAAATCAACTCTCGCGCCTATTGCTCGTCCTTCAACTTCAAGGGTGCTGCCCAGCAGGCCAAGGTCGGCGACCTTTCCGGCGGTCAGCGCAACCGCGTGCATCTGGCCAAGGTCTTGAAGAAGGGCGCCAACGTGCTGCTGCTCGATGAGCCGACCAACGATCTCGACACCGAGACGCTGGCAGCTCTGGAAGACGCGCTGGAAAACTACGCCGGCTGCGCCGTTATCATCAGCCACGATCGTATGTTCCTCGACCGTCTGGCCACACACATGCTCGCCTTTGAAGGCGACAGCCATGTGGAATGGTTCGAAGGCAACTTCGAAGACTACGAAAAGGACAAGGTCCGCCGCCTTGGCGCACATGCCGCCGACCCGCGCCGGATCAAGTACAAGCCGCTTACGCGCTAAGCGAACGGCCTGGAAGCTGAAATGGGGGGCGTGCCCCCTGTTTCCCGAATGTGCCGGCCCTGGAAACGGGCCGGCATCTTTTTTGTCCGGCGGTATAAACCGGCCACCGGCAATTTTTGTCCTTGCGAGCGGCACAAGGCATGTTCCACAGAACTCTCGTCTGTCTGTTTGTGGCCTTCGCCATCTCCGTTCTCGCCTCGTTTCTGGCGGCAGTCGGCTGGCCCGTCGATCTGCTGGCTCATTTTCAGACCCAATACGTTCTTGCCGGATTGCTGTTTGCTGCAGGGTTCGTCTTCTTCCGGAACTGGAACATGGCGGCACTGGCTATCTGCCTGTCGGTGGTCGCTCTCATGCGCATGGGCATCTTCGACAACGGACGCTTTGCCCCAACCGCCAATGCGGCAGAACCGGCGATCAGCGTCGTCACCGCAAATCTCTTCGGCAGCGCCGCAGCGCTCGGCAATCTGGTTGAGGAAAACAGCGCCCGCGGCTTCGATCTCATGATCCTCACGGAGCTGCCGGTACCTGCCGACCAAGGGCTGCTCGACCGGTTTGAAGGCATGCTGCATGTGGCCGGAACGCCCGATCAGGCGCTTGGTGGACGTCCCGCCGCAGTTATCCTCTCGCGCACTGCGCCGCACAGCGTTGAACTGATCCCTGTAGGCGGGAACCCATACGCGATTACGAAAGCGATTTACTGCGGTATGCAGGCGGAGCCCTGTGTGAGTGTCCTTGCAGTTCACACACTGCCGCCTTTCAGGCGTGACTTCTATCTGCACCAGGCGGACATCCTTCAGAAGCTTGCATCCGAAGTGTCGAGGACGCCGGGACCTGTTCTTGTTGCCGGCGACATGAACGCCGCCTCCTGGGCACCGCTGCTGAAACGGTTTCAGGAAACGGCAGGGGTGCGCAAGGCAGTCTGCGGCAGTCGTTGGACCCCGACATGGCTTGCCCCTGTTCCGGGCATCGGTCTCGAACTCGACCATTTTTTCGTCAGGAGCGGGCTTGCGGTCAAAAACTGCGAACTCGGACACTTCAACGGTTCCGATCACTGGCCGGTCTTTGCCGAATTCACGGTTGTCGACGGCAAGTCGTCCGACTGATCTTCTGCGGCAAGCCTGCGTCCACCCGGTCAAAGCGCCATGGACACGAGACAATGCAGTCCGCATAAAAGATTTCCATTCAGAACGTCGGGGTTTTTGCCCTGAAGAGCCGGGTTCAAGTCAGACAGATGCTGCAAGCCGCTTCGGACATAAAGACAAGTCTCCTGCGCACGGACCCCGGCGGCTTGCGGCTGATGCGCGGCGTTCATCTGATGCTGACCGTGCTCGGAGCGGTCTTTCTGGCAAATGTCGTGGCAAGCTTCGTGCCCGGTCAGTCGGCCTTTAAACTGGCCGTTCTGGCAGCCGCGAGCGGCGGTCACTGCCTGATGTTCACGCCGGTCTCCACCAGAAAGGCCGAGGTCCTCGGCATCCTGAAGCTTGGCGTTCTGCTGACGACCCTGTTTGCTCTCGGGGCGGTTGTCGCCGAGCTGTCGGGGAAAAGCGCCTCAACCGTTCTGCAAGGGCTCTGGATCGCCGCGATCATGCTCGGCTTTGCCATGCAGGGGCTTGGTCCCTTCTGGCAACGCGCTGGGCGCAGCATGGCGATTTGCTGGCTTTTCGTCGTCCTCGGCAACGTCGGAGGATCGCCCGGCCTCTGGCTTCCGGTCATGGCGGTGCTTGGAATGGTGACAGCCCTCGTGGTTCGCACAGGGCCCTGGCGGCCTTCGACATACCGAACCTACCTGCGGGTCGAAGCTGCAAATCGTCAGGCGATGGCAACCTATCTGAGGCAGCTGTCAGGCCGGGCGACCGGTTCGTCCGGCGATGCGGCAGTTCGGATCAGGGATCTGGCGAAGCTGCGCATGGAACTTCAGGTCTGTGCCGATCTGCTCAGACCGGAAGGTGAGTTGCAGGGCATGTCGCCGGAAGCGGCTATCATGGTGGAACTTGCCCTGGAAGTGGTGGGCGATGCGCGCGACCAGCTGTCCCGGGACGCACGCACCCGACTGGCGCAAGATGACGGCTTTCGCCGTGCGGTCGACCGGCTTGTCCATCGCCTTGAAACCGGTGAGGGCGTTCCGGAAGAGAGCGATGTCGGGGAAGGCAAAACCGGCGCAAGCGCACCTGCCGCGAGCTGGCTGCAGGCCGATGCGGCAGTAACGGCACATGACCGGTTTCAGGAATTGCGCATTGCCCAGGCTTTCAAGCGTCTGTGGCTGCTGGCGGCAAAAGACCAGCCGGTTCGCCTGAGCCTCGGTACGGATGACGACAGCCGCGAGGGCGGCTGGTTGCGGAAGCTTTCCTGGCGCCTGTCACTTCAGGCAGGTGTCGCAGCCGGGATCGGCTTTTCCCTGGGGTTCGCGTTCGATCTCAATCACGCCTATTGGGTCACGCTCACCATCATCATCGTGCTGTCGAACAGCCTTGGGGCGACACTGCTCCGAACCGCACAGCGGATCGGCGGGACGGCGGGCGGCGTTGTTCTGGCCATGCTGGTCGACCCGGCCCTGGCGGAGTTTCCGTCCGTCAGGCTGGTACTGGTTGTCATTGCCATACCCGGGGTCATCGTTTTCCTCGACCGCAATTACGCCATCGCCTCAGGTATCATCAGTTTCCTGGTGGTCATGGGGCTTCAGACGCTTGAAGGTCTGCCCATCGATGAACTCTGGTCGCGTCTCTATGACACGATGATCGGCGCAGGCGTGGGGCTTGCCGCGGCATGGCTGCTGTTTCCCAACCGCACTGGCGCAAGCTTCAAGGAGCTGGCGTCCGATTACCTCAACGCCTGCCGAAGTTGCCTGCGGGCGCAAGGCGGCAAGGCGGATACGGACCTTCAGGATCTCGCCCGGCTTCGAACGGCAGCGAGCACGCTGATCGCCACCGCCAGGTCCTATCGGATCGAGCAAGCTCCCTGGTCGTCGTTCACACGCTCCGCCAGTGACCTCAACGTGCTGGTGATCGTGCTGGCCCAATACGTGGTGCTTTACCGCGAAGCCCGTTCGGACGTCACGCGGGAAACGGTGGAAGCTCAGGCCAGGTCGGGGATAGAGGCGCTTGTCGCTCGCATGGACAAGCGTCTGGAAGATGAGTTCTCGGCTGTCCTGGATGGACGCCCGAGGCAGACCGTCCCGGGCCTGGAGGATGACTGGATGACAGCCATGCCCGAGGGCGCAACAGGCAATCTTGCGCTGGAAACCGGTTGGGTCGCGATGCTCTACCACGCGCGGAAAATCGTCCGATGCCTGGACGGCTTGCGCAAGGAGAAATTCCTCTCCGGCCCTGCCTGAAGATAGCTTTCACCACCGCAAATACTGGGGCAGCGGATCGATCTTCCGCGCTTATGAAAACATCAATGAGTTTTGTTGGTCAGGAAGGCGCCGGCGCCCTAGCATCGCCACTCGACTGCGACAGGAGACACCGCATGACAGACCAGCTCCAGCTTCTTGCCAATGACTTTCGGATTACGCCTGCATTCAGGACAAGTGGCAAGGTGGAGGGCGTTTTCAGGACAGTCTCTGCGGAAGACTTCAGGACCACTGCAACGGATGCTTTGGAGATGACGTTCGAAGGCATTCCGGGAGACCGGCATGGCGGATACACCCGGAGGTCCGGTGGCCGCGAACCCTGGTATCCGCGTGGCACGGAAATGTGCAACGAGCGCCAGATATCCATCCTGTCCGCCGAGGAACTTTCGTTGATTGCCACTCGCATGGAGATTGCCGAACTGAAAGCCGAATGGATCGGCGGCAACATTACCTTGTCCGGCATTCCCAACCTTACGATGGTGCCACCGCGCACCCGGCTGGTGTTCGAGGGCGGTGTGGTTATACGTGTGGACGGTGACAACAAACCCTGCCGTTTCGCGGGCGAGGCGATCGCCGAAGCCAATCCTGGTCGGGAAGGACTGGACCTGTTGTTCCCGCAAAAGGCAAAGCGCCTGCGAGGACTTGTTGGCTATGTCGAAGTCCCGGGGAAGGTTGCGGCGGGCGAGGCGGTCACCGCCCATGTTCCCGAACAGTGGATCTACGAGCGCATCTGATTTTAAGGCTCGCAGCGAGGGAAACCTGTTTCCCGAGGTGCCTGATATTCTCTAGTCTGGATGCTCTGTCATAACCTTCCAACAGGAGCCTCCATGCTGCCGATCCACCACATGATCGATCAGGCGCCACAGCCGGTCGCGCCATTCTCCCATGCCGTCGAAATTGACGGCTGGGTGTTTGTAACCGGCCAGATGCCGACACTGCCGGACGATCCGGACGCCCCGCTGCCGGAGGGCATAGAGGCGCAGACTGTGCGGGTGATGGAAAACCTGAAACTCGTTCTGGCCGGCCTCGGGCTCGGCCTTGAAAACACGACTTTCATTCGTGTCTATCTGACTGAATTCAAGCGCGATTATCAGGCGATGAACGACACCTACCGGTCATTTTTCGAACCCGGAAAATTGCCGGGTCGTACCTGTATTGGCGTGTCGGGCCTTGCCGTCGATGCATTGGTCGAGATCGATTTGATCGCCCGGCGGCCGTAACGGCCGGCTACCCGCAAATCCCATCCGGGGTTGTGTGTGACGGGCACGGATCCGCTTTAAGCACCGGTGTCAGTCCTCGGTTGGGGACGTATCGTCAGCTTCCAGGCGTTTCGCACATCCCCAGGAGCTCAGAACGTCATTCATTTCGTCCAGCACGAAGAACCGGGCAGCGTCACGGTCATAACCTTCGTCCAGCAACGTGTCGTAGTCGGTCAGGGCGTGCCGGACATGACTGGTAGTGGCCTGCCAGAGGGCAATGCCGGGCGGCAGATGGCGCAGGTGTCCGGCGAGGGCAACTTCGAGAATGGCTTCCGCATCTGAAAAGGGAACGCGCGGCAGCAGGACCCGCAAGGCCTTGCGCATGTCTTTTTGCCGCTTGGTGCCGCCGGTCATGAACAGGTCCCGGATTTTTGAGGTTGAGACCGGAGAGGTAAACAAATCCCGGACGGATTAGAAGAGGTCCGGTGGAATTGGTCCGGATCGCCGGTCAGGCGCGGAAGAACTGAAAGCTGCTGGCCCCGGCAGTGCCGGACAGGGGCAGCCCTGCAACCCTTCCATTTTCCCTGGCATCGGCAAGAAGGTCCTCGAAAGGCAGGGGAGCGCTGAAATGGTATCCCTGGACCAAACGGCAATGCATCGCTTCCAGAAGTTCCAACTGGTTGCTTTCTTCAACGCCTTCCACCACGCACTGCATCTTCATGGACCGGCACAGGTTGACGATGGAGGTCACGACGCCGCTCGCGATCGGGTCCTTGATACCGGCAACGAAACTGCGGTCGATCTTGACGCAGTCGATAGGCAGTCGGTGCAGGTAGCCAAGGCTGGAATAACCGGTGCCGAAGTCATCCAGCGCGAGTTTGACACCGGCATTGCGAAGAACCTGCAGACAGGTTTCAGCCGCTTCATAACTGCCGATCACGGAAGTCTCGGTAATTTCGAAGGTGATCTGCCGCGGGTCTATCGCCGCGCGGCGGATGATCTCGAGCAGCGCAGCCACTGTCTCGGCGGAGGTGACATCATGTGCGGACAGATTGAAGGATAGCGAGAGCGTTCCGGGCAGGGCCTTGATCTGCTCGACCGCCTTTTCGAACAGCGACAGGGTCAGCCTGTGGATCAGGCCGGCGCGCTCGGCAATGGGAATGAACTTGTCGGGGGCAATCCTGCCAAGCTGCGGGTTGTCCCACCGCGCCAACGCTTCGAAGCCGACAACGAACCGTTCCGGCAACTGGACGACAGGCTGGAAATAGACCTGGAATTCGCTGGCAAGATCGGCGCTTTGAAGCGCGGCCTCGATGGCCCGTTCCGAGCGGATGCGGGCTTCATGTTCAGCCGAATAGACCGTCGTCCGGCCGCGCAGGCTGGTCTTGGAATTGTAAAGGGCGTAGTCGGACCGGTCGAACAGAACATGGGCAGAAGTGCCGGCATCAGGATAGAACGCAATGCCGCAGGACGCGCCAACGGAAACCTGCAGTTCACCGATCCGATAGGGGCGGCTGATCAGTTCGCAAATAGACTGCCCCGTCGAGGCTGCCTCGTAGATGTCTCCGAGATAAAGGAAACCGAACTCGTCGCCGCCGAGACGGCAGATCTCGACATTCGGCAGTCCAAGGCTTTTCAGGCGCGAGCCGACTTCCATCAGCAATTGGTCGCCTAACTGGTGGCCATAGGTGTCGTTGATGGGCTTGAACCGGTCCAGGTCGACGACGCCGACCGCAAACTGCCGGTCCGTACCTTCCACTTCGCTGATCAGGGCTTCAAGCCGGTTGAAGAAATAGCGTCGGTTCGGCAGGTCGGTAAGCGCGTCGGTTTGGGCAAGCTTGGAGTTTTCTGCGTTGAGACGCTCCGTTTCTTTCTGTTTGGCGGCCAGGTCCGATTGCGATTCAATCAGTTTGCAGAACCCTCGATAGCCGTTCAGGAGAACCTGCAGGACGACCAGGCACACCAGGAAGATATTGAGCCCTATGGCAATGTAGACGTCCTGGTTCTGGCCGAGATAGTGCACAAGATAAGGGATCGTCACGATCACCATGACCATCAGGGCAGCCTGCGGCAGATGCATCAGGCAGAAGATGCAGCCGATGACGGTGATGGCGATGAAAAGCGCCACATGACCGCGCTCCGCAGGTCCGCCATAGCCGTCCAGGCTCAGCGACCAGGCAATGTAGATGACGGACACCAGACTGCCGAGAATGACGGTCTGCCGCATCTTGCTGATCGCTTCTTGCGGTGTCGGGTCAACTTTGCGGGCGCGTATCCAGGCCACCATGCGAAAGGTCGTGATCAAGAGGATCGGCGCAAGAATTCCGACGGTCAGATAAGTCGGCGCGATATCGAAATGGGTATAGGCAACGGCAACCGCATTGACCATGAGGAGGGCATAGAGCGACGGAATCTGGGTCTTGAGCTCATTGTACTGAGCTTGTGCAATTTCCGGATGGCGAGGATCGATCATCATCCATCTCAGGAAAGCCCTGATTTTTTCCATCATTTTCTCCATTGATATTTCTTCTAATCAAAATGAGATAAAGAATTGTTATGAAGGCGACTTTGCTGACTTTGCGTCGCATTGGGGTTCTTGAAGAGTTAAAGCGCCTATGGGAAATGCTGACGCGAGGGTTCCGAAATATTTCAAGGCGAAAACCGTGTGATCGAGCAATCAGGCACTAAGTTGGGCCGGCGCCGGACAACGGTTCATCGCAGGATATTATAGTGACATTTCTTGCATGCTCCCGCCACGCTTGGCAAATAAACGTGACTGCCAAGGCAGGCTTGTTGGCGGGAAATGCTCTGGTCGCTTCACAATAAGATAAGCAGACTATTTTTTTATCTTTGAAATACGCTATATAGACGGCTATGGCAGATCGTACTCGAACCCGGCTTTTGAACGCGCTGAAATCTTCCGGCCCACAGACTGCGGCAGATCTTGCCAGCGGGTTGAAGGTGACGTCAGTGGCTGTTCGCCAGCATCTGGACGGCTTGCTGCAGGACGGACTGGTGGATTTCGATGATCAGAAAGGTTCGGTCGGCCGGCCCAAGCGGGTCTGGGACCTGACACCGGACGGGCACAAGCAGTTTCCTGACAATCATTCCAACCTGGTGCTCGGGTTGATTTCCGGCCTGAACGATATTTTCGGCGAAGAAGGTGTCGACAAGCTGATTGCCCACCGTGAAGCGCAAAGCCGGAAATCCTATACCGAAGCGGTTGGCAAGGCGCCGGATCTGCGCGGCAAGCTGGAAGTGCTTGCCGATCTGCGCAACCGGGAAGGCTACATGGCCGATCTTGTTCCGGAAGGGGCAGGCTACCTGCTGATCGAAAATCACTGTTCGATCTGTGCCGCGGCAACGGCCTGTCAGGGGTTTTGCCGGTCGGAACTCAAGCTTTTCAAGGATGTACTTGGGCCAGGTGTCTCGGTCGAACGTACCGAACATCAGCTCTCGGGCGGTCGTCGCTGTGTTTACAGGATTGAGCCCGCGGCCTGATCAGGCGCTGGTCTCAGTCGAGGAGTGTTTTGCGTGTCAATCGCCAGGCCGCTGCTTGCGCGGCTCATCGACCGGTATTTCCATCCGTTCGAAACCCACATCAAACCGCTGGAACTGCCTGTCACGCCTCTTCCGGATGAAGGGCCGCTGAAGCTGGTCTGGCATTTCGCGATGATGTTCCGCTGGCAACTGGTAATCGTTTCCTGCCTGGCGATGATCTCCTCCGGGCTGGGTCTTGCGGGCATCTGGGCAATAGCTTTCGTGGTCGACGGTGTGACCGAGGCAGGGGCGCAGGCGTTTCTGAAAGACAACCTCACCATCCTGGCCGGTTTCTTCCTCCTCTTCGTGATTATTGATCCGCTCGCCTTTCTCCTGCGCCAGACCTTTGCCTTCCAGACCGTGCGCATTCTTCTGCCGGCGGCAATGCGTTGGCAGGCGCACAAGGCCGTGGAAGCCCAGGACCTGGCTTTCTTTGAGGACACTTTCGCCGGTCAGGTTGCCTCCCGCATTGCCCAGGTCACCATGTCGGTCCACCGTCAGATGATGTTGTCCATCGAAACGGTTCCGTTCCTGGTCATTCAGTTTGGCGGATCGTTCCTGCTGCTTCTGGCCATGGCCTGGCCGCTGGCCATTCCGGTATTGTTCTGGATCTGCGCGAATATCCTCGTCGCCTGGTTGGCGATCCCGGCCTATCTGCAGCGCTCTGCTAAGGTGGCGGCGGCAAATTCCAAGGCCACCGGCGCGATGACAGACGTCTATTCCAACATCGCGATGGTCAAACTGTTTGCGGCGGAAGATTCGGAAGCCGGTGCCATTCGCAAGGTTATCGGCGAAACAATCGACACCAGGCACAGCGAGAACCGGTCCTATATCCTGACCGACAGCGGCGTCTATTTTCTGAACGTGCTGCTGATCCTGGCTGTGGTGGTCATTGGCTTCTGGGGCATGATGAAGGGGTGGGTCTCAATCGGCGACTTTGTCGCCGGGCTGACCGTCACACGCTCGCTGTCGCACGCGTCATCCAGCTTCATAGGGATCGGACAGTCGATCACCAGCACGCTCGGTACGATCCGCGATGCCATGCCGATCATGACGAGCCGGCCGGCAATCATCGACCAGCCGGATGCCGGCGAGCTGAATGTCAGCACCGGGGAAATCCGCTTCGACAACGTGTCCTTTGCCTATCAGAGTGACCGCAAGCCGGTCCTGGACAAGTTCAACCTGACGATCAAGTCGGGTGAGCGTGTCGGTCTGGTTGGCCTGTCCGGCGCCGGCAAATCGACCGCTGTGTCTTTGCTGATGCGCTTGCGGGACGTGACCGAGGGCCGGATTTCGATCGACGGACAGGACGTGCGCGATGTCACCCAGGCATCTCTGCGCAGCCGGATCGGCGTTGTCACCCAGGACATCTCCCTTTTGAACCGGTCGATCCGCGACAACATTCGCTATGGCAGGCCGGAAGCCACCGACGAGGAGATCCGTGCGGTTGCCCGTGCTGCCGAAGCGCTCGATTTCATTGAGGAGCAGAAGGACAGCAAGGGCCGGACGGGGCTGGATGCCCATGTGGGCGATCGCGGTGTCAAACTATCCGGCGGTCAGCGCCAACGTATCACGATCGCCAGGGTGCTTTTGAAAGATGCGCCGATCCTGATCCTCGATGAGGCAACCTCTGCCCTCGATAGTGAAGCCGAGCTTGCCATTCAGCAGAACCTCACCCGCATGATGGAAGGGCGCACCACGCTGGCCGTTGCCCACCGTCTGTCGACCATTGCCGCAATGGACCGGCTCGTGGTGATGGATCAAGGCCGGATTGCGGAAGAAGGTACACACCGCGAGCTGCTTGCCTCCGGTGGTCTTTACGCTGCGCTTTGGGAACGTCAATCAGGTGGTTTCCTGGCGCTCAGTGCTGCTGAATAGGGGCTGTTGAAAAGCACCTTGCTTGCGTGAGCTTCCCACAGGCTGGTGCTTCGGGAAAATGTCAGCTTGTGTTGATTTTCCGAAATCCGGCTGACAATACTCCTCTCATGGACAAGAGAGACCGCGCCGTACTTTTTCGCGAACGCCTGTCGGATGCCTTGCGCAGCCGGGATATGAACCGATCGGATCTGGCACGCGGTGCCGGGCTCGACCGGTCAACCGTTTCCCAGCTGTTGTCGGAAGATGCACCCCGCCTGCCAAACGGGCAGGCATTGGCTGCCATTGCGACCGCGCTCAGCGTTTCTTCCGACTGGTTGCTTGGTCTTTCCACCCACCGCGGGGCCGCGGCCGAAATCCTGGATCAGGCAGTTCAGGTGGCCGAGACCGAGCGGCACCCGGTCGATGAACATCTGCTCGCCTGGTACCGCGATGCGGTCGGGGCGAAGATCCGGCATGTGCCCGCCAACCTGCCGGATGTCCTCAAGACCGAAGCTGTTCTGGCTTTCGAGTACTCCGGCGAAACGTTGCGCACCGCCGACCAGGCCATAACCGGCACCAGGGATCAGAGGGCACTCCTCAGCCGGGCGGAATCCGACATGGAAATCGCCCTGTCGAAAGAGGCGCTGGAAGGCTTTGCGCGCGGGGAGGGGCTATGGCAGGGGCTTCCGGTTGACCTGCGTCGCGAACAGCTGGAGGTCATGGGGCTTACCTTGAGCGAGCTTTACCCCTCGCTACGTCTGCATCTCTTCGGCGCGACCGACCGGTTCTCCGCACCTTTCACGGTCTTCGGGCAGAAATGGGCGGCACTCTACCTCGGGCAGCGCTACCTGGCGTTTTCCAACACGCGCCACGTCCAGCTCTTCTCCAGCCACTTTGACGATCTCGTTCGCCACGCGGTCATCCGCTCGCATGAGGCAGGTGATTTTGCCGTTCAACTGGCGCGCCAGCTCGACTGACGTCTGTTCGTTTTTAGCTGCAAGAAATGGTCACCTTGCAGCCATGGATATCATGTGAGCCGCAGGCATAGCCCGGTTGGGAGGATAGGCAGCAGGTGCGCGCCTCGAGAAAGCCTGTTTCCCGGAAACCTTCACCTTGAAGGACGACGCAAGGCCCCCGCTGACGTTTTATTCCTAGGCGTGGGCGGACTTTGCAGCTTCCACCGACTTGGCCGGGTGAAAGCTTTCTGCTTCCGCCATTTCCCAATAGGTCGAGTAGCCCGGAATGTTGTGCGACTTTTCCAGGAGGGCCCCCTTCTTCAACCAGGACAGCGCGACGCTGGCCGGCATGATTTCACGAAGACCTTCGTGCAGGTAGAAATGTTCCGGCTTGAATTCGCGCGGATGGCTGAGCCCGGCAGCGGCGGAAAAATCCCGAAGGGACTTCAGCGTGTTGCGATGAAAATTCGCGACGCGCTGTGCCTTGTCGGGAACAACCAGGGCCTGCTGGCGCTTGGGGTCCTGCGTGGCAACGCCGGTGGGGCAACGGTTGGTGTGGCAGCTCTGGGACTGGATGCAGCCGACTGCGAACATGAAGCCGCGCGCAGAGTTGACCCAGTCGGCGCCCAAAGCCAACGCCCCTGCAATGTCGAATGCGCTGATCAGCTTGCCGGCGGCACCGATCCGGATATCTTCGCGAAGACCCGTGCCGACAAGGCAGTTGTGTACGAAGGTCAGACCCTGGCGCAGAGGTGTTCCCAACCTGTTGGCAAATTCCACCGGTGCGGCGCCTGTCCCGCCTTCGGCACCGTCGACCACGATGAAATCCGGCTTGATGCCGGTTTTCAGCATGGCCTTGACAATGGCCATGAATTCCCAGCGATGACCGATGCACAGCTTGAAGCCGACCGGCTTGCCACCTGAGAGCTCCCGCAGCTGAACGATGAAATGCAGCAGTTCAACCGGGGTCGAGAAAGCGGAATGAGAGGCAGGTGATATGCAGTCGGTGCCGATCGGAACGCCGCGAGCTTCGGCGATTTCTTCCGTCACTTTCGGTCCGGGCAGCACACCGCCATGACCAGGCTTGGCCCCCTGGCTCATCTTGATTTCGATCATCTTGATCTGCGGTTCGACAGCCTGCTTGGCGAACTTTTCGGCATCGAAAGTGCCATCGTCCGCGCGGCAGCCGAAATAGCCGCTGCCAAGCTCCCAGACCAGATCGCCACCACCTTGCCGGTGATAGCGCGAAACGCTGCCTTCCCCGGTGTCGTGATAGAACCCGCCTGACTTGGCGCCCTTGTTCAAAGCCAGAATGGCATTGCCGGAAAGTGAGCCGAAGCTCATGGCCGAAATGTTGTAGAGGGAAGCCGAATAAGGCTGTTTGCAGTCCGGTCCGCCAATCGTCACGCGCATGTCTTCATGGTTGTGCGGTTTGGGACAGATCGAATGGTTCACCCAGCCATAGGAAGTGTCGTAGACATCAAGTTCTGTACCAAATGGAAGAACATCCTCGATATCCTTCGCCCGGTCATAAACCATGGAGCGCCGCTCCCGCGAAAACGGTCTACCGTCCTGGTTGCTTTCAAAGAAATACTGGCGCAGTTCCGGCCGGATCGCTTCGAAAAGGAAACGGAAATGACCGGAAACAGGATAGTTGCGCAGGATCGCATGTCGGGTCTGGCGGATATCGAGATAACCGATCGCCGAGAGGACAGCAAAAACCAGAAATGGCCAGACGAAGTAGCCGCTGAGGGCAAACGTCAGGACAAGTGCAACCAGGGCAAGTACGATACAAAGAATGAAAACGGTATAGCGGGCGGGAAACACGGACGGGTGACTCCTATTCGGCGGGCTGTCTAGTTGTGTCAGGCTGCGGCCAAAAAGGAAAGAGCGATCAACACTGTTGATCGCTCTTGCATGGAACCGGTTTGAGCTCAGACCATGTGGTGCACGTTCAGTTTGTTGCCGTCCAGGTCCCGAAAATAGGCGGCATAAAAGCCGTTGTCGGCGCGCTGGCCGGGCTTGCCTTCGTCCGCTGCGCCAAGCTCTATGGCTTTACGGTAGACCGCGTCGACCTGTGCCCGGTTCTGAGCGGACAAGGCGACCATGACGCCATTGCCGACGGTCGCCTGTTTGCCGTCATAAGGAATATGCACGGAAAAGGCTGACGTGGTCGGCTGGTTCGCCCAGACGATGAAGTCATCGAACTCCATCAGCCGCTGTGCGCCGAGTTCAGCCAGCAATGCGTCGTAAAACGCTGCTGACCGCTTCAGGTCGTTGGTTCCCAAAGACGTATATCCGATCATAAGTTTCTCCTGAAAATCGGTGTGTGCGGTGCCGGCGTGATGGATTTAGGTGTTTGCAAAAATGTTTGGAATAGGCAGATTTAAGGTGGAAGTTTTCAAATTTGAAAGAACATGATGGATTGGAACTACCTTCGAACGTTTCACGCGGTCGCCGAGACCAGCAGTCTCGGCAAGGCTGCTGAAAAGCTCGCAATCAGCCATGCCACGGCGTTCAGGCACATCCGTTCTCTGGAAGAGCAGCTTGGCTCCAGATTGTTCGAAAAGGTGAAGGGCCGTTACAGGCCGACCGAGGCTGGTGCCGAAATTCTGGACCTGGCGCAGTCTGTTGTCGTTGCCATGGAGGACATCGACAGGCGGATATCCGGGGCGGATCTGGCTTTGAAGGGGCGAATTCGATTGACGGCCCCCGCAAGTTTCGCAGCCCATTTCCTTCCCGGTTATCTGCGCGACTTCAAAGCCCGGTTTCCAGACATCACCGTTGAGTTGCTGACTTCCAACGAGGAGCTCAACATGTCCAGCAGGGCTGCGGAGATTGCCCTGCGGGTCACGTCATCTCCACCCGAACACCTGATCGGACGCAAGGTCGCAGATATTCCCTGGGCCTATTTCGCAAGTAAGACCTATCTGGAGCGCAATGGCGCGCCGTCGAATTCGGCCGATCTCACAACACATGACCTGATTGGTGCAAGCGGACTTCTATCCCAGCGGCCAGGCTTCCAACAGATGGACAGGACGCATCGCGACAGGATCGCGGTCCGAAGCGATGATCTGATGACCATGGCTGCATTGGCGCGCAAGGGGTTGGGGATATGTCTCGTTCCGGTGGATGTCGCACAAGGCGGCTTGCAGAAACTGGCCCTCACTAATGACATACCAGTAAATGAGCTCTGGGTGCTGACCCATCCCGACCTTCGCTCTGTCGAACGGGTCGCCTGCATGACGCGGTTTCTGGCAACAGCCTTCGGGGCCGAAGCCGCGTTTTCAGATACGTAGCTTGGTTTTAGACGACATAGTATAATCAGATCCTGTCAGCGCCGATCATCGACAGGAGCCGCTCTGCCGTACCTCGCGCACCCGGTTCGCTTGCCATGATGTCTGCCACCCGTTTGGCACCGACACGATACACAGGGTCTTCGAGCTGCATCAGCGCCCGGGCGAGTTTCGAAGGAGTGAGCGACTTTTGCCGGATCGGTGCAGGCCCGGCTCCGATCTTGTGAACCTGCGCACCCCAGAAGGGCTGATCGCCGAAGACGGGACAGACCAGCGAAGGTTTGCCCCAGCGCAGGGCTTCGTGGGTGGTGCCGGCACCACCGTGGTGAACGATTGCCGCGCAACGCGGGAAAAGCCAGCTATGAGGTGCTTTATCCAGCAGGAAGACGCGGCCTGAAAGTGTCCGCGGCAGGCTTTGCCCGGACAATCCTCCCCAGCCCGTCGCCAGGATCGCACGTTGGCCGGTTTGTTCCAGGGCTGCAAGCACGGTTTCTGTCAGCTTTGCCGGGTTCCTGCTCGGCATGGAGCCAAAGCCCAGATAGATCGGCTCCGGGCCGTTTTCCAGAAACGAAGCCAGATCTTCCAGCGGAACGTAGTTCGGATCAGGTTCGGTCAGCCAATAGCCGCAGGCCCAGTTGTTCTCCGGCCAGTCTGGTGGTGTTGGCACGAGACCCCGGGAAAAAGCCTGAAGGGACAGCGGCGATCCTCCGCCGGGCATATGGCCGTCCATCAGATCGCCCGAATGGGCAGGCGCATCCTTCGTCCCCGCTTCCGCGCGGACGGCCTTTGCGAGCGGCGCGATACCCAGCCGCATCAGGGAGCGACCGATGGTAAAACTTCGCCGATTCAGGAAGGGTCCGAGGTCGGGCAACCCGAAAAGCGGTAGCGGAAAGGAACCCGTTGCCGCGCTCACCGGCTGAAGCGCTGTCGGCAGGGCGGGTACGTCGAGATGACGCGCCACAAGTGTCAGGACAGTTGCCTTGAGATTGAACAGGATAAGGTCCGGTTTTTCCTGCATGCCGATCTGCCAGAGGCGCCGGGCGGCTTCCTTCTGCAGATCGATATTCTTGTGGGCTGCACGGATTTTGCCCTTCAACGTGAACAGCGCAGCCTGAATGTCCTCATTTTGCAGAAGAGCTTGATAATCCAGTGGAACCGGCCGTGACCGGGCACCGGCGGCGGTGATCATGTCATCGAAACCTTCTCCCGTCGTCACCACGACGTCGGCGCCCATCTTTGCCAGGCCGCGTGCCAGGGCAACGTAGGGCTGAACGTCTCCGCGCGTGCCCAGAGAGGCAATGAGGATCTTCTTTCGGGGAGTTGGCATCAGGGCCTCGGTTCGGAAAAACTGGCGGGGCTTCGGTAGGCTTCCCTCAGATGGCGGCCCGCGGCTGTAATTGCAACCGTAGCGTGGATCGCCTAAGCCAGTGCGAAGTGGCAAATGGTCCTCGGAGGAATCGATGCAAACCAGATTCGCAATTGGCACCCGCGGGCAGGGCCTTTACGAATTCACCTCGTCGGTGGCTGAATGGCTTGCAGAAACGGGTGCGGAAGATGGCTTGCTCACACTGTTCGTCCGCCACACTTCGTGTTCGCTGCTGATCCAGGAGAATGCGGATCCGGATGTGCAGCGCGACCTGAAAGCGTTTTTCGAACGCCTGGTTCCGCCCGCAGATCATCCTTCCATGAATTATCTGGTGCATACCCTGGAGGGACCGGACGATATGCCTGCCCACATCAAGGCGGCGGTGATGCCGGTTTCGCTTTCCATTCCCGTCTCGGCAGGGCGCATGGCGCTTGGAACCTGGCAGGGAATTTATCTGTTTGAACATCGGACCCGAGCCCATCAGCGTCAGATCGCCGCTCATTTTCTGCCTGACAGCTAATCGGATGTTTTGTCTGCGCGTTCGATGACCGTGATTGAGAAAAAAGGCGCTTTCGGAAAATTTGTGACGATTATCACATCCTGAAAAATTGAAGCCGGTAGAGTGGTTGCATGATCCGGAAATCCGTCTCCGAAAACCGGAAGCCGGTTGCGTTTCAGGGAGATAGTCAGATGCGCACCACCCTTTTCCTTGCCGCACTGTTCCTGGCTGGTCCCGCCCTTGCCGATAACGACCCGAACCGCCCGACCGACAGGATCGCGGCAGACCTCGGTATCGAGGAGGCGGTCTTCATCGAGTGTTTCAAACCCGTCAATCCGGAGCCGGGCAAATATCCCAGCGTTGCCCAGCAACGGGCAAACAAGGCGCTGCTGCTGCCGTGCCTGCAAAGGGCCAACGCTGCCATCACCAATGATCGCCTGGACGCGGTCATGGACAAATACCGGCCTGAGGGCGCATTCCGGAAAGAAGATTGTTCCCGCAAGTCCGCAAACCGGCCCGTTATGCAGCGTTGTGTCTTTCTGAAAATCGAGTGACGCTCACTTACTTGCGAAGTGCCGGAAGCCCAACCCCGGTGCTTTCAAAACCACCATCGGAAGCAATCACCTGCCCGGTGACGTAACTCGCCTGCTCGGAGCATAGAAAGGCGATTACTTCGCCAATTTCCGTTTCCGAGCCATAGCGGTTGAGCGGGATCGCGTCGTGATAGGCATCGATGATGTCCTGGCTGTGCACCGCCATCGCCAGCTTGGTGCGCACGGGGCCCGGGCAGACACAGTTGGCACGAATGCCGTATTCGCCAAGTTCCGCTGCCTGTTGCTTGGTGAGCTGGATGACGGCGGCCTTGGAGGTTCCGTAGGCAACCCGCAACGTTGACGCGCGCAGGCCGGAAATGGAGGCGATGTTGACGATGGCGCCACGGGTTTTCTTCAAGGCGGGAACGACAGCTTGAGAAACCAGAAACACGCCGTCGAGATTGGTCTCCATGACCCGCCGCCACATGGCAAAATCCGTCTCCTCTATCGGGCCGAATTCGGCGACGCCGGCATTGTTCACGACGGCATCTAGCTGACCGAATTTCTGCAAGATGGCAGGGATGGTTGCCTCGACCTGCTCTGCGATGGAAACGTCACAGATAAACGGAACGGCACCTGCCAGACCTTCGGACGCAATCGCGAGTTCGTCGACATCCCGGTCAAGCATGGCAACCTGCCAGCCGCGGCTCAGCATGAGCTTTGCCGTCGCAAGGCCGATGCCCCGGGCAGCACCGGTGATGAGGATGGTTTTCTGGGTCATGGGGGGAGATCCGTTCAGGGCAGGGGAAGGGGAAGCGGGCCTGTTGAGAAGGTCAGCGCATTGAAATACAGACGCGAATGGAACCGGCATTGTCCGGCAGCGCGACATCCTTGTCGTTGATGCGGAAGGCATAGACACCGGCCGGATCGCGCGAGTTGACGGCGAGCGCGGCAAACTCCGCGAACGGAACAATGCGGCCCGCCTGATCTCGCACAAGCATCTCGCCGAAAGCGTAGGATTGGTCGAACTTGTAGCCGTAGAGCGGGCCTAGCCGGCGGGCGTCTTCGCCCGTATAGCCACGCGGGCCGACGGCCTTGTACATGCCGGCAATCACGCTCCAGCCGCCGGAATACTGCACGCCGGTGATCTTCCCGCCGGGCAGGGACAGTTGCTGCCAGCCGCGTTTTGCCTGAACATCGATGCAATGATCGGCGGCAAATGCTGTGGACGAGAACAAGAGGGGCAGAAGCAGGCAGAGGCGAACAAGGGTCATGGTCTGATCCGAAATGAACTCGCCCCAGAAGATAACAGCGCCGCGTGTGGGTCAAGCTGTGCCGGGGAGCGCTGGTCCTGGATCACGCAAGCCTCACACAGGCTTGCCTTGCAACTATTTGCGGGAAGACCCACATCGTAGGGTGAACGATGAGGGTCGTTCCTCCCCAGACTGGCGCCGGGCTTTTACGAAAAGCTGCGGCGCCTTCTTTTTTCAACTCTTTGTCGGTATGCTGACCGTGCGGGCGACAAGGTCGCCAAAACCGGAAATGTGCTCCACTGCGCTCCTGGTGGGCCAGGACCTTTTCCTGGAGAGCTGCATGTGGTGGCCCGCGCCGTCGGACGGGGACGGCGCGGGCTTTAACACCGGCCTGAAAAGGAGGGGCTCAGGACACGGTGTTAGCCGTTGCCGCCAGGATGGCAGCAATCTGGTCTTTCAGATTTAGTCTCTTCTTTTTCAGGTCTTCCAGGACATCGTCGGATGCCGGCTCCACATCTGTCTCGATGCGGTGCACTTCGCGATTGACGGTGTGATATTCATCCGCCAGCCGTGCGAAATGGGCATCACTTGTTTTCAACGCATGCAAAGTGTCTGCGGCTTCCGGAAATTCTTCATGTAACTCGTGTGGCACGTGGCTCATTCTTGCCTCCTTGTAAGAACCACAAGGTGCCGCCAACCTGTTCAATTCACCTTGAGACAGATCAATCGTGCTCGAAATTGCATCGGAGTTTTTGTGGTTGTGCCGTTTTGCTCGAACGCGCGAGGCTGGAAGCCTGGAAAAGCAGGCGATCGGTGCTGGAACGGGTGTCAGCCGCTGACAGGCTTGAGCTTTGCCAAGCGTCCGCTCGTCGGCATCTTTTCCTTCAAGGTCTGTTCCAGAAGGTAGAGGGAGAAGTCCCGGATGGGCATCGGTTTGGCAAAGAAATAGCCCTGGGCGTAGTCCACATCTCGGTTCCTGAGAGACGCGAGCTGGTCCATCGTCTCGACACCCTCCGCACAGACTTTCATGCCATGTGCCGAAGCAATGCCGAGGATCGCCTGAACAAAGGCACCGCGGGCCGTGTCGGTGGTGCTGCCGAGATCATCGACGAACATCTTGTCGATCTTCACCAGATCGGGCTTGAGCGCCTTGATCTGGGCAAGGTTGGAATAGCCGGTGCCGAAGTCGTCAATTGCGATCAGGCAGCCGATGCTGCGCAGGTATTCCAGCGATTTTGCAATGCTGGTACCGGACCGGATCCCGGTTTCCAGGATCTCGCAGCAAAGGGAAAGACCGGCTTCCGTCGCCATCGCAAAAACCGGCGACTGAATAACGGACTGGATCTGTTCGTCTTCCAGATCCGCCTGGAAGAAATTGACGGACACCTTGAAACCCGGCCGTCCCGCAAGCAGCGGTTTCAGGTCGCGCAGTGCCTTGGCGATGATGATCTCGGTAAACTCCCAGGTCAGGTTCTCCTGCTGGATTATGTTCACGAATTCATCCGGGAAAAGCTTGCCCTGGGCATCTTCGAACCGGGCCAGAACCTCACAGCCTTCGCATTTCATCGTGTCGAGCGACAAGATGGGCTGGTAGTGCGGCTCGAAACCTTTGCCGCCGTTGGCGATCGCGTGACGGATCCGTCCGGCCGGGCTATGGCGGTCACGCACGATCCGTTTCACCCTCAGGAAAACGAGCCCGCCGGTGACGATGCCGAAGACCGCAAAAATCGCGAGCAGGCCGATATTTTGCTGAACGATCCGGCTGGCAGGGATCATGGTCAGGTAACACAGCCTGACATCGCCTTCGCCGCAGGCCTGTGCATAGACGTTGCCGAACATCGGGCCGTAGTTGTCGCGGTATTGCTTCAGAAGGCCCGCGTTTCCATTGGCGTGGAACAGAACCGTGTAAGGGTCTTCAACACTCGACACATAGAACATGTCGTCGGCGGCCGTTGCCAGGTTGCCGGTCTGGTAGAATGAAACGCCGTAGCGGCCCTTCTTGATCACTGTAACGCTGTCGACACCCTCGGCCTTGTCGAAGGGCACCCTGTACCAGGTCTCCCTGCCATCGCGGAACAGTTGCGCCTTTTCAGGCGGGCCGAAATCGTGGGCAGGTTCGAAACGCCCAAAGCTCGAAGAGCAGGCGGCGTTCGTGTCGCCGTTCGGAAAAAACCAGATATTGGTAATGTGATTGTCGTTGTAGACGAGCGTGTTCAGCGTTTTCAGATGCGCGTCGCTGCAATCGTCTTCGGGAAGTCTTTCCAGCGCTCCGTAGAGCTTGTTTCCACGGTCTATGTTGGACTGCCAGATGCCAAGAAGGTCTGCCGTCTGTTTCTGCAGTTCGCTTTGCCCGTCATAGGCGACACCGGCCCAGGCTATAAGCAACATGACGGCAACCGTCGCGAGGCCTGCAAGAGAGCCTTTTAATAGTGGGCGGGTATTGGGCGAGGTACCGTGACGAGCCATTTCATTGCCAATTATTATTCCGCCCAAGTTGCACGGTCGGGATTAAGAACAAGTCAATTGTTAGAATTAACGGCGCTTAACCCGGCAGATTAATCGGCTTTTTATGTCTTTTTAGGGTGTTTTTTGCCTGAAATAGCCATGAGGCGTCCTCAAGTCAGGCCGAAGTCAGCAATCCGGACAGGCGCTCGATGACCCACCAGGCAGACAGGATCGCAATCCCCGACAGCGCGCCGAGCCGCAAGGGGTGCAGGGCGGGTTCAGCTGTCTTTCGCACAAGCAGGACGATGGAGAGCGTTACGGCGAGAATGATCAGCTGGCCAAATTCGATGCCGAGATTGAATGCCAGCAGCGCGGGTATGAGATCCGGTGCGCCCCGGCCGAGAATGTCCGCAAGAACGAAGGAAAAGCCAAGGCCGTGCAACAGGCCGATCGCGGCGAAGACGAGCACCGAGCCCGACTTCCGGACCATTGCCGCGATGGCCGCATAAAGAACGGAAGCGGCAATGGCCGTCTCCACCAACGGGATGAACCATGGCCAGGAAGGTGTTGCCCCGAGGAAGGTGGCAATCAGCGTGACTGAGTGCCCGATCGTGAAGGCGGTGACGAGGTAAATCAGTCTCCGCGTTGCCCCGACGCCCAGAGCCAGCGCAATCACCAGAAAGACGTGATCAAGGCCTTCCAGAATATGCAGGGTGCCCTGGTGGATGAAATGCAGAAACGTGCTGAGCCGGGATCCGTCGAACCGCGCATGTTCTTCCAGTTGCCCGGGAGCCGTGGTCGAAACCGGAGGGGTGATGCGGGCATCGACCAGGTGGTTGTCGATGGCTATGCCGGGCCCCGGGATCAGGGGAGCGTACCCGGACTGCACCTGAAGGACACCGGTCGGATCGCTGCTTTCCAGCCTGAGCGCGTAGTCGATGACTGCCGTACCAAAGAGCGGGTCTTCATTCGGGAAAGCCTCGCTCAATGCGGATTGGGCGGCAACAGCTGTGTCGATGTCCTGATCAGGTCGACTGGCGTGAACCGTAAACCCGATGATCTCCACCGGCAGGACAAGGTCCGCCTGCGAAAAGACGAGGGCGTTGCGCAGCCGGTTTTCAAAGGCAGATCGATTGCTGTCGATTGCGCCGAGATCAACCCGATAGCGCTCACTGTCCGGGGTTTGCTCCAGGCGAAGAAACGGCGAGACCAGTGGTACCTGTTCGACCTGCGAGCGACCGACGAGATCCGAGAAGACAAGTGGAGCGGGCACCCGCACATAAACAGTCAGCGTGTCACCTTCACGGGAGACCAGAAGCGTGCGCACCTTGGTACCTTCCGAAAAATGCGCGAAGGCAGGCGTGAAGTTTGTCAGCAGAAGCAAGAGACCGAAAAGGATCATCTGCCAGCGTTTCATGATCTCTCCTTCCGGTTGTCGCACCGCCTTGGTCTGCGTCCCGGCCCATGCAGTTTAGCTGTGACGACGCGGTACCGGCAAATTGTCATCAGCCTCTTTTCCAAATTCATCTGTGAGACGAAATTTGCAGGTGTTTACTTACCCTTGCGTCATATATGTTTGTCAGTCTCTCCTGACAGAATGCTGTCAGGAGAGGTTTGATAAGGTGATCCTCATCACAGCGCCTGAGGAGACTTTCCATGACTTTTGCACCCGATCACTTCAACGTCTGGATGGAGATTCCTGTCTCCGATCTGGACAAGGCGGTCAGCTTTTATAACGACGTTTTCAAAACGGAGCTTAGACGTGTCATCGACATGGGACCAAATGAGATCGCAATCTTTCCGACCAAGGAGCAGGGTGGGATTGCGGGTCACCTTTACCCGGGAAAACCCGCTCAGAACGGGACCGGACCAACCATTCATCTCGCCTGCCCGGACACCCTGGAAGAAACGATGGAACGGTTCGCTGCCAAGGGGGGAGAGATCATTTCCGATCCGGCTGCCATTCCGGCGGGGCGCTTTGCCTATGGCATCGACCCGGACGGAAATTCCATCGGCATGTTCGCACGCTGATTTGAGACTGACAGGATGTCGGCTTCGCAAGGAGCCGGCATCATGAGACGCGCCGACCGCCTTTTCCAGATCGTGCAATATCTGCGCGGCGGCCGGCTCGTGCGGGCACGTCAGCTGTCCGAATGGCTGGAAGTATCCGAACGCACCATCTATCGCGATGTTGCCGACTTGCAGGCATCCGGCGTGCCGATCGAAGGTGCGGCTGGTGTCGGCTACATCATGCGCGATGGCTATGAACTGCCACCACTCATGTTCACCCGGGATGAAATTGTTGCTCTACTCGCCGGTGCGCGTCTGATCCGTGCCTGGGGCGGGGCCGCCATGGCCCGGGCCGCCGAAGAGGCGATGATCAAGATCGACGCCGTCCTGCCGGAAAAGATGCGGGTGCGTCAGAACGAAGTCGAGATCCACGCGTTCGCGCCAGAGATGACACCGCAAATCCGCGCTCATATCGATTTTCTGGAGGCGGCTGCCGATGGCCGCAAGCGCTTGTTCGTGGCGTATTGCGACAGCAAGGGAGAGCCGACCGATCGTACGATCCGCCCTCTCGGACTGTGGTTCTGGGGCAAGGTCTGGACGCTGGTGGCCTGGTGCGAATTGCGCCAGGACTTCCGTATGTTCCGTCTGGACCGAATTTCCGAAATGCGGGAGACGGGAGACAGGTTTGATCCGGAACCCGGCAAGACGCTGAAGGATTTCTACCGGGGCATGGAGGCGGAAAACTACGGCAACACCGGGGGGTGACGGCCTGGCCGCAGGAGAAGGGCACCGTTCCCGCGTTTTTATGGCACCTGCACGATCATATCGAGCCATGTCGCAATCGCCTGCAATGCGGTTGGATCGATGGTCGTTGCTATCCGGATATACTCGTTGATACGTCCGGTTTGCGTTGGTTGGAACAGGTGATTGAGGCCAGGCAGCGTTCTGACATCCGAGAGCGGGTGGGTGAGGGCTCTTCGCATGACAGGTGAATTCTCGCTGGCGGAAACCTGCAAGTCGTGCTCACCGAAAAGGGCCAGCACCGGAATGGTCAGGCCTGCCAGCTGTTCAACCGGATCGTGCCGTGCGTAGGCGGAGGCCCAGGGTGTCGCCCAGACAGCCAGGTTTTGCCTGATCTGGGAACCGCTCGCCCCCGAGTTCTTCAAGGCCTTCGTGATGTCCTCGCGTAATTCTGCCGGTGTTCCGGATTTCAAAAGAGCGGAGCTGATCTCATTCACCGCGCGGCTCTGTCCGGCAATGACTTCATCGGACAGGCCTTCCGCACGCCCGATATCCTGAACCTGAGTACGCATGACATCGGGAACAAGCGGCAGGGCAGGGCCCGCAAGATAAACATGAAAGGCGGCCGGTTCGATCTGCTGCGCGATCGGCGCGAGATAGCCGCCTTCCGAGTGGCCGATGTATCCGGTTTTTTCGGAAAGAACACGCGGATGAGACTTCACATAGGCAAGCGCGGCGGCTGCGTCGCTCGCGAGATCCTGCGGGGTTGCAGTCGCAAAGTCTCCCGTGCTCCGGCCCACGCCGCGGTCGTCGTAACGCAGCACGGCATAGCCGGATTTCGTCAGGTGATCTGAAAGCACGAGAAAAGGTTTGTGGCCCGCAATTTCTTCATTCTTGTCCTGTGGGCCAGACCCGGTGATGAGTACCACCGCAGGGACGCGCGCCCTCCCTTTTGGCAAGGTTAGCTCGGCATCCAGTACGGTGGTGCCGGACGCAGTTCTGATCTGGACGGTTTCAATGGGGTAGTCGCGGACCTTCGGGTCCTGTGGCCGGTCGCTCAGTCCGAAGACCGCCAGATAGCCGGCAAACGTCGCCAGAAGCAGATCAATGTTCATCGTGGTGTTCCCCTTGGCTGGAACCTGCAGGCGACTGCAGTTGAGTGTCGGACTGGTCCGCGGGAAAAGCCGTATCGCGCGTCGGTGTCCAGCCGGGAGGTTTCATGAGCATCTTCAGAGCCTGGGCGAAGGAAGGGGCATTGAGCGCATCTGTGCCAAGACGAATGAAGTCTCGAAAGTTGATGGTGATCGGATTGGATGTGTTGAGCGGATCGGTGATCCCGTAGACAACCTTGGCACGCTCGGGTGTGTAGGTTCCAAAGAGCCGGTCCCAGACGATCAGGATGCCGCCATAGTTCTTGTCGAGATACTCCGGATTGCTGCCGTGGTGCACGCGATGATGCGACGGTGTGTTCAGAATGCTCTCAAGCCACCCGAGCCGTCTGACCTTTTCGGTATGGATCCACGATTGATAGGCCACCACGACGGCAAGTCCTGCGATCACCTGTACAGGGTCGAAACCGACAATCACCATGGGAATGAAAAACATCCATTCGAACAGCGCTTCGGTCCAGGCCAGACGCAGAGCCGTCGTGAAGTTGAACTCAGGCGAAGAATGATGAACGCTGTGATAGGTCCAGAATAGCCGTACCCGGTGCTCGCAGCGATGCATCCAATAGTACGTCAGATCAGCGACCACGATCGCAAGCACCCACGTCAAAGCGTTCATGGGCAGGTCCCAAAGCGCGAACGGTTCTGCAAGGAAAACGGCAATCACGAGGATCAGCCCGTATGCGGTTCGTTCCAACAGACCGTAGACAAGGCCGATAATCAGATTTGCCCCGGTTTCCGATAGCGATTGACGGTAGCCGGTAAACCGGTCCCACACGGTTTCGGAAGCCAAAACAAGAAGAAAGACCAGCGCCAGAATTTCAATACCGTTGAAGACGCCAGCCGCCTCCTGAAGGCGAAGTTCCAGATCAGAATACATGACACCTCACAAAAAACGAACGTTCGTTCTTTAATTGGGTGCGCGGCCCAGGATTGCAAGACGGCAACGAACCTGAAATGAACAGCGCAGAAGAAGAAGTCGGTCTACGGTCTTTCTTCGTAGCGTCCCACAGGAGATTCCCGATGGCCGAAACCAGGCCGCAATCCACCAGCCGTCTGGAAAAATCCGCCAAGCGTCGGCAGATGATCGTCGAAACGGCTGCGGGTCTTTTCATCGAAAAGGGGTTTCACCAGACCGGCATGCGCGACATCGCGGGAAAGGCGGGGATCAGCCTCAGCAATCTCTATAATCACTTCAAGGGCAAGAACGAGATCATCGCAGCCATCTCGGAACTGGAAACTGTCGAACTTGATCCCTTGTTGAGGCGGCTTGAAGACACGTCAAAAAATCGGATGGAAAGACTGCTGCAATTTGGAGCGGAGTATTTCGATCTCTGTTCGTCGCCGGCACATGCCGCGTTGAGCGCGGAAATCGTTGCCGAGGCCTTCAGAAATCCCGAGATCGGCGGCCTTTTCGAACAAACCCGGGCCCGGCTCGTTCAAGCTGTTGCCAACTGCCTGCCAACGTTTGAAGAAAACCCTGCCACGTCGGCCGAACTGGTTCTTGGTTTGATCGAACGCAGTGGCCAGAATGCCGTTTCCAGAGATGTTTCGACCAGAAAACAGCTCAGGCAATCCATGTTAGCTTTTGTCGAACGCGCAGTTGGCACAGAGCTGAAACACGGTTGATCAACTGCTGGCAGTGTGCTGTTGGCGCGTTTTCTGCTGAACGGCAGGCTTTGGCTGTGGAGATCAGCACTGCCAGGTCAGGCTGGTTCACTGAACCTGGAAGGGATGTTCAAGGGGGTGACAACCTGAACATCGCTCGTTTCGCCGGAGGGAGACGTGCCGATGCCGTGGTATGCCAGGAGATGACGAAACGCCGTGTGCATGTCTGACTGCAGGTCGTGATGAAGCACCAGCGTCAGCTGCTCCTGCCGGAGAAGCTCGAGGTTATCCTTGTCCAGATCGTGCGCGACATAGACCCCTGGTATCTGGCCCACCTCGGACAAGGCCTGCAAAATGGCCCTGTTGCCGCCTCCCATGGAGTAGACGCCGGAAATCGGTGGAGAGGAGCCCAGCTTCTCGGCAACCTCCCGCCGTGTTTCGGGATTGAGGCCGCCGCCGCCGCTGGCATCCACCAATCTGCATTTCGGGCGCAGACGATCCAGTTCCTGCCTGAAACCCTCGTAGCGCTCCTCCTCGCCCTGAAAGGTGTGCTGGCTGAGCGTCGTCAGAACCGTTCCGTTCGCCGGCAGGAGCTTGTGCATGAGATAGGCTGCGGTTTTGCCGGCGCTGCGATTATCCAGGCCAACATAGGCAAGCCGCCGGGATGCGGGAAGGTCGGTAAAGACGGTGACGACAGGGATTCTGCGGTCTGCCAGTCCTGCGATCATATGCCGGACTTCCTCTGTATCGCGCACCTTGAGGCAGATGCCCTGGCTGCCTCGCTTTGCAATCCGCTGCAGAATCGCGCTGCATTCGGCTGCCGACATGGTTTCGGTGAAAGTGAACCTGGGGCGGATCGCGATCGGATGCAGATCTGTCAGCACGCTTTCACAGGCAAGACGCACTTCTCTGCTGAACCTGTTCGGCGCTTCCATAACCACATCGAAGAAGAGCCGCCGCCCCCTGGCAGCCAGCTGACCTTCCTGTTGTTCCAGTTCTGCAATCGCATCCTCAACCCTGCGACGGGTTTGCGGGCTGACATGTGCTCGCCCGTTCATCACGCGGTCAACCGTGGCAGTGCTGAGGCCTGCCTGAAGGGCGATTTCCTTGATCGGGAAGCGATGGGTCATTTGATGGATTCTTGATGGAAAATGCCGATCCGATCAAGACCGATCCTGATAGCATTGCAGCCAACAAAACCTGGGAGGGGATCATGGACAAACGGGTCGATCATCTGGCGTATTTCAACGCCACCAGTTGCGATGTCGAGGACTTCAGGCAACTTGTGTCGCAAAAACTGGACGACGGCATCGTGCCGCACGCCTACAAGGTGGTTGCCGGTATTCCCGTCTACCGGGTTGCCGATCTGGAGACCGTACTCGCAGGTAGCGAAAGCCGTAGCCGGTTGATGGCAGAATGGGCGCAGGTTATGCGGCTGCACTCGGGTGTGCTGGTGCTGGAGGAGGCATATAAGGATGTCACCCCGATAGACCGGGCAACGCAGGTCTACAACCGGATCATCGCCGAGGAGAAAGCTGCTTCAGGCGGCGGTGCGGATCATTTTGCAGCCGCCGGCGCAAACGACCGGATCTGGAACTCACTGCAGAAACTCTGCCTGGAAGCCCCCGATGTCTTCGCGGATTATTTTGCCAATCCTGCCATCGATGCCGTTTGTGAAGCCTGGCTCGGGCCGAACTACCAGATGACGGCCCAGGTCAATCTTGTACGTCCGGGAGGCAAGGCGCAGCAGGCGCATCGGGATTACCACCTTGGTTTCCAGTCCGCAGAAGACTGCGCACGTTATCCGGCCCATGTGCACGACCTGTCGCAGGTCATGACCCTGCAAGGGGCGGTCGCGCATACAGACATGCCGATTGAAAGCGGTCCCACGAAGCTCTTGCCGTTTTCACAGCTTTATCGTCCGGGCTACGCTGCCTACCGGCTGGAGGCATTCAAGGAGTTTTTTGAACAGAATTACGTGCAGATGCCATTGCGCAAGGGCGATGCGGTGTTCTTCAACCCGGCACTGTTCCACGCTGCCGGTGACAATTCCAGTGCAGATATCCAGCGCATGGCAAACCTGCTTCAGGTGTCCTCGGCCTTCGGACGCGCCATGGAAAGTGTGGACAGGGATGCCATGTGCCGGGCGCTCTATCCCGTGCTCCTGGCGAAAACCGGACAGGCAACAATGTCAGGTGCCAGACTGGAGGCGGCTGTTTCCGCGTGTGCGGAAGGATATTCCTTCCCGACCAATCTGGACCGGGATCCGCCTGTAGGCGGGCTGGCGCCCGAGACACAGAAGCAGCTTTTCCTAAGGGCCCTGCAGGACAGAATGCCGGCAGCGGATTTCGAAGCGGCTCTTTTGGCCCGGGCGGAGCGCCGGCAAGCCTGAAGCTGATTTCAGCGCAGGGAAGCGTAGCCGCTGCCGAAGATTTCCCGCAGCAGTTTGCGCTTCATTGCCTCTGCGTAGTCGTCATAACTGGCTGCAACTTCGACAAAGGCACCCGGACCCCTGATCACATGGGTCCGGTAGTAGCGCACCGGAGCTTCATCGGCGCCTGAAATCACCAGACCGTTGACCGTAACGTCCTGGAAATCGAAGGCCCTGTAGGCGCTTTCCGGGCCGAAACCGTCGTTGTTGATGCCATCACCGGCTACATCTATGACCTTACGAACACAAGGTGCAGGTGCCTTGCGCATCAGGGTTGCCGCATGGCCGAGTGCATAACCGAGGGCGGTTGGAAATTCGGTGTAGCCTCGTGGTGAGCGTCGCAGGGTTTCGGCCGCATTCGCAGCGCTTTGCGCATCGGAAAGATGGCTCCACCCAAGCTGGAGCAATTGCTGGTACCGGCCGCTCCATTCGAAACTTGTAACCCAGATCCCGCCAACGGCCTCTATTGCCTGAACGACGTCCGGGTCTCTCAAGGCATCTGCCAGTCCGTTGAGCTGCAAGGTGTGTTCGCGCGCATCGACGCTGGCCGAACCGTCCATCGCCAGAACCAGCGACAGGGAACACGCGGCTGCAGGACCTGGCAGGAGCAGCAAGGAAAGAAAAGAGAAGAGACCGATGACCTGACGCAAAGTCTTGCGCGCCGCGCTTTGTCCGCGGTGGCAGTCGGTATGTGAGATCCAACAGCAGTCCGTCATGAACCCATTCTAGAGGATAGGGGCGGCAAAGGAATGCTTTTACGACGCGCTTTTGGCTCAGAAACGATCATATTCTAGGCATAGAGCCGAGCGCAGCGGGCCAACTGAAAGCGCGGGATCCGGCTGTTTCTGTTCCATACCGCAAATCGTTCCGGAAATGCCGCCAGTCATCAGGCAGGATGCGCAAAGGGATGATATTGTTCGTCCGAGCCATGTTGCACTGCAAATTTTTTGGCTTAGGCTCTTGATCCTGCTGAAACATCTGGGCAGGGTTAGGGCATGTATGCATCCCATGGATTTCTGCGGTCGGACATTGGCGACGTCGATGTCGTTTATCACGACGGCATCTATCATCTGTTCCATCTGGTGCTGCCCAATCACGATTTCATCGCGCACGCCGTCAGCACGGACGGCATGACATGGCGCCGGGTCAAGAACGCACTTTTCGTCGGTGAACCGGGCGAATGGGATGATGACATGCTCTGGACGATGCATGTGACGCCCGATCCGGATCGGCAGGGCGAGTGGCGCATGTTCTACACCGGCCTTGCGCGGGCGGAATATGGCAGGGTGCAGCGGGTCGGGCTGGCGCGGTCCAAGGATCTCTACACCTGGGAGCGCTGCAATCACGGCAATTATCCCCTGCAGGTGCCAGGCCCGCTTTACGAGAGCACTGTAGACGAAGGCCGGAAGTGGGTCAGTTTCCGCGATCCGTTTTTCTACGTCGATGAAGACACAGGCGAACGCCTGCTGCTGGCCTCTGCCCGTGTCAAGGAAGGGCCGGTCATACGGCGCGGCTGCGTCGGGCTCGCTCGCGAGACCAAACCGGACAAATTCACATTCGAGCCACCTCTTTATCGGCCCGGTCTTTATGACGACGTCGAGGTGCCGAACCTGTTTCGTCTCGACGGCCGCTATTACCTGATGGGATCGATCCGCGAAGACACCAAGATCCACTACTGGTACGCGGAGACGATTGAGGGGCCATACCAGAACTTCTTCGACAACGTGATCCTGCCGACGGGCAATTATGCAGGCCGTATTTGCCGGACCAGCGACCGATTGCTTCTGTTCAATTTCTTTTCCAAGACGGAATACGTCTACGGGCGCGAGGTCGTGAAGAAGCTGTTGCCGCCGCCGAAGGAATTGGTGACCGACAGTGCCGGCAGGCTCAAGCTGAAATCGAATTCGGACTTCAACGATCTGGTGACGCATCGCCAGGTCGTGACTGCGTCCTACCAGTGCAAGGCACTGTATTCCAACACACACGCGTCGGCGATCGATCGGCCCGACGGGCTGCATCTGAGCTGCAAGAGCGGGTACGAAGCTTTCATGCTGCCGGGCAAGCATGAGGATTTCCGCCTCAAGGCACAGCTGATGCTGGAGGGACTGGGCAAAACCGGTCTTGTGCTGAGGATGAACGACGAGGGTGACGGTTATTACCTGTCTCTGGATCTCGTCAACGGCATTGCCCAGATGCGGGCTTGGGGGGCAAACCCGACACCTGAATTCGAACATGCCTTCCGCTACGAGCCGCTTCAGGAAGCGCATTTCAGGGGCAGCGATCATGGCCCCTGGCAGATCGAGGTTGTGGCGCACGGCCTATACTTCGAGTTTTCCATCGACGGCTATGTGGTGCTGTCGCTGGTTGACGACAGTTTCATCGAAGGCGGTATCGGCTTCTACACGGAAAGCGCGGCCGTCTGCCTGAAGGACCTTGTGGTTGAAACATTGAGCCGTCCGGTAACGGAGCACACGGTCGAACCGGCATATTCCGTCACGCACAGGGCGCCCGATCAGGAAGGGGAGGGCCGGTGACCGGCGAGACGGGCAAGAGTGATACCTGGCTTCTGGTCAGCGACATCGATGACACCCTGACCGGTAACCGGACCGATCTGGAGCGACTTTGGCATCAGTTGAAGAACGCCAAGTCGCACCTGAAACTGGCTCTAAACTCCAGCCGACCGGCCGCCAGTGTCGACCAGACCCTTGCCGATTACTTCCCCGAAGGCTTCGAACCGGACGCGATTATCACCGGTTTGGGAACCGAAATCCGTCTGGACCGTTTCTTTCTGGAAAGCTGGCAAAGCCGGTTTATCGACTGGCCTGACGAGGAAGTTCGCAAAATCGTCCGGAAACTGGGGTATGATGCGCACGACGACAAGTTCCAGACGGACGGAAAGGCGAGCTTCGCCGTTCCGGGAAAAGACGGCGTGGACGCAATTCTTGCCGCACTCCGGGACGATGGCATCCCGTTCAGGCACATCTATTCAGGGACCAGTGACCTGGACATTCTCGCCCCCGGCGCAGGCAAGGACACTGCCATGCGCCATCTGGCAAGCCATCTTGGCATTCCGATGGAGCGAACGATCGCTGCCGGTGATTCCGGTAATGACCTTGCGCTGTTCGAAGCAGCGGGCAAGGCAATCGCGGTCGGCAATGCCCGCCAGGAACTTCTATCAACCCTGCCGCGGCACAAGACCTATCTGGCATCCGCCCACCATGCGGCCGGCGTGCTGGAAGGGCTGACGGTAATGGGCCTGCTGCCGCAATCGGCAGTCTGATCCGGCCTTTCGAGAGGCTGCTGCCTGCTGCAACGTCGGCGGGCCGATGAGCAAAAAGAGCAAAAGAACGCCTGGGTAGATGGAGATCAAGACACACGAACAAGGTAACGAAACATGAACAAGCACAATATCGGTTCCCTTCTGATGATCTCGCTGCACGGTTACGTGGCCGGATCGCCGGAACTGGGTAAACCGGATACGGGCGGCCAGGTGGTCTTCGTACTGGAGCTGGCAAAACGGTTCGCGCGGCTCGGCTACAGGGTCGATGTCATGACGCGCCAGTTCGAAGACCAGCCGGCCGAGGATATCATCAATGAAAACCTGCGCGTCGTGCGCGTTCCTTTCGGAGGATCCGATTTCATCCGGAAGGAGGACATGCACGACTGGTACGGTGACTTCGTCACCAATGCGCTGGCGATGATCCGTCATCGCAAGTTGCATTATGACGTGATCAACTCTCATTACTGGGATGCAGGCGTCGCCGGCCAGAAAATTGCCGAGGAGCTGCAGGTTCCGCACATCCACACGCCGCACTCCCTCGGTTGGTGGAAAGAACACGACATGGTGGGAGCAGGTGAAGAAGAGATGGCCGGGTACCGCTTCAAGGAGCGGATCCAGAAGGAATTCGTTCTTTACCGCAACTGCGACCACATCATCGCGACGACCGAGCAGCAAACCGACCTGATCGTCGAGCAATACCAGCTGCCGCGTGAGCATATCACCATGATCCCGCCGGGCATCGACGAAGGCCGGTTTACGCCCGCAACACCGGATGTGGTCGCGGAAGCGCGCCGGAAGCACGATTTCAAGGAAACGGATATCTACGTCGTTGGCAGGGCAGCGGAAAACAAGGGCTATGACCTGATCATCGAAGCCTTGCCGAGCCTCCTGAAACTGCAGCCCGACGCACGCCTTGTGCTTGCCGCCGGTGCCAATTCGGACAGCGACAAGGCGCTGCTCGCGCAATGGAAGGAAGTCGCTTCTTCCCTGGGCGTGTCCGATGCCATCAGCTGGCGTGGGTATGTCGCGGATGAAGATCTGGCCGATTTCTATCGTGGTCCGGGCATCTTCGCGCTTCCCTCGCGCTATGAGCCTTTCGGCATGACCGCCGTGGAAGCGATGGCCTGCGGAACGCCGACTGTGGTGACGATTCACGGCGGCCTTTTCGACCAGATCGAATTTGGCCGACATGCGCTGGTGGCCGATCCCAAGCGACCAGAAGAGTTTGCGGCCATGCTGAACATGCCGATGCAATACTCCTGGATGCGCGAAACCCTCTCGGTGGAGGGCGCTCGCTTCGCACGCCGCGTGTTCGGCTGGACAGGGATCGCCCGGCGGACGCTGCAGGTGTTCGAGCAGTTCAAGGGCCGTTACGACGACCTGCAGACGGACGAAGTGGCGCTGGGCTGACAAGGCGGCCGAAGGACGCCGCCGCAAGAAGGGCTGCTGAAGAAATCCAAACAACCGGTTCAGCTTGCGTTCAGGTGAAATTGATTACACCTTGCGCATGACCTCGTGAGCAGACCGGAATCGGACACGTGAAACAGATATTTGCCCTTTTGATCCTGACATTCGCCGTCATTGCGCCGGCGCAAGCCGCTTGTTTGTCCCAGTCGCAGGCCCGTGAAGCCGTGGCCAGCGGCAAGGCCGCCCCGCTTGGGGCGGTTGCAGGGCAGGCAGGCGGTGAAATCGTCAAGGCCCAGCTTTGCCAGCAGGGTGGGGGATACGTCTATCTGTTGTCGGTCCTAAAGGGTGGCAAGGTGACAACTGTCACAGTCAACGCCAACAGGTAATTGCTAGAAGCGACATCTTCCTGCCGGCTTTCGGTTGGTTGATCTGGTTCCGACTCCTTCAGTCATAAAGTTGAATTTCATGCGCATTCTTGTTGTCGAAGACGATACCGATCTGAACCGCCAGCTGGTGGCCGCCCTGGAAGAGGCCGGCTATGTGGTCGACAGTGCGACGGACGGCGAGGACGGGCATTTTCTCGGCGACACCGAGCCATATGACGCCGTGGTGCTTGACCTCGGCCTGCCGTCCCTCGACGGACTGTCCGTTCTGGAAAACTGGCGCCGCGACGGGCGCACCATGCCGGTTCTCATCCTGACTGCGCGCGACCGCTGGTCGGACAAGGTTGCGGGGATCGACGCCGGTGCCGATGATTATGTTGCAAAGCCTTTCCACATGGAGGAAGTGCTTGCCCGTGTGCGTGCGCTTGTGCGCCGGGCTGCCGGGCATGCCTCCAACGAACTCACTTGCGGTGCAGTGCGGCTGGATCTGAGATCCGGCCGGGTAACCGTGGACGGCAGCGCGGTCAAGCTGACTTCGCATGAATACAGGCTGCTGTCCTATCTGCTGCATCACCAGGGCAAGGTGATCTCCCGGACTGAATTGACCGAACATCTCTACGATCAGGATTTCGATCGTGATTCCAACACGGTGGAAGTCTTCGTCGGCCGTCTGCGCAAGAAAATCGGCTCGGACATGATCGAAACCATCCGAGGGCTCGGATACCGCCTGGGAGCGGCGAGTGACACCTGAGACCTCTGCCAACGGGGACGGCCGGCCCGTGAATCGGCCTCAGCGGTCGCTTGCCGCACGTCTGGTGTTCGTGGCGGCTGTATGGTCCACCATCGCGCTCGCCATCGCCGGGGTGTTCCTGGTGAGCCTTTATGAAAGAGCGAGTGAACGGGCTTTTGACGCCCAGCTCGAGGTTCATATCAAGGCACTGATTGCCGAGATGCTGGCAACCAATGCAGATGTCAGTGCTGACCAGGCAACCGCAACCCTGACTGCGCCGACCTACCGCGGCGATCCCCGGTTCTCCCTGCCACTGTCCGGCTGGTACTGGACGGTTCGACGCGCCGACAGCCCGTCGATCCTCTATGCATCGGAGTCGCTGGTGGGAGATCCGTTGAATACGCCGCCGATCGGGCAGGACGACGCCAATGCCGGGTTCATCGTCGGGCCGACCGGTGACGAAATCCGCGTGCTCCAGCAGAGAATTACCGTTGAAGACGCGGCCTATGTAATTGCCGTCGGCGCTGCAACGGCAGGGTTCTGGGCGGATATCTTCGAGTTCGCGCGGCTTGTGGCCATCACGCTTTGCATTGTCGGGCTCGGGCTGATTCTGGCGATCTTCCTGCAGGTGAAATTCGGCTTGCGGCCACTTGCGCGCCTGCGTGCGTCGCTTTCGGCCGTGCGACAGGGTGAAGCCGAACGCATTGACGAGGCTCTGCCGCGCGAGATCGCGCCGCTGGCGGTGGAACTCAACGCGCTCATCGTGTCGAACAAGGAAATCGTCGAGCGGGCACGCACCCACGTCGGCAACCTTGCGCACGGTCTGAAGACCCCGCTGTCGGTCATTTCAAACGAGGCAAGGGCGTCCGGCGGCCCCTTGGCGGACAAGGTGTTCGAACAGGCATCGATCATGTCGACCCAGATCCAGCATCATCTGGAGCGGGCCCGCATGGCGGCGCAGCGGCGGGTGATCGGTGTTTCATGCGAGACCGAGCCGGTTCTTGCCCGTCTGATCCGGGCCATGGGCAAGATCTATCAGGACAAAGGCGTTGATGTCGGTTTCGCGCAGTCCGGTCAGATCCGCTTTCGAGGCGAAAGCCAGGACCTGGAAGAAATGAGCGGCAACCTGATCGACAATGCCTGCAAATGGGCAGGTTCGAAGGTGCGGGTGCAGGTGGCTCCTTTGAACGATCCGGCCACGAACCGGGACATGTTCACGATCACGGTCGAGGATGATGGTCCCGGACTGACGCCTGAACAGCGCGCCGAAGCCATCAAGCGTGGTCGGCGTCTGGATGAAACCGTGCCGGGAACAGGTCTTGGCCTGTCGATCGTGGCAGATCTCGCCGCCCTTTACGGTGGCACCTTCGATCTTGAAAGTTCCTCGCTCGGAGGCCTGAAGGCACGTCTGGTGCTGCCGGCGCTCAGCAAGGAATAGGGGATTTGCCAAACGTTCGCTTGGGCCGCCCTTGCGGGACTGTGATAGGATGTGATGCAAATAGCGGAAACAAAGACACGGTTGTGGCCAAGTTCGGCCACAAATTGAAAATAACACTGATTCATCGACCGGTTTGCGCCGGTTTCACGCCTTCTAGTGCAGTCGTTTTGCGCTAGCCTTTGGAAAATGGTCAGCAATCGGATTTCAGCTGCTTCTGGTTGAAATTCGAAGAACTTGGAGCTTTCAAGAATGCGTCTTCGCGGTGCCTCGTGTCTTGCTCTTGCCTTTACTTTGGCAGGTTGCTCCATGACGTCCGGGTCGAGAGACAGCAACACTTGGGGGTCCTTTTTCGGTGACCCGAATGCGAATGTTTCCGGCTCGGAAGCGAATACGGCCATTTCGGTGCTGGTGAACAACGAGTTCGGGGACGCGCTTGAACCGTCTGACCGCAAGGCAGCCGAAGATGCCCAGAGCAGGGCGTTGCGCGCGCGGGGCCTTGGGGTTTCGGTTGCCTGGCAGAACGAGCGTACCGGCCGCAGTGGTCAAGTCCGTCCCGGACCGGTCTATTTCGTCAACGAGACCAGCTGCCGCGAGTTTACGCACGAGATGGTTCTCCAGGGACGCACCTTGCAGGCGCGCGGCACGGCGTGTGAAACCGACCAGGGTGCCTGGCAGGTGATCGGCTGAACCAGCCGGCGCGAAAAAGGTTCAAAGGGAGACAGTGTCCTGGTGATGCTGTCCGAAGCCCTTTAAGTTCCCGGTATTTATTCTCAACACTTGCTTAAGTCTTCTAACGTTAAACTCGCGGTAACTAGGATCGCGATGTTGACGCTGTGAATGACATATTCGGACCAGCTTGAAACCAAAATCAAAACCTACTTGCGTAGTCTGAGCCCCAAGGCGGTTGAGGCTCTGGTCCGCAATTTGGAACGCGCCAAGGTTCAAAAACACGCTGATCCGCATATCCAGCTTGTTCTTGCCGCAGCCGTGGCACTCATTCGCAAACCGCAGCCGGTTGCACCGAGCATGCCGGGTGGCGCTCAGCGACGCAATCAGATCCAGCGGATGTTCTTCACACCGCTGGATGATTTTCTGATCAACGAAATGCTGCCACAGCGGCAGGAGGGCCGAATCCAGCGGGGCATTCTCGACCGTGTCTGGAACTGGCTCGGTCGTGATGTCATGGCTGCCGACATTCGCCTTGTGCTGGAACAGGCCGGAAATTCTGCCGTTAGTGGTGAGCGTGTGGATGCCCTGGTGCAGGCGCTGCGCTCGCGTGCCGTGGACGCCATCGGCGACATGCTGCGCCGCGCGGAAACGTCCGACAAAGACAAGCGCCGAATGGCAATCGAACTTGGCGGCGAACGTGGTATCTCCGAAGTCAGGGACATCCAGAAGATCTTTGCGGCAGAACGTTGGCTGGTGCCGTTCCTGCAGAACATACCGGATCGCATCAACGAGCATCGGTTGAAGCAGGACACGGATGTGCTGCGTCTCGTCGACAAATGCACCGCACGATTTCCCGACCATGTTCCGGTGATCGCCGCCGCGCTGGTGGACCGCTCGGACATGCCTTCGGCCTTGTGTGCCTTCGCCGGACGTCTGGCAGGCGACCCTGACCCCAAGGCGATTGCTCGTTCGCAGTTCGCACCATTTGTTGATGTGGTCATGAGCGAGGCCGAACGCCTGCAGATCCTGGCGTTCGAACATCGCAACAACAATCCGGACCCGGTGGCCTTTTCTCAGGCGCTGTCGGAGTACCACTTGCTGGTCCGCGGCGTTGAACGTGACATGGATCTCTCGGTCACCGGCAGGTGGCACAAACGTCTGGCGGAAACCAAACGCAGCATCTCCAGTGTCGTCACCCGGGAACTGAACAGCGCCCACAGCAGTGTGCGGCGCGCCCTGCAGGTGCCGAAGTTCGACAAGGACGGCAAGCTGCAGATCGACCAGATCGCGATTGATGACGCCGTACGTACGTTGCGCGTGGTCGCTATGGTTCGGAACGCCTCCGAGACTTTCGCCGTCAACGAGATCGGCAAAAGTACACGCCAGGCAGTCGAACAGACGCTTGAAATCCTGACCCGTTCTCTGATCACCGATCTTGGCAAATCCAAGGGACCTGCGCTGGAGGCACAGATTGCGGCAGCCGACGTCGCCATCATGCTGTCGGAGATCTATTTCGGCACGGATTACGCCGCGCAGCTGCGCCGCAGCCGGCAATCCGCCTATGCAAAAGCGAGCAAGAACGCGGCCGATGCCAGTTCCGGCCCCAGTCCGGAACGCAAACTGGTTGCCAATGCTCTTGGCCGGCGCTGACGGTTCCCGCTAGGCCTTCGAAGTCGGCGCATTGCAAAGCCGGTTGCCGCAATGGTTTTGAAGGTCTGGCCTCATTCACCGATTTGTTTGCGCCGCGACCGCCGGTCACATCCCAGCCACCTTGCTTTTGTCCGCATTGAATTGTCTATAGTGCGGCCATGGTGTTCTGGATCCTGATTGCCCTGTTGACCGGGGTTGCGACATTGTCGGTACTTATTCCCCTATCGCGCACACGGCGCCATCAGGAGGATGCACCGGCGCGTGCGGACGAAGCGGTTTATCGCGAGCAGCTTGCGGCGATCGAGACGGAACTCGAACGGGGCCTGATAGACGCCGAAGCAGCCGAGGCAGCGCGAACGGAAATCGCGCGCCGTCTGCTTGCAGCCCACGACAGGGGCGACAGCAAAAAACAGGACGGCTCCAAGGGGGGAAGCTTCAAGCTTGCGCAGGGGTTGGCCCTGCTGGCGGTGCCAGCCTCAGCTTTCGGACTTTATCTTGTCCTTGGCTCTCCCGATCTTCCCGACCAGCCGTTGCTCAGCCGTCTGAGCGCACCGGCGGAAGAACAATCCGTCGATCTGCTGGTTGCCCGTGTTGAACGTCATCTGGCGGAAAATCCGGAAGATGGACAAGGCTGGGCAGTCATTGCTCCGGTCTACCTGTCGCTCGGTCAGCCTCAGGCGTCTGCGAAAGCCTATTCCAACGCAATCCGCATTCTCGGGCCGAACCAGGCCTGGCTCACCGATATGGGGGAAGCCCTGACGATTGCAAACCAGGGTCTGGTAACAGCCGATGCCCGCGCCGCTTTCGAGCAGGCCGTGTCGCTGGATCCCGCAGCCGTAAAGCCACGATTCTTTCTCGCACTGGCGCTTGGCCAGGAAGGCCGCAAGGAAGACGCGATTGCTGCTTGGCAGGCTCTCCTTCAGGGCGCTGATGAGACCGCAGCCTGGGTTGGGGCTGCACGTCAGGAAATGGCCCGGCTGACAGGCGGCGCACTGGTCGGCAACAGTTTGCCGGGACCGTCCCAGGAGGAGGTTGCTGCGGCCAGCGAAATGGCCGCGGATGACCGTCAGGCCATGATCGCCGGCATGGTTGCCGGCCTTGCCGAGCGGCTGTCCACGGAAGGCGGGTCGGTGGATGAGTGGAACCGGCTGATCCGTGCCTATATGGTTCTGGGTAAGAAACAGGATGCGGAAAAGGCTCTTGAGGAGGCGCTGTCGGCATATGCGGACAAGCCGGAGGACTTGTCCATGATCAAGGACGCTGCCAGCCAGCTTGGTCTAACTGACGGTTGAGCGGCAGACCTGCCGCAGGCGGCGCAGTTGCGCCGGGGAATTGAAAATCGGACGCTTCGCTGATGACACGCAAACAAAGACGATTGACCCTTATCGGTTCGGCTGGCGCGGTTCTGGCCATTGCCCTGACGCTGATTTTGATCGCGCTGAGAAGCGAGATCGTGTTTTTCCAGAGCCCGACCGAAATCACCCAGAACGGCGTTGCACCCGGGCAGCGGATCCGGCTCGGTGGCCTGGTCGAGGAAGGCTCGGTCGTGCGCTCCGACAATGCCGAAGTCAGCTTCCGTGTAACCGACACGGCCAATACGGTTGCCGTCACCTACAAGGGCATCCTGCCGGATCTGTTCCGGGAAGGGCAGGGCGTGGTGACCGAGGGGGTCGTCGGTTCGGACGGAGTTTTCGTTGCGGACAGTGTGCTGGCCAAGCACGATGAGAACTACATTCCCAAGGAAGTGGCCGAAGCGCTGAAGGCGCAGGGACACTGGCAAGGTGAAGAGGGCAACGCGAACTGATTGTTCGCAGTGCCGGTGAGGAAGAGGAACGGACATGATTGTCGAATTCGGACACTACGCACTTGTGCTGGCCTTCGCGCTGACACTTGTCCAATCCGTTCTGCCGATCTGGGGGGCGCTCCAGAAGGATGAACGCCTGATGGCGGTGGCGCCGCCGGTTTCGGTGATGCTCTTTCTCCTGGTCCTTCTGTCCTTTGTGGTGCTGACGGGTGCTTATCTCAATTCCGATTTCTCGGTGCTGAACGTTGTCGAGAACAGCCATTCGGCAAAACCCCTGCTCTACAAGTTCACCGGCGTATGGGGAAACCACGAAGGCTCGATGCTTCTGTGGGTTCTGATCCTGGTTTTCTTCGGGGCTCTTGTTGGCGTCTTCGGGGGCAACCTGCCGGCCGACCTGAGAGCGGTGACATTGTCCGTCCAGGGCTGGGTTACCGCAGGTTTTGTCCTGTTCCTGCTGGCAACGTCCAACCCTTTTACCCGGATTGCAAATCCTCCGCTGGAAGGGTCTGACCTGAACCCGATCCTGCAGGACATCGGCCTCGCCATTCACCCGCCTCTGCTTTACGTAGGGTATGTCGGCTTCTCCATCACCTTCTCCTTTGCGGTGGCTGCACTTATCCTCGGCCGTATCGATGCGGCCTGGGCACGATGGGTGCGGCCCTGGACACTGCTTGCCTGGTGCTTTCTCACGCTCGGCATCGCGATGGGCTCCTACTGGGCATACTACGAACTTGGCTGGGGTGGCTGGTGGTTCTGGGATCCGGTCGAAAATGCCAGCTTCATGCCCTGGCTTGCGGGCACGGCTCTGCTGCACTCGGCAATCGTCATGGAAAAGCGCGAGGCGCTGAAGGTCTGGACGGTACTGCTGGCGATCTTCACCTTTTCCCTGTCGCTTCTCGGCACCTTCCTGGTGCGTTCAGGCGTCCTGACTTCGGTTCATGCCTTTGCCACCGACCCGGCCCGCGGCGTCTTCATTCTCGGCCTTCTGTGCATCTTCATCGGCGGATCGCTCAGCCTTTACGCCTGGCGTGCACCGATGTTGAAGCAGGGAGGGCTGTTCGCCCCCATCAGCCGGGAAGGCGGTCTGGTGCTGAACAACCTGTTCCTGACCGCTGCCTGTGCAGCCGTCTTTGTCGGCACGCTCTATCCGCTGGTGCTTGATGCCGTCACTGGCGAGAAGATTTCAGTCGGTGCGCCGTTCTTCAACCTGACGTTCGGTCCCCTGATGGTGCCGCTGCTCCTGGCAGTGCCTTTCGGTCCGATCCTGTCCTGGAAACGGGCTGATCTTGGGGCGGCCTGCCAGCGGCTTTATGCGGCTTTCGGTCTTGCCCTGTTGCTGACACTGGTCACTTACTGGGCCTGGGGCATGGACAAGGTGCTGGCGCCGCTTGGTGTCGGGCTGGCGGTCTGGGTCATGGCGGGTGCAATTTCCGAAATCGTGACCCGTGTCAAATTCTTCGAAATAGGCTTCAAGCGTGGGTTTGCCCGTCTTGTTGGCCTGCCGGGATCTGCCTGGGGAACGGCCACTGCCCATTTCGGCATCGGCCTTACTGTGCTCGGCATTGTCACGGCTTCCGCGTTTCAGGAAGAACGTGTCCTCACAATGCGTCCGGGCGATGTTGTCGAACTTGCCGGGTACCAGATGACCTTCGAAGGCGCCGCACCGCGCCGCGGTCCGAACTACACTGAAGAAGTCGGTCACTTCTCCATCCGTCAGGGCGGAACCCTGGTGGCCGAGCTTGACCCCTCCAAGCGCATTTACACGGCGCGCCAGATGCCGACAACGGAAGCCGGTATCTATACGACAGGGTTTTCGCAGGTCTATCTCTCGCTCGGTGAAGGGCGCGGCGATGGCGCTGTCGACGTGCGCGTCTATTTCAAGCCGCTGATCACCCTGATCTGGATTGGCTGTGTGATCATGTCCCTCGGTGCGGTGTTCTCCATTGCCGATAGGCGGCTGCGCGTGGGGGCTCCGAAACCGGCCCGCAAACGTCAGCAAAGTGTGGCAGCGGCGGAGTGACCGGATGATACAGCGTCTATTCCTTGCCCTGCTGCTCTGTGTGAGCCTGCTTGCCGTACCGGCTCTTGCCGTTGCGCCCGACGAAGTTCTGGACGATCCGGTACTGGAAGGCCGTGCGCGCGCACTGTCAGCTGGACTGCGCTGCATGGTCTGTCAGAACCAGTCCATCGATGACAGCGACGCGCCGCTGGCCAAGGATCTGCGCGTCCTGGTACGCGAGCGACTGGTCGCCGGCGACAGTGACGAGCAGGTGATCGATTACCTTGTGTCCCGCTATGGCGAATTCGTGCTGCTGAAGCCCCGTTTCGCCTGGCACACAATCGTTCTGTGGGCCGCGGGCCCCGTTGCCCTGATTGCGGGGCTGATTGCTATTGTTGCAGCCCTGCGCAAGCGTGCTCGCAATCGCGCCACTGCCAACGATGTCTCCGCTCCCAAGCTGACCGCGGAAGAGGAGCGTAGGCTGCAGGCGCTGCTGGACAAGGCCGACTGACACTTCCGGCCGTTCGTTTTCGGTCTCACCAGCTGCATACCGTTCAAGATCTGCGGTCACTGTGTTCACACCAATGCGTGACTTGCATGACGGGCAGGTGTGCTTACCTGTGGCCGAGTGACCGCAAGGAGGCAGAAGAATGGGACAGCATCCGCTGAAACTGGAATTTGACGGCGCGCACGACGCAAGTCTGGCGGCCCGTCTGGATCTGCCGTCTGGCAAGATCAGGGCTTTCGCCCTGTTCGCGCACTGCTTTACCTGCTCCAAGGATATCGCTGCCGCCCGCCACGTTGCCAGTGCGCTCTCACAAGAGGGGATTGCCGTGCTCCGGTTCGATTTCACCGGCCTCGGCGGCAGCGGCGGCGATTTCGCCTCAACCGGATTTTCCTCCAACATCGAAGACCTGAAGCGGGCAGCAGATTATCTGCGCCGCAACTATCAGGCTCCACAGCTCCTGATCGGCCATTCGCTCGGCGGGTCCGCAGTTCTGTCCGTTGCTGCCGACATTCCCGAAGTGCGGGCCGTCGTGACGATCGGCGCTCCCTCCGACGCGGATCACGTGATCCGAAGCTTCAAGGGGGTGGAAGAGACGATCCGCAAGCAGGGCGAAGGAGAGGTTTCTCTCGAAGGCCGCAACTTTACCATTCGCAAGGAGTTCCTGGACGATCTGGAAGCCCAGTCGGTTCGTGACAAGGTCGCGGGTCTCGGCAAGGCGCTTCTCGTGATGCATGCCCCGCTTGACGAGGTTGTCGGTATTGACAACGCCACCAGCATTTTCGTTGCCGCAAAGCATCCCAAGAGCTTCGTGTCGCTCGATACGGCCGACCATCTTCTTTCAAAGAGCCAGGACGCGGCCTATGCGGCACGTGTGATTGCCGGTTGGGTCGGGCGTTATCTCGATCCGGTAGCGGAACAGGCCGGCGACGAAGCAAAGGATGGTGTTGAGGTGGTGGAGACCGGCCAGGGCAAGTTTCAGGTCATGGTCACGAGCGGCGTACACCGGATGATTGCCGACGAACCCAAGGATGTCGGTGGGTTCGACAGCGGCCCGTCGCCCTATGGATATCTGTCCGCCGCACTCGGGGCCTGCACGGTCATGACGTTGCGCATGTATGCTGAACGCAAGGGGCTGGATATCGAACGGATCGGCACTCGTGTTCTGCACGGCAAGGTGCACGCGGCCGATTGTGAAGAGTGTTCGGAAAGCGTGAAGTCGCGGAACGGCAAGATCGACCGGTTCGAGCGCTTGATCACGCTGGAAGGCAACCTTGACGAAGCAACGCGAACCCGGCTTCTGGAGATCGCCGACAAATGTCCTGTTCATCGCACCCTGGAAGCGGGCGCTGCGGTGGTGACGCGGGATGTGTCGCCCGACAAAGCAGAGGCGTGATCTGACGGGAAGCGGAGAGGCGGCCTCAGGCCGCCTGGCCTTCCAGGGTCTGCAGACGGATCTTCATGAAGGACAGCAGACGGCGCGCGTCACGGTCTGACAGCGACTGGTAGTCGTTCGCCCAGTTTTCCGCCGTCGACTGCGGCTGCTTGTTGTGCATCGCCCGGGCCTTGCACAGCGCATTGTAGTCCGCGTTTTCCACTCCCATGGCACGGCAAAGAACCGCCACACCGGTGGAATCGTAGCGCACCATGACATTGGTGACGTATTTCTGCTCCAGCCCGGCCATTTCCGCCAGCAGGAAGCAGATGTCGAACAGGTTGTTCGACAGCGACAGCTGCGTGATCGCCTTGCTGAGCGAACGTTGCCCGGCCCGAATTTCCTTCAAGGTGACCTTCGCATTGATACGGGTCGCCTTGCGTTCCAGCTTCGAACTGGCAACAACCTTGCTGGCCTTGTGGAAGAGATCCTGGATCAGGGTTTCGTTTTCCTTGCGCAGCTGGCGGATCTTCGCCTGCTGAGCCTCAGGCATCTGGTTGATCAGTTTGTCGTAGTCCGACTCGGTAATGTCCGCGCGCTCCATCATGGCGTCGCGGATTTTCTCGTCCTTTTCCGCCAGCTTGATCAGCAGGCGAGAGCCCCATTCGGAAAACTCTGCGCCGGAGTTTGCAGCAACAGATTGCTTGACCGGGTTCTCGCCGCGTTCCAGCAGGACATCGGTGACATTGGCCTCAAGATGCTGGCGTTTCGAGATCGCCAGCAGGTGCCCCTGACCCATGGTCTTGGCCAGCCGCAGGATATCCTCGGTCTTGAGTGCATTGGAGGACGTCAGCATCGGCCTGGCGATGTCGATCTCTTCTCGGGCAAGCTCATAGGCGACCTTGTTGGAAGTGTCGTCTATCGGCGCCAGCTGTTCGGATATCGCTTTCTTCTGTTCAGGCTCCATGGTGGGAAGCATGCTTTCCAGCACCGTGTTGAACAGGGCGATTTCTTCTGTCTGGTAGCTGTTCGCGCCACGCACAAAAAGCTCGGTAACGTGTTCCACCAGTTGGTGGCGTTTTTCCGGGGTGCTTTCCTGAGCGAGATTGAGAAGGTCGTTGAGCATCTTTTAGCTGTCCGTTTTTCTTGCAACAGGACTACCGCAGAGACAGTTTACAACTGTCTAAAGCGCAGGATAAAAAAAGGATAAATCTATCGCGCCATCCGTATTAATTACAGGATAAGGCTGACATTTTGCGCGCTTATGCGTGCCTCGAGCGTGTTTACTTTATTCGATAAAGTCTCTGGGAGACCCTGCGCGGATTTGCATTAGGTAACTACTGGTTGAAGCAAGTGTCATTTTCCCGGTTCAACTTCCAAAGGCCCGGTGTCCAGAACGACCTTGTCCATTGGCACATCCCAGGGCATTGGAAAGATGGAGTTGAGACTGCAGAACGCGAACCCGATCCCGATGGTCAGCGGTTTGGCCGGCAGCGATGCCAGCGTGCGGTCGTAGTAGCCGCCACCATTGCCGAGGCGGTAAAAGTGGGCGTCGACACCAACCAGGGGGGCGATCACGACCTCGGGCACCTGCGATGGGCCTTCTTCGGGAACGGGAATGTTCCAGAGGCCTCGCACCATCTTGCAGCCTGGCTGCCACGGGCGAAAGACCAGCGGTGTCTGCTTTTCGAGAACGACGGGTAGAAGAACTGTCCTGCCCGAGTTGCAAAGCTCCTGCATCAGGGGGCGAAGGTCCGGTTCTCCACGGATTGGCCAGTAGAGCGAGATCCTCTGATAGTCGACTGCTTCAAGGACGGGGCGAAGCTGATCGATCAGCGCAGCGGTCTTTACCGCCCGCTCCGTGCTGGTCAGTCCCTTCCGCTTTTCATAGAGACGGCTGCGCTCAGATTTGCGGAACCGGCTGACATCGCGAAAGGTTTCCTGATCTACGACAAATCCGCCCACCAGCATGTCGGCGTAGCAGACAGGGTCTCCCGGCAGCTCGTCATCTTGGCTCATTCAGGAAAATTCCCTTCGCGTCCCTGTGCTTTTACCGCGTCAGGCGGCCTTTCTGTCCGTTGCGGGCCAGACCAGGGCCTCAAGCAGGAGTGAACGGGTCAGAAAACCTTCGAACACTCCCTCCTGGCATACCGGAACATGATCCAGATTATCGCGAACCATCACATGCAGGGCATCACCAAGCGGCAGAGTGCCGTCGAAAGACGTCACCGGAGCATGCAGGAGGTCGCGAGCGAGGGGAGGGGCGAAGTTCGATCCGTCACCGAAGCCTTTGCTCAGGACGCGTAGCAGGTCGCGCTGGTTGATGAGACCGGCAAGATGGCCGTCAGCATTCACGACTGCGACTTTGGATGTTTCGGACTGCTGCAGTTTGCTGAGGATTTCCTGTAGAGACGCGTCTGGAGCAACATGAAGGTGTTCCAGGGCGATCGCATCTGCACAGGCTACCCCTTCGAAGGGAGGCTGTATCAACTCTGCCTCGACAGCGGCCACAAGCCGGGCAAGATCGACAGCACCGAGGTTGGTCGACTGGTGAAATTTCGACAGCAGATCCGACAGATTTTCCTCGGTCAGGCCAAGCCGTCGCATTGGTGGCGGCCCGCTTTGCGAAAGGCTTGTCCGGAACGGATATTTTCGACCGGAGAAACGATGAAACACCAGGCCGGACGCCACCAGTACACTGGTCATCACGGCTGTATTGAAGACGATCATCAGCGCGCCTGTTTCTGTCAGAAGCTCAGGCGACAAGCCAATCAGCAAGGCGACAGCTCCGCCAGGCGGATGCAGAGCCCGGCCGAGCATCATTGCGGCAAACGCAAGCGCGACAGCCAGAACCGGCGCGGTTTCCAACGGCAGCAAGGCAAGCGCCACCACACCACACACCGCCGACAAGGTGTTTCCCAGAATTGCGGACCAAGGCTGTGCAAGCGGGCTGTTTGGTACGGCAAACACCAGTACGGCAGACGCACCAAGAGGCGCCATCAGAAACAGCGGCAGGCCGCCATATGCATGCATCAACCACACCATCAGGGCGCATGCGCCGATACCGACAGCGCCGCCCGCCATGGCCAGAAACGCTTCGGTTGGTTGCGGCCAAGGCAACGCCGGGGCGAACGCGGTTCTGAAGGTCGGTTTGGGATCGATGTGCATGAAGTCGCCTGAAAAATATGCAATTGCACAAGTTCTAGGCGAAAAATCCGGAATTGACTTGGATTTTGAAACTCAATTTTCGCCCTGTCGCGAAACGGATTTTCGCACTTGGGTCGGGGCGATCAGGCAGCCTTCTCGTGTTTGGCTGCTTTCAGCCTGATTTTCATGAGCGCCAGAAGTCGGCGGGCATCGGTGTCATCGAGCATGTGGTAGTTCGTCAGCCACTTGCTGCCGGTGCTTTCGGGAAACTTCAGATGCTTGCATCGTTCCTTGCACACGGCCTGGAATTCCATCGCGCCGATACCGGTGGCCCGGCAGACAGTGGCGATGCCGGTGGAATCGAACCGGACCATGAGATTGTGGACATATTTCATGTCGAGGCCGGAGAAGAACGAGAGCAAGGCGACTGCATCGAGAAGATTGTGTTCCTGGGCCAGCTGGTAGACCGCCTTGTTCAGGGTCGTCTTGCCGAGACGGATGCCCATCAGCCACGCCTTCGGGCTGATCTTGGATTGCTTTTTCACCAGTTCCGCACCGGCAGCGACTTCACCATCGTCACGGAACAGATCTTCCAGCAGCTCCTCGTTCGACTTGCGCAAGTGCCGGATGCGATCACCAAGCTGCTTGGGCATGTCCTTCACCAGGCTTTCGAACACCGGCATGGTGATCTCGGCGCCGAGGTTGGCGGCCAGCGTGTGTTTGACATCCCTGCTGCCGCGCTTGATCAGGATATTGCTGATATCGTTGCTGACGTGGTCGCGCTTGGCGAGGGCCAGAAGGTAACCCTGGTCCTTGGTTTCCGCGATCTTGCGCAGATCTTCCTCGCGAAGCGACTTGGAGCGTTCCAGCACTGCCTGGGCCACAGGCAGGTCGTCGCTGGCCATTGCCGCGGCAAGCTTGGAGGACATTGACGGCACATCTGCAAGACGTTCGGACATCTTGCGCTTGGCGTCGTGAGCAAGGGAATCGTAGACGCCCTCGAGCATGTTGTTCAGAAGATGCGTCTCTTCGGAGCCGGGGTCGTCTGCGCGGGCAACAAGCAGGCCTGTCACGTGCTCAGCAAGCTCGTGTTTTTTCTCTGAAGAACTGTCCCTGGCAAGCTTAAGAAGCGAGTCGCTCATGTCCGTACCCTATCGGCATAAGTTTCGCCAAATTTCCTTTATAACCTGTGAAAACCACCAAGTGCATTGTTGCAATAAGGTGATTTCGGCACTGTTGACCTTCCGGCACCGATGGGTCATTCCACGCGCATGAACGCAACCTTGATGCCGATCCTCTATTCTTTCCGCCGCTGCCCCTATGCCATCAGGGCAAGGCTCTCAATTGCCGCAAGTGGCGAGCAGGTCGAATTGCGGGAAATCGTCCTGAAGGACAAGGCACCCGAATTTCTGGAAACGTCTCCCTCGGCAACGGTACCCTGCCTGAAAACCGGTGAAACGGTGATCGATGAAAGCCTCGAGATCATGCTCTGGGCGCTTGACCGGTCCGACCCGGAAAACTGGCTGAAGCCGGAAAAAGGCGATCTCGATGCCATGCTGGAATTGATCGGCGTTTGCGATGGCCCGTTCAAAAGCCATCTGGATCGCTACAAGTACGATACGAGATATCCGGACACTGACAGGGAAACAGAGCAAGCCGGTGCTGCGGAGTTCCTTTGGCATCTGGACAGCCGTCTCGCCGCTACGCCCTGGCTTTTCGGCGGCAAGGCCTCGCTGGCCGACTTTGCGATCCTGCCGTTCGTTCGTCAGTTCGCCAACTCGGATCGCAGCTGGTTCGACAGCCAGGAGTGGACGTCGCTGAAAGCCTGGCTGGAAGCCTTCGAAGTGTCGCCCCGGTTCCAATCCGTGATGCCGAAATGGAACCGATGGCAGCCGGGCGATACACCGGTCGTCTTCCCCTGACAGGCGAATCGAACCCCTCGTAACGCGAAGCAGAGAACACTCTGCCTGGGTCGCTGGCCGGCTGTTTCCTGCTTCCTGCACTCGGTTTTCACTTCTGTGCAGTTCGGGACGGAAAAAACCGTTGCCACTTGTGCTCCGGTCGTGGCGGTTTTCCTCACGTTTTCTGCCATTTCTTCCAACCTTACAAAACCGTAATGCCGCCGACAGGCGCCTGTAAGACTGGTTCACCTACTTTCACTTTCGAACCTGGAGCGCTTTCCCCGCAAGCAGTCCAGGAAATGGTTTTCAAACCTTATCTCGAAAGAGGAAGACAACATGCAAAACAGTCGCTCAGTTTCTCCCCTGCGCTCCCGTCGCGCCAAACTGCTGGCAGGCGTCGTCGCGCTCGGCGCAGCCGGACTTCTGACGGCACAGACCATTGTTCCGAGCCAGTTGGCTCTGGCTGATGCTGTCCGTGTCGATACCGCGGCTCCGCTGGACTTCTCCCACGTCGTCACTGCCGTCAGCCCGGCGGTTGTCAGCGTTCAGGTCAAGCAGGCCGCAGAACCGCGCATGATGAACTTCGGTGGCGGCAACGACAATTTCGAAGACTTCTTCAAGGGCCTGCCTGATGGCCATCCGTTCCAGCGCTTCTTCCGCGAGTTCGGCGGCAAGGGTGGCGGTGACCAGCAACAAAATCAGCGCCGTGCCCCGCGCCAGTATGGCATTTCCCAGGGCTCCGGCTTCTTCATCTCTGATGACGGATACCTCGTCACCAACCATCACGTGATCGAAAACGGAACCGAGTTCACCGTGATCGACCGTGACGGCAAGGAATATGACGCCAAGCTCATCGGCGCCGACAAACGGACGGATCTGGCCCTTCTGAAAGTCGAAAGCGACGAAACGTTCACCTATGTCGATTTCGCCAAGGAAGCACCGCAGGTCGGCGAATGGACTGTCGCTATCGGTAACCCGTTCGGTCTCGGCGGCTCCGTCACGGCTGGTATCGTCTCTGCACGTGGCCGCGACATCGGCGCCGGCCCTTATGACGACTTCATCCAGATCGATGCTCCGGTCAACCGTGGCAACTCCGGTGGTCCGGCCTTCAACATGCATGGCGAAGTCATCGGTGTGAATGCGGCGATCTTCTCGCCGTCCGGTGGCAACGTTGGTATCGCCTTCGCAATTCCGGCTTCGACCGCGCAGGATGTCATCATGGAGCTGAAGGACGACGGCACCGTCGTTCGCGGCTGGTTGGGCGTTCAGATTCAGAACGTCACGGATGACATCGCGGAGAGCCTTGGCCTCGAAGAGGCCCGCGGCGCCATCGTCGCGGAAGCGCAGGAAAACAGCCCGGCACAGAAGGCTGGCCTGCGCTCGGGCGACACCATCCTTGCCGTTGACGGCACTGAAGTGAAGGGCCCGCGCGAGCTGTCCAAGATCATTGCGGCTTACGAGCCCGACAGCCAGGTGGACATCACGGTCTGGCGCGACGGCCAGAAAGAGGACGTCACCGTGACACTGGGCCGCCTGCAGGATCAGGAACAGGTTGCAGCCGTTCAGCCGGAAGCCGGTGAAAGCAAGACCAGCCTGGATGATCTCGGCCTGGTCCTGACGACGAAAGCCGAAGCTGGCCTGGAAGGTGACGGCGTGGTTATTGCCGAAATCGACCCGGAAAGCCCGGCAGCCGAAAAGCGCCTCAACACCGGTGACGTGATCCTGGAAGTGGCCGGCATGAAGGTCAACAGCCCGTCCGACGTGCTGAAGGCGCTGGACAAGGCGGAAAAGGATGGCCGCAAGGCGGTTCTCTTCCGGGTTGAAAGCAACAACACGACACGGTTCGTGGCCCTGCCCATGAACCTCGCCTGATCAGGGGCCGGTTCTGCCCCGAACCGGACCTGTGAGGCAAGACCGGCCTGCCCTCTGCCCCCAAACCCCGACGGGCCGGTCATTGCCAAGGGTTTATCTGCTAAACCCTGACTGACTGGCGGCGGCGACTCTCACATCCATCGCCGCCGTCAGCCATTTTCTTTAGGGCCAACTCAAGCTAAAAGGATGAGATGTTGAGGATTCTTGTCATTGAAGACGACCCGGAAGCTGCAAGCTACCTCGTCAAGGGTTTGAGTGAACTGGGCCACACCGCCGACCAGGCTGCCGATGGGCGGACCGGGCTGGATATGGCCCTCGACAGGGACTACGACATCCTCATTGTTGACCGCATGCTGCCGAAGATGGACGGCCTTTCGGTCATTCAGGACCTGCGCCGGGAAGGCAATCACACGCCGGTGCTGATCCTCTCGGCGCTCGGTCAGGTCGATGACCGCGTCAAGGGCCTGAAGGCCGGTGGCGATGACTATCTGCCCAAGCCTTACGCCTTTACCGAACTTCAAGCCCGCATAGAGGCACTGGCACGACGCCCCAAGTCAGCCAGCCAGATTGAGACCACCTATACCGTCGGCGACCTGACGCTGGACCGGATGGCGCATTCGTGCCGCCGCGGCGAAACGGAAATCCCGCTGCAGCCGCGTGAATTCCGCCTTCTGGAATATCTCATGCAGAACGCCGGTCAGGTGGTGACCCGTACGATGTTGCTCGAAAACGTCTGGGAATATCACTTCGATCCGCAGACCAACGTGATCGACGTTCATATCTCCCGTCTGCGCGGCAAGATCGACAAGGGTTTCGAAACACCACTTCTGCACACCATCCGGGGTGCCGGATATACGATCCGTGACGCGGCTCACTAGGTTTACCAGAACCACAGCCTTCAAGCTGTCGCTGCTCTACATTGCCGTCTTCACGGTGATGTCCGGTGTGCTGCTGTTCTATATTGCGGACAACACGGACAACCTGATGTCCGAGCAGGTGGTTCAATCCGTCGATTCAGAACTGAAAACCCTTGCCGACGTCTATGTGCGCGGCGGTGTTCGCGATCTTGTCGAAACCATCGACAGGCGCTCCCGCCACCCGGATGCCAGCCTTTATCTCCTCGTCGATTTTGCCGGCAATGCGCTTGTCGGGAATATTGCCCGCCTGCCGACCACCGTTCTCGAAGAGGCCGATGGTGGATTGCGCCGGGTTCGTTACACGCGCCTTGGCCAGGATGCAGAGGACGTAGAGCGGCAGGCCATGGTGCGCACGTTTGAGCTTCGCGGCGGCTTCCGTCTGCTGGTTGGGCGTGACCTGGGCGACCAGCTCCGGTTCTCCAACCTTCTGGCCAACGCCTTGCGCCTGTGGCTGGTCGTCGTGGTGGTCATGGCCGCGATCACCTGGCTGTTTGTCAGCCGCAGGGTGATGAAGCGCATCGACGAGATTTCCGCCACCAGTCGCACGATCATGCAGGGCGAGCTCTCCGGCCGTCTGCCCGTTGCGGGCAATGACGACGAATTCGATCGCCTGGCGATCAATCTCAACACGATGCTCGACCGGATCGAACTGCTGATGCAGTCGATGAAGGATGTGACAGACAACATCGCCCATGACCTGAAGACACCTCTGACGCGCCTGCAGACCCGGATCGAAAACGCCTTGCGGGAAGCGAAGGGGGAGGAGGGCTACCGCAGCGCCCTGGAAGCGACGCTGGAGGAATCCGACCAGCTCCTGAGGATATTCAACGCGCTGCTGCGTATTGCGCGTGTTGAATCCATGGCACCGGCCTCCGTCATGGAGCCGACCGATCTCAACAAGCTGGTTGCCGAGGTTGCCGAACTTTACGAGCCGTTGGTTGAAGATGAGGGCGGCAAGCTTGAAACCGATTTGCCCGAAGGGCTGAAGGCAGACTGTAATCGCGACCTCATCAGCCAGGTACTGGTGAATCTCATTGAGAATGCACTGAAATACGGTCGTCCTGAAACTGGCGACCTGCTTATTCGCCTTGGCGGGCGGGAGGAGGACGGCCGCATCGTCCTCAGCGTCACCGACAATGGCCCCGGCATTCCGGAAAAGGACCAGGACCGGGTGAAGGAACGTTTCGTTCGGCTGGAGGAAAGCCGTTCCGAACCTGGAACAGGCCTTGGATTGAGTCTTGTCAAGGCGGTTGCCCGCTTGCATGGCGGAGACTTGCGCTTCATGAATGAGGACCCGGGGCTGAGCGCCCGGATCGATCTCAAGCCGGTGAAACCGGACAGCAGCAGGAGCGGGCATGAACAAGGCGGCACAGCCGGGCAAACGGGAGAAGGGAACTGACCAGGACGGTGGCGCGGGCGTTCTGGCCGACCGGATCGCGGTGGTCCCAACGGCACCGGATCCCGATCATGCAGCCCTGTTCCTGAAAGATCTTCTGGCTCATGCCGAAGCCGGCGAGGCCCTCAACGCTCTTCTGCACGAAAAACCGGACCTGGAAGGTTTCCTGATCGGAGTCATTGGAAACTCGCCCTATCTGCGCGATCTGATGCTTGCCGATCCTCCGCGTCTCCTTCGCTTGCTGCAGGAAGCGCCGGAAAGCCGTCTTGAAAACCTGCTGTCTGCCGCCCGAGAAGCGCGGGCGGAGGACGAGGCCGGTATCATGCGGACCTTGCGCCACTTCAAACACGATCTCGCCTTGACGCTCGGTCTCGCCGATATCTCCGGTGCGATCGGTCTGAACCGCGTTACCGGTGCCCTGGCCGGATTTGCCGACGCCGCGCTGACAGCGGCAATCAGGTTCTGCCTCGGCGATCTGGTCCGTCTGAACAAGTTCGCACCGCATGACCTGGAGAAGCCGGAAGTCGATAGCGGCCTCATCGTCCTTGCCATGGGCAAGCACGGTGCAAATGAGCTGAACTATTCGTCCGATATCGATCTGATCGTACTTTACGACCCGGCCAAGGCGCCCATGGCGGGAACAGCGGAAGCTCCGGTGGAATTCGTTCGGCTGACGCGGCGCCTAGTCAAGATCATGCAGGACCGGACCGCGGACGGTTACGTCTTTCGTACGGATCTTCGCCTGCGCCCCGATCCCGGTGCGACCCCGCTTGCCATGTCGGTGCCTGCTGCGCTGGTCTATTACGAATCCCTGGGGCAGAACTGGGAACGGGCGGCGCTGATCAAGGCGCGGCCCTGCGCGGGCGACATTCCCGCCGGCGAATCCTTCCTGCATGAAATCGTGCCGTTCATCTGGCGCAAGTACCTGGACTTTGCGGCCATTGCAGACGTGCAGTCGATCAAGCGCCAGATCCATATGCACAAGGGCCACGGGGCCATTGCGGTTGCCGGACATAACGTCAAGCTCGGCCGTGGCGGTATCCGGGAAGTGGAGTTCTTCGTCCAGACCCAGCAGCTGATCGCGGGTGGCCGCAATCCGGCCCTTCGCGGACGTCGCACACTCGACATGCTGGACGCGCTGGTGGATGCAGACTGGATCAAGGGCAAGACACGCGACGAAATGGCCGCCGCTTACCGGTTCCTGCGCAATGTCGAGCATCGTATCCAGATGCTGAACGACGAGCAGACCCAGCTTCTGCCGAAGGATGAAGACGGCATGAAGCGGGTTTCCGCGCTGATGGGCTACGACACGCTTGCAGCCTTTGAAACGGCACTTCTCGACCACTTGCGAACGGTTCAGCACCATTATGCCGAACTGTTCGAAGATGAACCGGCACTGTCGTCTGAACTGGGCAATCTGGTCTTTACCGGCGATGACCACGATCCCGGGACCCTGGAGACGCTTGCCGGTCTTGGTTTCAAGCAGCCTGCGGAAGCTGCCGCGATCGTCAAGGCCTGGCATTTCGGCCGCTATCCGTGCACCCGTTCGACCAAGGCGCGCGAGCGGCTGACCGAAATGCATCCTGCGCTTCTCAGTGCGCTGGCGGCCACGGACAATGCGGACGCTGCCCTGCGGGCGTTCGACAACTTTCTGGCCAAGCTGCCGGCGGGCGTGCAGCTGTTCTCGCTGCTGCGGTCCAATCCACAGCTCCTGACGTTGCTGGCAACCACCATGGGCGCTGCGCCACGCATGGCCGAAACGGTCTCCAAGCGGGTTCATGTGTTGGATGCAGTCCTCGATCCGGCGTTTTTCGGCGCCATGCCGAGCGTCGAGGAGTTCCGCGCCGGGCTCGACAGAACCCTGTCTCAGGCCCGCTTTTATGAGGAAGCACTGGACAGGGCGCGGATATTTACCCAGGAGCAGCAGTTCCTGATCGGTCTGCGGATGATTTCAGATACCTTGTCCGCCGACCGGGTAGGGTTTGCACTGGCACGGCTGGCCGAAGTTGTCGTCGACCGGATCCTGAAGCAGGTGATCGTGCATGTCGGCGAAAGCAACGGCACGGTGCCGGGGGGCAATATCGCGGTCCTGGCCATGGGCAAGCTTGGGGGGCGCGAAATGACGGCAGCCTCCGATCTGGACCTGATCCTGCTTTATGAAGCGCCGGAAGACGTCAAGCAGTCTGATGGAAAGCGGCCTCTTGCGATCACCCAGTATTACACCCGTCTGACCCAGCGGCTGGTCACGGCCCTCAGCGCACCGACGGCCGAAGGCTCGCTTTATGAGGTTGATTTCCGGCTTCGTCCGTCCGGCAATGCAGGTCCGCTCGCGACCAATCTGGACGGCTTCATAGCCTACCAGCAGAAAGAGGCCTGGACCTGGGAGCATATGGCTCTGACGCGCGGACGGGTGATTGCCTCCACGACGCCTGAGTTCAAGCAGAAGATCGTCGACAGCATCTGCGGCACGTTGGTGCAGACGCGTGATCTGACGAAGCTGGCCGACGATGTCCGCACCATGCGTGCCCGGATCGAGAAGGAAAAAGGCACCAAGGATGTCTGGGATCTGAAACAGGTGGCCGGCGGTCTGGTCGATATCGAGTTTCTTGCCCAGTTTCTGCAGCTTGCACACGCTCAGGAAAACCCGGAAATCCTGGCGCAAAGCACGGAGCAAGCTTTGGAACTGGCCCGCGACGCCGGCTTCCTGACCCTGGGCGACGCAGGGCTGTTGCTGGAAGCTCTCAGGCTTTACCACCGTCTGACCCAGGTGTTGCGGCTGGCTCTTTCCGGCAAGTTCGTGCCGGCAGAAGCACCTCGCGGGGTACTGGATCTCCTGGTTCAGGCCTCCGGCAGTCCGACCTTCACCCGGTTGGAAGCAGAGCTTGCAGACCTTCAGGTGAAGGTGCGCGAGACGTTTGTGCGGCTGATTGGCGAGGTTGAAACGGTCAACACTTGACCCGGATTGCCAAGCTGTTTCCATTGGGATAGGGAAGGACCGCGCCGGCGGCCGATTTCAAATCATTCGCGCTCTCTTGAGCGAACCCTTTCCCATACTCTGAGAAACCTCATGACTTATTCATTCGACGAAACGGTCCGTCGTCCGGACCGGAGCGACCGTATTGCGCTGGCCGGCAACCGTGTGTTTGCCTGGTCTGAATGGGGTCCGGTGACAGGCACTCCGGTTCTGTTTCTGACAGGCGCCGGCATGGCCGGCACACTTGGCTTTGGCCTGGAACATCTCGAAAAGCTAAACCTTCGACTGATTGCACCGGACAGGCCGGGCCTCGGCGCTTCATCGCCCGATCCTGACAAGTCACTGGCAAGTGTCGCGCGTGACGTTGGCGAACTTGTTGCGAACCTTGGCCTTGTCAGCATCCCAGTGGTCGCCTTTTCGCAAGGAGCGCCCTTTGCTTTCGCCGCTGCAGCGTCGGGGACTGCAAGCTCCCTGGCGATCGTCTCCGGTCAGGATGAACTCTACCGTCCGGAATTCGCTGATGGTTTGCCGGATCAGGTGAGGGACATGACCCGGCATGCACAGGAAGATCCCGCAGGGTTTTCTGCCATGCTTGAAGGCTTCGCCGAGCCGGATGGCTTCTACGACCTGGTACTGTCGATGAGCTCACCGGAAGACAGGTCGGTATATGGCGTCGAACCTTTCGCCGCAGCCTACAGGCACGCCCTTCGGGAAGGCTTCAGGCAGGGACCGAAAGGATACGTCCTTGATACGGTCGCAGCGCTCAGGCCCTGGTGTATCGACCTTGGCATGATCGACTGCCCGGTCTCGCTCTGGTACGGCGGCAAGGATGGCAGCCCGGTTCATTCACCGGACTTCGGTCTTTCGCTCGCAGGCAGATTGCCCAATGCAAGCCGCCGGTTTTTTCCGGAGGAAGGCGGCGCATTGCTGTGGAGCCGTTCGCTCGACATCCTGAGCGAACTGGCAACAACAAGCGGTAACGACTGATCTGCTGTGCTTTAGGGCTACGGACAACCTGGCTCGCCTGGAGGGTAAAGCCCTTCAGGCGGCTTCCTTGTCCGCAAGCGGCAAGGTGAAGCTGACAGTGGTGCCTTTCTTCACTTCCGACTTGATTACCAGCGCTCCGCCATGAAGTTCAACCAGCGAGCGGGCGATGGCTAGTCCGAGGCCCGAGCCCTGGTGGGTCTTGGTGAACTGGTTTTCCACCTGCACGAAGGGTTGGGCGAGGCGTTCTATATCGCGCTCTGAAATTCCGATGCCTGTGTCGATCACTTCGAAATGCAGCTTGTCTCCGCGTGGCCGCGCCCTGAGCGTGACGGTACCATTGTCCGGCGTGAACTTCACCGCATTGGCCAGCAGGTTTAGCAGGATCTGTTTGAGCGCCCGCTTGTCTGCGTGCACCGAGACGTTTTCAACGACATCGGTGGTGACGGTGATGTTCTTCTCGGTCGCAGCTCCCGTGACGATCCGGCTGGCATCTTCGGCCGATTCCGATGCATTGACCGTTTCGGTCTCGATACTCATGCGACCGGCTTCGATCTTGGACATGTCGAGAATGTCGTTGATCACGTTCAGCAGGTATGTGCCGGAAGAATAGATATCCTTGCAGTAGTCGGAATACCTGTCGGTGCCGACGGGGCCGAACATTTCCTGCGTCATGATGTCGGAGAAGCCGATGATGGCGTTGAGCGGCGTTCTCAGTTCATGAGAAATATTGGCCAGGAATTCGGACTTGGCCTTGTTGGCGGCTTCCGCCCGGGTTTTCTCTTCCTGGTACTTTTCTGCCATTTCCACCAGCTGCCGGGCCTGAACCTCAAGGGTCTGGCGGGACTTCTGGAGATCGGAAACGGTTGCCCTCAACCGCTTTTCGGAGTCGATCAGTTTTTCTTCGTGTTTCTTGAGCGGCGTAATGTCGGTCCCGACAGACACGAAGCCGCCGTCCTTGGTGCGCCGCTCGGAAATCTGCAGCCAACGACCGTCTTCCAGTTGCGCTTCGTAGGAGCCATCAGGAGCGCCGCCACGCTGGCGAAGAGTGACCGGTTGCGGTGCTACTTCGGCATTGGAGGCAGCTGCCATCACGTCCTTGTAGGGTGTGCCAGGCTTGATCACGGCATTCGGCAGGCTGTGCAGCGACTGATAGTTGGAATTGCAGATCACAAGCTCGTTTCGGGCATTCCACAGAACGAAAGCTTCCGAGATTGTCTCGATCGCATCACGCAGGCGAAGATCTGCCATACGGCTCTGTTCGGCAAGCTCGTGCTGCTCGGTAATGTCGATGCAGATACCGATGAGGTGCGGCTCGGCACGGCCGGGTTCCGACTGGATTTCACCACGGGCGCGAAGCCAGATCCAGCTTCCGTCGGCGTGGCGCATCCGGAAGGTCTCATCGACCAGGGTTTCACCGCTTTCCAGCAGGTGCTCGGCAAGGCCCAGAAGGTCGATGTCATCGGGATGGGTGATGTCTGCGACATCGGCAAAGCTGAGAATATCGTCCTTGGGTTCGCGTCCGAGCAGCTCGTACAGCGAAGACGACCAGAACATTCTGCCGCGCGACAGATCCCAGTCGAACAGTCCGCAGCGGCCGTGGGTGAGGGCGGTGTCGATGCGAGCACGGGTTGCCGCATACATATCGTCGGCCGCTTCCGCGCGGGTCGCCTGGCTGAAGAAGCCGTAGATGACCGCAAGCAGCACCAGCGAAGTTCCGACGAAGAGCGTCACATTTGCCGAAAGGTCATCCCGCCACTGGCTGAAGATCTCGTTTTCCGGCTGCAGCACCGCCACCATTCCGAGGCGGCCGTCGAGGTGATGAACCGTTGCAAGAACCTGTTCTTGGCCCCGGCCTGTGCCAAGGTTGGTGGCAACAGGCATCACGCCGGCACGGGCTCCAAACACCATGAGCGGCTGTGACGGGCCGAGCAGGTCGCTGATCGGCCGGCTTTCAAGCGATGGCTGGAGCGGTGCCGAGGCAACGATGGTGCCGGATTGGTCCGCAACGAGATAAATGCGGCCCTTGCTGGTCGCTCCTGTGGGCAGACTGTCGGCAAGGATGCGCTTCAATGTTGTCCGGTAGCCCGTTTCAGGCAGATCGTTTTCCGACGACATCAGGCCGCTGGCGACGACAGTTGCCATCAGGCTCAGCGTAACCTGGGCGTTTTCCTGGGTCCGGGTGTAATCGCTGACAAGGTCGCCGGTTCGGAACAGGGCGAGTATGACGATGAAGATGATGGCGAGGCCGGGAATGAGGCGTCGCATCAGGCTATCGGAGCGGGCCAGGCTTTCGGCCAGAGCGCCGAGGAGGGTGCGCAGAGGCAGGCGTTTTGTGCCTGCGTCTCTCTCCCACTCAGACTCCTTCTCGCCGCGCCGCGCAGATGCGTCGCCAGCTAATGCTCTCGCCATAGGAAGTGTGCCTCAAAAACCGCCGCGTCGGGGGTGCCCCGAATCACTTCCATTTGAATCAAATCGTCTGTTTTTGTCCAGACCCGTCAAAGAATAAAATGGTTAACGCAAGTCCGGATTTTCCGTTCTTTCGTTAACCTTTCTCAGTATTGCAGACTACTGCAAGGTTCTGTCGACGATGTCACGGCTGTCTCTCGACAGATTTTCGCATGCTGAAATCCTCAAGAGGGCAGATTCAGCAAGGGCACTTCTTTGTGGGTCAAGTGCGCGCCACGAGCGGAAGCTCGTCAGAAGTCTCGATGCCACTTGTGGATTTCGCTTGTCGATCTCCAGAACTGATTCGGCGATCAGTTCAAATCCGGCACCATCCATCCGGGCAAATTGTGTCGGGTTGCCGGTGGCAAAGGATTGCAGCAGCGAGCGGACGCGGTTCGGGTTGCCAGCATCGTAGGATGGGTCCGACATCAATGCCTTGACCCGGTCCAGCGTTTCGTTACCGGGCGCGGTGGCCTGGGTCATGAACCACTTGTCCATGGCCAGAGAGCTGTCCGTGTGCCGCTCGCGGTAAGCTGCAAGCGCTTCCTCTTCACGTGGCATATGGTCGTGTACCAGAAGGGTGAGGGCCGCGAGGCGGTCGGTCATGTTGTCGGCTGAGGCAAACCGCGACCAGACCAGGTCAGTCGCATCGGCTGCGCCGGAGACTGCGTAATAATGCAGGCAACGGTTTGCGAGCGCTCGTTTTCCGGCTGCCTGCGCATCCGGCGAAAAGGTCCCACCTGCGGACTGGTCGGTAATGAACGGGACGAGGGAAGATGCGATGCGGGTGGCAACTGCGCGCCGCAGCATCTGACGGGCCGTATGAATGGCGTCCGGGTTGACGTCCTTGCCGATTTCCTGTGCGACATCCGCTTCGCTGGGCAACGTGAGTGCCTGCGCACGCAGGGCTTCATCCAGCTGGGTTTCACCCAGAACAGACGCGAACACACCGATGACGTCTTCGGACGGCGTGCCTTCCGAGCCGTCGCGGACCAGACCGGCAAGCCTCACAAGGTCCTGCATCGCCAGCGTCTGCACCGCCTGCCATCGATTGAACGGGTCCCGATCCTGTGCTGCCTGAAACAGGAGCTCCTCGGAATGCAGGGGCTGGTTCAGACGAACGGGTGCGGAGAAACCGCGCAGGAGAGACAGAACGGGAGCGGCAGCGACATTGTGGAAGACGACGTCCTGATGAGCCTTGTCGAGCACAAGCACATCGCCGGCGACGTTGGCACCCTCCACGGAGCCTGTTTCCATGTCCTCGCCATTGGGGCCGATCAACCCGAAACGAAGCGGGATGACTGCCGGTTTGCTGGACTTCTGGCCGGCAATGGGCGGGATTTCTTGGGACAATGAAACGGTGAAGGACTTGCGGTCGGGATCATATTCCGTTTCCACCGACACGACTGGTGTTCCTGCCTGCTCGTACCAGAGCGAAAACTGTTCAAGATCGGTGGACGATGCTTCCTCGAAGCAGGACAGGAATGCCTCGATTGTGGTTGCTTCGCCGTCATGGCGGTCGAAATAGAGGTCCAGTCCGGCCCGGAACTTCTGTTCGCCCAGAAGCGTCTGAAGCATGCGAACAACCTCGGCGCCTTTTTCATAAACAGTCGCCGTATAGAAGTTATTGATTTCATGATAGGTTCGCGGACGTACGGGGTGTGCGAGCGGGCCTGCATCCTCCGGAAACTGATGCGACTTCAGCAAGCGTACATCGGCAATGCGCTTGACCGCGCGCGAGCGCATGTCGGACGAAAACTCCTGGTCGCGGAACACCGTCAGGCCTTCCTTCAGGCACAGCTGGAACCAGTCCCGGCAGGTGATGCGGTTTCCGGTCCAGTTGTGGAAGTATTCGTGTGCGATCACGGCTTCAATATTGGCATAATCCTGGTCGGTTGCCGTTTCCGGGTCGGCCAGAACGTACTTGTCGTTGAAGATATTGAGGCCCTTGTTTTCCATCGCGCCCATATTGAAGTCCGACACGGCGACAATGTTGAACACATCCAGATCGTATTCTCGGCCAAACACTTCCTCGTCCCAGCGCATGGACCTCTTCAGCGAATCCATGGCCCAGTCACACAGGCTCTCCTTGCCATGCTCGACGTAGATGTTGAGTGCGACCTCCTTGCCGGACATGGTGGTGAACGTGTCCGGAACTTCGGCGAGATCGCCCGCAACCAGTGCGAACAGATAGGCCGGTTTCGGGTGCGGGTCGTGCCACACGGCATAATGCCTGCCGGTGCCGTCGATATCTCCTGTCTCCGTCAGATTGCCGTTGGCCAGGAGAACGGGGCAGTCTTTCTTCGAGGCCTCCAGACGTGTCGTGTAAACGGCAAGGACATCCGGTCGGTCCAGAAAATAGGTAATCCTGCGAAAGCCCTCGGCCTCGCATTGGGTGCAATAGGTTGCCGAAGAGCGGTAGAGCCCCATCAGCTTCGTGTTCGCGTCCGGATCGAGTTCGGTCACGAGTGTCAGCTCGAACGGATCGGCAGGCGGTGAGGCAAGTTCGAGACGATCGGCTGTCGCTGCATAGGCAGTCTCGGCAAGCGCTTCGCCATTCAGCTTGATGCCCGCAAGTGACAACTCGTCACCATCCAGCACAAGCGGGGCGCCGGCCTCTGTTCCCGGTTGCCTGCTGACCTCAAGAGTCGCGGTAACGCGGGTTGCGCCGGGGGCGAGTTCAACGTTCAGGGCGACCTTGTCGATGCGATAAAGTGGCGGTTGATAGTCTTCCAGCCGTATGGCCGGCGCCGTTTCTGAACGCATCGAATTCTCCTGCTGATGTTAGGCGCAATTGCCTGCCTGTGCCTGGCCGAAAGGCCCTTTTTGGAGGCCGCAACCGCACCCTCATGAAAATGTGAGGATGACCTAAGGCGTTAGCATGATCGCAGATTACGGCAAAGTCCTGTTTGACCTTCCGCAAGGGCTGGTATTCCGTCAGCCTTTGATAACACCTAAATACGGACGGGAGGTTTTGACGGCAGCCGGGGCATTGTCTATGTCAGGAGCGTCGTAAGTTGCAGGGAATTTTTTAATGAGCCGTTTGGACAGTTTTATTCGTCGAATGACATCCCAGAAAACATTGCTCGAATTTCTGGTCGACAAGGTCAACGAAGTCGACGGACCTATCCTGGAACTCGGGTTGGGCAATGGCAGAACCTATGACCACCTGCGCGAGATTTATCCGAACAAGGAAATTTTCGTATTCGATTTCGCCATGGACTGCCACCCGAGCTGCGCTCCGGACGCGCATCACATGATCCTCGGCAACATTCGCGACACGCTTGTTTTCTGCGGGCCGCGGATCGGGGCGAAGGCGTCGTTCGCCCATATCGACATCGGTTCGGCTGACCCTACAAATGACCTGGCGACAGCTTCCTGGCTGGCTCCTTCAATAGATGCCCACATGGCCGTTGGCGGAATTATCCTGTGCGCGCTCGAACTCAACCTGCCGAATTACGAGCCCCTGAAAAAGCCGGATGGCATTCACCGGGGTCGCTATCATATCTATCGCAAGACATCAGAAGCCTGACCGTCGGCACTATTCAGGAAGAGACACATGACCGCGCCGCTCAAAGGCATCAAGGTTGTCGAACTGGCCCGCATTCTGGCCGGGCCCTGGACGGGCCAGACCCTGGCGGACCTGGGGGCAGACGTCATCAAGGTGGAAAGCCCGCAAGGCGATGATACCCGGGGCTGGGGACCGCCATTTGTCAAGGACGAGGCAGGGGCGGACCGGGATGCCGCCTATTTTCATGCCTGTAACCGCGGCAAGCGTTCCATTGCGGTCGACTTTCGCACACAGGAAGGTCAGGACCTCGTCCGCCGCCTGGTGGCGGATGCCGACATTCTGGTCGAGAACTTCAAGGTCGGTGGGCTCGCCAAATACGGCCTCGACTACGACAGCCTTTCCAAGGTCAATCCGAAGCTGATCTATTGTTCGATCACCGGGTTCGGTCAGGACGGTCCCTACGCTCATCGGGCCGGCTATGACTTCATGATCCAGGGCATGGGCGGCATCATGGATCTGACCGGGGACCCGGAAGGCGACCCGCAGAAAATCGGGGTGGCGTTCGCGGATATCTTTACCGGGCTTTACGGTGTCATCGGCGTTCTTGCCGCCTTGCGCCGCCGCGATGAAACCGGCGAAGGCGAATGGGTCGACATGGCATTGCTCGATGCGCAGGTCGGAGTGCTGGCCAACCAGGCGCTAAATTACTTTGTTTCGGGCAAGGCGCCGAAACGTCTGGGCAATGCGCATCCCAACATCGTTCCCTACCAGGTCTTTCCGGCCAGCGACGGGCATCTGATCATCGCGGTTGGCAATGATGGCCAGTTCAGGCGCCTTTGTGCTGTTCTTGGCCTGCCGGAACTTGCCGACAATCCCCGCTACACCACCAACGCAGCGCGGGTTGCTGCCCGCTCGGACCTTGTGCCGATCCTGACGGCTGAAACGTCGACGAGAGCCCGCGACGATCTCCTGGCCGCGCTTGAAGGCGAGGGAGTTCCGGCTGGACCGATCAATTCCGTGGAAGATGTCTTCAACGACAAGCAGGTGTTGCACCGGGATATGAAGGTCGACCTGCCGGCAACCGGAGTCGAAGGCGGCTCCGTTGCCTCCGTCCGCACACCCATCAGGTTTCGGAACGGGACGCTCGTGCTGGACCGCGCCGCACCGGCACTTGGCGAGCACACGGACGAAATCCTGAAGGAACTGGGCATCACGTCTGACCCGAAATCCTGAACGAAGAAAGCACTGCCATGAGCACCCCGGATTACCTCAAGGTCTCCGATAGCGAAGTTCTGTCCAATTCCTGGGGAACGCTGACCCGCCACCGGATCGAGTACAGGCGCCGGGACGGCGACTGGCAGGCGCAGGTGCGTGAAGTCTACGAAAAGGGACATGGCGCAACCTGCCTGCTCTACGATCCGGAACGCAATTGCGTGCTGCTGACGCGCCAGTTCCGGCTGCCAGTCTGGGCTGCCGGCCGAGACCCGATGTTGATCGAAGCACCCGCCGGTCTTCTGGAAGGTGCGCATCCGGAGGATCGCATGCGGGCGGAGCTGATCGAGGAAACAGGATTTGAGGTTTCGGACCTGGAACATCTCTTCGATGCATTCAGCAGTCCGGGATCCGTAACCGAATATGTGGCATTCTTCCGCGGGACATACCATCTGAAGGACAAGGTCGCCGAAGGTGGCGGCAAGGAAACCGAGGGGGAGGATATCGAGGTGATGCACGTTCCCCTCGACCAGGCGCTCGAGATGATCCGCTCCGGTGAAATCATGGACGCAAAAACCATAATCTTGCTGCAGGAACTGGCCCTGCGTCGATTGACCGGCTAAAGGCAAAAGACATCGCGGTGGCAGTCCTTTGCGGTGGAAAGTCGAAAGCTTGCCTTAATTTGACGGAAACCGTCATGCAGGTAAGCTGCCTGTTCGCAACAAGGGTCACCGCCCAATGAAAATATCGAAACGCACCGGCCGGCGCATAATGCTGCCCCTGACGACTATCGTCGGGCTGGGGTTCGGTGCGTTCGTTGCGATTGCGATCGGTCTTGTGCTGGGCCTGTCTGTCTCTGCAAACTTTCGCAACACGTTTTCCCTGCTGAACGACAAGACGATCCTGAGCACCCAGGCGCTCGAGACGCAGCTGCGGACGCATTTCGTGTCTGTCGAAAACGCGATCATCGGCCTGAAGCCCTATTTCGACGACGGCACGCTCGGCTTTGACGATACGGAAAGGACGCTGCAGGATCTCTCGATCGCGCTGAAATCCAATCACGATATCACCACACTGGTCGTGACTTCGACCGACAGAAGCAAGCTGGGGATCTATCGGGCACCGACCGGCAAACTGTGGCGGATTGAAACCGACGCACCACCACCCGGCATGAACATGCAGGAAATGCCGCAATTGAGCGCCGACAGTCCGCCGACCTGGGGCCCGCTCGTCAAACACGAGGTCGGTCTTTTCGCGAATGTTTCGGTGCCGTTGGTGCGGGACGGCAAGGTTGCCGGCATGCTGACGGCTGCGACGTCCATGGAAGAACTTGCCCACATCGTTTCTGCTCAGGACGAAGGCGGCGACAACACCGTCTTCATCATCGCGGATGGCGATCAGGTGATCCTGCATTCGGACGCTCCCTGGCTCCAGACCGGCGGCAGCATTCAGGACAAGTTGCCGGGCTCCTGGCAGACGATCGGCGACCCCGTTCTGGCTGCCATGGTAAATGAAGAAAAACTGGACGAATTCAAGAAAGCTGCGGAACTTGGCATCGACGTCTCCACCGTTGATGCAAACAACGAAGAATATATCGTCATGAAGGCCCAGCTGGATGGTTTCAGCGACCGGCCCTGGACTGTCGGGCAGTATTACCTCAGCGCGACGGTCTCCCGGGAGCTGCGGCGTCTTGCAGGCTCCATGTTCGTCGGCTTCGGTGCGCTCGTGGTGTCGGTGCTGATCGCATTCTGGATGGGGCGGCGCGTCGCCCGCCCGTTGCGCTACCTTGCGGTTCAGTCCAAGCGCATCGGCAGCCTGTCGCTCAACGAGGTAGAGCCCCTGCCGCGCAGCCGCGTCGCGGAGATCGATCAGGTGGCGCTCGCCTTCAATTCCATGGTTGAAGGCCTCAAGGCGATGAACACCTATGTGCCGCGCTCGTTGTTCATCAAGCTGATGCGATTGGGTGGCGGGAATGCTGCACAGGCGCGTGGTGCCGAACTCACGATCCTCTTTACCGATATTGTCGGGTTCACGGCCTTGTCCGAGCACCTGAGTGCGGAAGAAACCGCCAGCGTGCTGAATGACCATTTCGCTATCCTGGTCGAGGCTGTCGAGGGCGAGGGCGGCACGGTCGACAAGTTCCTGGGGGATGGCATGCTGGCCTTCTGGGGCGCGCCCGATGCCCGTCCGGACCATGCGGAGGCTGCTGTCAGAACCGCACGCCGGATTGCAGCCGCTCTGCATCAGTCGAATCTGAACGCGGTTACCCAGGGGCGTCCGCAGATGGCGCTTCGGATCGGTATTCACACCGGCCCGGCGGTTGTCGGCAATGTCGGCGCGCTTGATCGCTGGAACTATACCGTTGTCGGCGACACCGTGAACGCGGCCGAACGCCTGCAGACGCTTGGCAAGGAAGTTCCCGAAAACCCGGAAGTCGTCATCCTGGCGAGTGCGGACACCGTTGCGCATCTGCCTGGTGAGCGGCACCAGCGGCCGGTCGGCGCGCATCACTTGCGCGGCCGAAGCGGGCAGATGGAAGTCTATTGGCTCGATCCCTTTCCGCAGTCAAAGCCTGTACACAGGCCCGTGGAGCGGCCGGTGTCTGCCGCGGAGTGATTCCTTCCGGACCGTTGGATCGCCCGCCAGGCTTCCAGCTAGTCTGTTTCGTGTTCAGATGAACGCAGAAAAAAAGAATTCGGGTTCGTTCGACAATTGCAGTTTAACGTTCGGTTGCACCCGTTAATCGAGTGGCGGAACGGGTCTGCTCTTGCAAACTGTGACGAACATCACAGTTTGTTTTCATGAATCCTGCATTGCTATCCACTGGCGAATTTGGTTGTCTTTCAAATGCAATGAGGGCTTAGTAAGCCTCTGTCAGACAATCCTTGCCTGGGAGGAAATGCGCGGTGAATGTTCTCTCGATTGAGGGACTGACGGTTGATTTTAATACGGCGGAAGGTCAGGTCCGGGCGGTCGACAATGTGTCATTTGTCGTACCCGAGAACCGGACTGTCGCGCTGGTGGGCGAATCCGGGTCGGGCAAGACGGTCATATCGCAGACGATCATGGGTCTTCTGCCCCAGGCTGCATCCATTACATCCGGGAAAGTGATCCTGGCGGATCCGACCGGCGCGGAGCCGCCTGTCGATATCGCTGCGCTTGAGCGCAAGGGACCGCAGATGCGGCACCTGCGCGGCAACCGGGTTGCGATCATTTTCCAGGAGCCGATGACGTCGCTGTCGCCGCTGCATACCATCGGCGACCAGATCGGCGAAGCCGCACTTCTTCACCGCAATGTTTCCAGCGCCGAGGCACGCGAACTGACGAAGACCATGCTGAGCCTGGTCCAGTTCCCCGATCCCGAGCGCGCTCTCGACACCTATCCGTTCGAACTCTCAGGCGGGCTGCGCCAGCGCGCGATGATCGCGATGGCCATGATCTGCCGCCCCGCGCTGCTGATCGCGGACGAGCCTACCACCGCGCTCGACGTCACAATTCAGGCGGAAATCCTGAAACTCATTCGCGAAGTTCAGGCCGAACTGCGCATGTCCGTCCTTATGATCACCCACGACTTTGGCGTGGTCGCCAACATGGCCGATGAAATCGCGGTGATCTATCATGGCCGCATCATGGAAAAGGGCACTGCGCAGCAGCTCTTCTCCAATCCCAAGCACGACTATCTGAAGGCTCTGCTCAACGCGGTCCCGAGCTTCCACATGGACCGGGACGAGCGGCTGGTGCCGATCCGGCCCATCAAGGTCCGTTCGGAGGAATTGACGGCCAATCGCCCGCATTGCGATGTCAAGCCAGGCGAGCCACTGGTCGAAATGCGCGATGTCACCAAACGGTTCACCTTGCGCAAGGGGTCTTTCCTTGGTGGCAAGGTCAAGACCATGACCGCGCTCGACAGCATCAACCTGACGATCCGCCGCGGCGAGTGTCTCGGCCTCGTTGGGGAATCGGGTTCCGGCAAGACCACCGCGGCAAAGGCCATCCTGAGGGCAATCGGTATCGAAGGCGGCAATGTCCTCTACAATCGCGGCAAGGGGCTGGAAGATATTTCCAAGCTCAAGGGCGCGGAACTGATGGACTATCGCCGCCGCGTGCAGCTTATTTTCCAGGACCCGTTCTCCTCGCTCAACCCGCGTATGACCATCAACGACACACTGATGGAACCCCTTGAGGTGCACGGCATCGGCACTCCTCAGGAGCGGGCCGAGCGGGCACGCAATCTGATGAACCTGGTGGGGCTCGACCCGCGTTTCCTGCGCCGCTATCCCCATTCGTTCTCCGGCGGTCAGCGCCAGCGCATCGGGATCGCACGAGCTCTCGCGCTCAACCCGGAATTCCTGTTGTGCGACGAACCGACCTCGGCGCTCGACGTCTCGGTACAGGCGCAGATCCTGAACCTTCTGCAGGATCTCAAGCGCGACCTGAACCTGACCTATCTCTTTGTCAGCCATAACCTGGCCGTGGTCGACTATGTTGCCGACCGGATCGCGGTCATGTGCCGTGGCAGACTGGTCGAGATGGGGGAAACACGAACTGTCGTCGGCAATCCGCTGCACCCGTACACGAAAGCACTGCTTTCGGCCGTGCCCGAGCCGGATCTGTCGGCACCACTGGATTTTGCCGCCCTAGATGCCAACAGAGCATCGGAGCCGCAATCTTGGCCGGAACCTTTCCGATTGACCGACGGCCAGGCGCCGTCGCTGGTGGAAATGGAACCGGATCACTTTGTCTGCGCACCTGGCCTGAAGAATGCCGGGGCGCTTGAGGGGACTGCAGCATGAAGTTTTTGAATTCCGTAAGGGCCGGTCTTTTCCTGACCGTCGCTCTGATAGCGGGGCCACTGGCCGCGTTGGAGCTGAAGGAAACACCGGGCCTTGATCCGTCTCTGCCACCTGTGGCGGAACGGGTTCCCTCCGACCCCCTGATCGTTGATCTTGAAGCCAAGGGGCGAACCGTCGGCAAGCCGGGAGGCAAGATCGACACCCTGATCGGCCGGGCAAAGGATGTCCGACTGATCAACGTTTGGGGCTATGCCCGCCTCGTTGGCTACAACGAGCAACTGGAACTGGTTCCCGATATCCTGGCGAACGTCGATGTTGAAGACGGCCGCATTTTCACGCTTCACACGCGTGCCGGCCACAAGTGGTCTGATGGCCATCCCTTCGGTGCCGAGGACTTCCGCTACTTTTTCGAGGACATTGTCAGCAACGAAAGCCTGACCCCGTCAGGTCTGCCGCCGTACCTGCTGGCCAACGGCAAAGGCCCCAAGTTCGAGGTTCTGGACGAAACCACCGTCCGCTTTACCTGGGATTCGCCGAACCCGCTGTTCCTGCCGGAACTGGCAAAGTCCCGTCCGCCGTTCATCTATCGGCCAGCCCACTATCTGAAGCAGTTCCACGAGAAATACGGAGATCCTGATGTGATCGCCAAGGAAGCTGCAAAGGTGAAGGCGCGGGACTGGGCACCGCTCCATAACAAAAAAGACGACATGTACAACGCGCAGAACGTCGACATGCCGTCGTTGCAGCCTTGGGTGCGCAACCGCGATGACAGCGATCTGCGCTTCGTTCTGGAACGCAATCCATACTATCACCGGGTCGACAGCACCGGTCAGCAGCTTCCTTATGTCGACGAAATCATCATGACGGTTGCCGACGGCAAGCTGATCCCGGCCAAGGCCCAGGCTGGCGAAAGCAACCTGCAGGCACGTAACCTCAACTTCGCCGACATTACCGTCCTGAAGAAGGGCGAAAAGGACAATGACTATGTCACCGCGCTCTGGTCCAACACCAAGGGTGCGGAGATCTCGATCCTGCCGAACCTGACGGTCAAGGATCCGGTCTGGCGTGAACTGATGCGCAACACGAAGTTCCGTCATGCCCTGTCGCTCGGGATTGATCGCAACCTGCTCAACCGGGTCCTGTTCTTCGGGCTGGGAACACCGGGCAACGACACGGTTCTGGCGTCCAGCCCGCTTTACAAGGCCGAGTTCACCACCAAGTGGGCGGAATACGATCCGGAACAGGCGAACGCGCTTCTGGACGAAATCGGCCTCACCAAGCGCAACGGAAACGGCATTCGTCTGATGTCCGATGGCCGTCCGCTGGAAATCATCGTGGAGACAGCTGGCGAGGAACAGGTCCAGGATGATGCCCTGGAGCTGGTCAAGGAAATGTGGAAAGAGATCGGCGTCGCTCTGTTTGCCAAGCCGAGCCAGCGTGACAACATGCGCGAGCGCGCCATCACCGGTGACCTGCTGATGTCTGTCTGGTCCGGCTTCGAGAACGGCATTCCGACGTCCGAAATGCCGCCGGAAGATTTTGCCCCTGTGCGTGGCGACGCGTTTTCGTGGCACAAGTGGGGTGACTATTTCGAAACCCAGGGTGAGGGCGGCGAAAAACCCGACTGGGCCCCGGCCGAGCGTCTGATGGAACTCTATACCGCATGGTTGAGCTCCAGAACGCCGGAAGAGCGCACCGAGATCTGGGAAGAAATGCTCCAGATCCATGCCGACGAAACCATTCATATCGGTCTGGTTTCCGGCGTTCGTCAGCCGGTTGTGATCAAGAACGTCGAAAACGTTCCGCTTGAAGGTATCTACGGCTGGGATCCCGGCGCCCATTTCGGAATTCACCGCATGGATGAATTCTACATGGCCAAGTAAGCCGCAGTTCCGCTTGTTTTCCGGTCCGGCTGGTTCTGACACCAACCGGCCGGGGAAACTGCCAGAGATATCGTTCGGTTCGGAAGATTATCCGAACCGAACGCTTTAAAGGCGACGGGCTGACTTGATCCGGCCCGTTCCGCCAGACGTTTTTCCGGGGACTGACTCTTGGTTGAAAAACGTCATACTATCGAAACCGAATTTGACTTTAAGTGCAGAAATCAGAGCCTGATTTGCGCAAAGTGCCGGGGCTGAGGGGAGTTTAGGTGCTCTATTACATTGTCCGACGTATTTTGATGATGGGTCCCACCTTGCTGGTGATCAGTCTGCTGACTTTCTTCATCATCGAGTTGCCGTCCGGTGATTACATTTCCAACCAGATTGCTGCCCTGAAGTCCTCCGGTGAAAGTTCCTCGGTTGCCAAGCTCGAGTTCCTACGAAAGGAATTCTCTCTCGATCGTCCCTTCATGGAGCGCTACCTCATCTGGGTCGGCCTCTGGCCGGGGCCTCACGGTTTCGACGGGTTGATCCAGGGCAACTGGGGCTGGTCGTTCGAATTCGACAAGCCGGTGGAGCAGGTCATAGGACCGACACTTCCCTTGACCGTGGTCCTGAACTTCGCGACGATCCTGTTTGTCTACGTGGTGTCGTTCCCCATCGGTATTTTCTCTGCAACGCGTCAGTATTCCTGGGGGGACTACGGGTTCACTTTCCTGGGCTATATCGGTCTTGCCACCCCCAATTTTCTGCTTGCGCTCATTCTGCTCTATTTCTTCAATCGCTGGTTCGGCCTGTCCGTCGGTGGCCTGATGGATCCTCAGTACATCGATCAGCCCTGGAGCTTCGACAAGGCAATGTCGGTGCTGGCGCATCTGATCGTGCCCACCATCGTGATCGGGACCTCCGGCACGGCGGCCATGATCCGGCGGCTGCGCGCCAACCTGCTTGACGAGCTTCACAAGCAATATGTCACCACGGGCCGGGCGAAGGGGCTGAAGGAAAACCACCTGCTGGTCAAATATCCCCTGCGCATGGCCATCAACCCGTTCATCGCCGACATCGGCAACCTGATCCCGTCGCTTGTTTCTGGCTCGGTGATCGTTTCGGTGGTGATGAGCCTTCCGACAGTCGGTCCGGTTCTTGTGTCCGCGTTACAATCGCAGGATCAGTTTCTGTCAGGGTTCATTTTGCTGTTCGTTGCCATGTTGACGCTGATCGGCATGCTGATCTCCGATCTGTTGCTGGCAGTTCTCGATCCGCGCATTCGTCTTGGCGGGAGGGCCTCGTCATGACCATGGACGTGAAGAACACGCCTACGCGCGAAGTCGAGCATTACGTCGATCCGACGCCGTTCAACCCGGCCGTCACCGAGGAGATGACCGCCGAGCAGGAGCGCTTCTACCAGGCTTCCCAATGGAAGATCATGTGGTGGAAATTCAAGCGCCACAAAATAGCGGTCTGGTCAGGCGTGGTCCTGATCCTGTTCTACCTGTGCGTTCCCTTTGCCGAAGTAATTGCGCCCTATGGTGCCAACAGCCGCGACAGCATGCATCTTTATGCTCCGCCGCAACCGATCCACTTGTTTCACGAAGGCAAGCTCGTCGGCCCGTTCGTCTACGGCATGACCTCGGAAATCGACATGGAAACCCTGCAATGGGTGTTCAAGGACGATCCGAACAATGTCCAGCCGCTCCGCTTCTTCTGCAGCGGCGCAAAATACAAGTTCTGGGGGCTATGGGACGCGTCCTTCCACCTTGTGTGCCCGGCGGAAGGCGGCACGATGTTCCTGTTCGGGACGGACCGGCTTGGCCGCGATCAGTTCTCGGGCCTGGTCTACGGGGCCCGGCTGTCACTCACAGTCGGTCTGATCGGCGTCGTGATCTCAATTGTTCTAGGGCTCTTCTTTGGTGGGATCGCCGGCTATTTCGGCGGCTGGATCGACAGTCTGATCCAGCGGGCGATCGAGATCCTGCGCTCTCTTCCCGAACTGCCTCTGTGGATGGCACTCTCTGCGGCGCTACCTGTCACCTGGAGCCCCGTCTGGATCTATTTCGGCCTGACGATCATCCTTGGTCTGCTGGATTGGCCCGGGCTAGCGCGTGCCGTCAGGTCAAAGCTGCTGTCCCTGCGTGAAGAGGAATACGCCAAGGCGGCGGTCCTGATGGGGGCCAAGCCGAAGCGCGTGATCACGCGGCATCTGCTGCCGGGTTTCACCAGCCACATCATCGCGTCGGCGACGCTGTCGATCCCGTCCATGATCCTGGGTGAGACTGCACTGTCCTATCTTAACCTCGGTCTGCGTCGGCCGGCGGTATCCTGGGGTGTTCTCTTGAACGAAGCGCAGAACATTTCGGTGGTGACCGTCTATCCCTGGCTGATGGCTCCGGTGCTGCCGATCATCATTGTCGTCCTGGCGTTCAATTTCCTTGGCGATGGTTTGCGCGACGCGGCAGATCCCTATAAGTGATGCATCTGAAATCTGAAGAACCGGCGGGCCGTTCTGGCCCGTCTTGCTGTTAGGAAGTCACAATGTCGAAGAATGCCACCACCGCCGCTGGCTGGGACGAGGAATATGAAGCCGGTCGCTGGGCCTTCCTGCGCTCGCTGCCTGAAAGCGGCCGATACGGCATTATCGGCATGTGGCTGAGCCTGACCGGCTCCATGGATGACGTTCTCGATATCGGCTGCGGCGAAGGCCTGCTCTACGAGCGTTTGCAGCCCATGGGCGTCAAGCGCTATGTCGGCATGGATCTTTCCCCGGCTTCCCTGCAGATCGCGAATGTCGACCCGGCCATCGCCAGCCTCCGGGCAGGCGACATGCACACGTTCGAAGCGCAGGAAGGTGAAACGTTCTCCGCCATTGTCTTCAACGAGGTTCTTCACTTCGCGGATGACCCGGCTGCCGTCGTTGCCCGCTACGTCCCGTTCCTGAAGGAAAACGGTGTTATCGCGCTGTCGATGTATTCACCGAAAAAGCCGGAGTCAGGTGCAAACAAGCTGATCAACAAGCTCTGGGAAGCAACCGACGATACCAGCAAGTGGGAAGTGCTCGATGACTATCGTCTCGTCTCCGACAAGAAAGGCGTCACCTGGCGCATGCGCCTGGTGAAGCCGGTACGGTAAGCGCCGGAGAGCCCGAAAAACTGCATTGAATATGGCGAACACAGTCCTGCTTCCTCGGTCTGAGGAAGCAGGACTGTGTTGATTCCAAGGGGGGGCGGCGTGCTCAGGCAGCGGCTCCCCCGTTCTTGGAGTGCACCTGATGATCCTCCTCGGGAGGATGATTTGCCAAGTGACAGGTGATCAACCCGGAAGCACCACAATCGTCGACTTGCCGCCCTTGTTCCGAAGGGCGTGCACATCGGCAAGGTCCGGGTCGCGATGCCAGGCCTTGGCGGCATCGGGAGTGGGGAAGGACAGCAGGGCAACCATGTTCGGCGCATCGATAGCCGCTTCCAGGACCAGCGGTTCGGGATCCGCTGCAATGACGCTGCCGCCATGGCGGGCGAGAGCGTCTGCAGCTTTTTCACGATAGGCGCCGAGCGCTTCGCGATCCGTCACCGTGATCATGGCAATCGCTTGAATGGACATCTCTTAGTCTCCTTTGCTTGAGATGCCAGAATCGTATCGCAGAGGCGGCTTGCGAAAAATTCTTCAAATTCGTAACCGAACTGTGCAAAAATGCACGTGCCATGTATAGCTGGGATGATCTGAAATTCGTGCTCGCCATCGCCAATGCCGGCAGCCTGACAAAGGCCGCCCGCAGCCTTGGTGTGACGCATTCAACTGTGTCGCGGCGGCTGTCGGCGCTGGAAGAGGAGATCGGCGCACGTCTGTTCGACCGTCTTCCGGAAGGGTTCACGCCGACCACCGCCGGCGAAGAGGCGGTTGAAGCCGCCCGCCGGATGGAATTGGAAGTGCTTGCGCTGGACATGCGCATTGCCGCCAAGGATGCCGAACTCGAAGGCCCGCTGCGTGTCACGGCAGCACAGCTAATTTTCCAGGTGCAACTGGCCGAGATTGTCGCGCGCTTCAAGGAGCGGCACCCGGGCATCGACGTCACCATGAATGCGGCCAACGAAATTCTGAGCCTGCACCGGCGCGAGGCCGATATCGCGGTGCGTGTCACCGACAAGCCTGATGAAAGCCTGTTTGGCCGTCTTGCTACAGGCCAGAACCGCTGTTTCTACGTGTCGAGAGACTTTGCCCGCCGATACCGGGACGCGGCGCTCGAAACGGTCACATCGCAGGCGGTGCCTTTCATCGCCTTCAAATGGTGGGGCAACAAGGTGCCGAAGGAAATGCGCGATCGGTACCCCAATGGCGAGGTGGCAACGGTCACCGACGACATGATCACGATGCATGCGGCCGTTCGGGCCGGCATGGGCATCGGCCGTTTGCCCTGCTTTCTGGGGGATCCTGATCCCGACTTGATCCGCCTGCCGGGCGTCGAACCGAGCCGTTACTTCGATATCTGGATCCTGACCCATCCGGACCTGAAGAACGTCGCCAGGGTCCGAACCTTTCTTCGCTTTGCGGCCGACGCCTTCAAGGAAAAGAGCAGTCTCTACCTCGGGAATTGAGTGACGTTGCCAGCTGTCAGAGCCAGCGGCGAACGCGCGCGCAATAGCCGAGATACTCCTGACCGAACAGGCGCTTCAGATGCTCTTCTTCAGGCCTGATCTGGAATTCGGTCAGGTACCAGACAAAAGCCGGAACGACGGCGAAAACCGTCGCCGTACCGAGGTAGGTGCCGAATGCCAGCAGCAGCAGAACATCGGCGACATACATCGGGTTGCGCGACACCCTGTAAAAACCCTGGGTCACCAGAGTTCTGGCTTTATCCGGCGTTATGGGGTTGAAGGTCGTTCCCGCCATGACAAAGCGAAAAAGCGCGTGTCCGCCAATTGCCAGTCCGGCAATGAGGAACACCGCGGCGATCGAAGTCTGACCTGAAAAGGTGAGGTTCAGCGCCGGGAACAGCCTGGCGCCGGCATACAGCAGAAGCAGTCCGATGCCGACGACGACCGGAGGCGGAAGCAACAGGCGCATGGTCGTCCTCAGGACCTCTGAAGAACGATTGGTGCGCCGTGCGGCGTGGCCCTGGCCGCGTCGTCCCAGGCCTTGCGCAGGTCTGCAAGTTGTCCGGCTGCGGCAATGTTCTTGGCTGTGAGCAGACCTTCGAAGGCCGCCAGCCAACGGTCGTAATAGCCTTCGGTCTCGCCGCTTCCGTCGCCATCCTTGGCAAGCTCGGCGCCCAGAGCCTCAGCCCATTCGCCCCAGGTAAACACTCCGGCTTCATGGGCTTTCACCGTCATGGCGAAAACCCTGGCTTCCCAGGGAGCACCGAACACCGGCCCGCCGTCTTCATCCAGCGGCAGGCGCGGCGTTTCGAGAAACTTATCGGGCAAGGTCAAGATAAGGCTCCCAGAGATCGATACGCAGGGAAAGCTTGGGATCGCTGTCAGGCCCCCAGATGTCGGTCCCCTTGAAGAGGACACCATAAAGCCAGGTCGGCTGTTCGCCCTCGCCGTGCGCGTTGGTATCCGGAAACACATGAACGCCGTGAATGACCTCGATCGTGCCGACAGCATCGCGGGCATAGCCGGGAAGGCGGGTGTGGTGTTCGGGGTTCATGCGCCGCGTATGGACCTTGTCACCGACGCGGAAACGGGCCGGCTGATGTTCCTCTCGGTTGACCGGTGCACCCTTGGCCAGAACTCCGGCAACAGCGTCTGCCGAGAGCACGCGCTTGACCGGCTTCGCGGCTTCAAGTTTCCGGCCTTGTTTCAGTTCTTCTTCCGTAACGAGGCCATTGGCCAGCACAAGTTTTTCAAGCCCTCTGGTCCAGATCTCGTAATAGCTGGAGGTCAGGTAGGTAACTTGCGGCAAGGATTCGCGGGCAAAGCGCGATGCATCAAGCGTCCAGGAGCCGGTTGCGCCCATGGCCAGCGTTACCGCAAACGCGCGTTCTTCCCATTTGGCATGGAAGTTGGGTTCGTTTTCTTCCAGTTCGATGGGGCCAAAGCCCATCTGTCCGCCAAGATCCTGGGCGCCGTTCATGCCGCATCCTCCAGTTCGGAAGGATCGAGCGCCAGACCGGTACCGATCATGCTGTTGCGGGTGACGAGATCCGCCAGACGTTCCTCGCTCCATCCGTCTGTTCCCGCAGGGCGTTTGGGGATCACCAGATAGCGGATTTCAGCCGTCGAATCCCAGACGCGAACTTCGGTATCATCCGGCAGCTTTACGCCAAATTCATCCAGAACACCTCGCGGGTCGCGCACGGCGCGGGACCGATAGGGAGCGGACTTGTACCAGACAGGCGGCAAGCCTAGCACTGTCCAGGGATAACAGGAGCACAGTGTACAAACGACCATGTTGTGGGTCTGGTCGGTATTCTCGACCGCCACCATGTGTTCACCCTGACGGCCAGTGAAACCGAACTCGGCAATCGCTGAGGTCGCGTCTTGCAGGAGCCGGTCCCGGTAGTCCGCATCCGCCCAGGCCCGCGCAACAACGCGAGCGCCGTTCTTGGGGCCGATCTTGGTTTCGTAAGTCTCGATCAACTCGTCCAGGGCAGGGGGATCGATATATCCCTTTTCCGTCAGCAGCGTTTCCAAAGCGCGTACACGCAGCTCTATTTCGCTCAATTCGGAATGGTCGTGATCGTGGGAATGATCGTGCTCGTGAGCGGACATGGAAAGCTCCTCGCTGGCAGGTACCTCATATGAGAACGCAGGTCCTGGCCTGTCAATTCCAACACGAGGTTGATCGCCTGATTTTGAGGAGGGTTTGTCATCCCGGATCGGTGCTCGACTTGGTCGCATTTGTCCGGGAAGGCGGTGTTGCGTGGATTGGCCTTCAAATTAGTTACGAATGTAACCAATTTGACTTAGATCAAGGCGGGTAGGCTGTGGAGCTATATGGTTACATATGTAACTAATTTGGAGGAGCGGTCCCATGAAGATCGAGCAGATGCATCACGTCGCCTATCGTTGCAAGGACGCCAAGGAAACCGTGGAATGGTACGGCAAGATGCTGAACATGGATTTTGTTCTGGCGATCGCCGAAGATCATGTGCCCTCTACCCACGATCCCGATCCCTACATGCACGTCTTCCTGGATGCCGGAAACGGCAACGTGCTGGCGTTCTTCGAACTGCCGACCAAACCCGAAATGGGGTTTGACCCGAATACGCCGCGCTGGGTGCAGCATATCGCCTTCAAGGTGAAGGATCGGGACGAGCTGGTTGCGTTCAAGGACCACCTGGAAAAGAACGGTGTCGAGGTTCTGGGCGTGACCGACCACTCAATCTTCCACTCCATCTATTTCTTCGACCCCAACGGTCACCGTGTCGAACTGGCTTGCCCGGATCCCGAAGAAGACCAGCTTCTGGCTCGTCTGGACGAGGTCAAGTGGCAGATGCTGGAAGAATGGTCGAAGACCAAAAGGGCCCCGAAACACGCTGAATGGCTGCACGCCAAAGAGTTGGCCGATGTGTGAGCAAGACACATGCCGCCAGTGCGGCAAATGCCGTTCGATCGATGCCGCCTTGGCGGATCTGGGAGGAGAGCCCGATGTTTCAGACCTATCAATATCCGCAATACAGTTATCGTCAGTCGGAGGAGCAGCAGAAAAGTACGGTCAAGCGCCACAAGGTGGTGGTGATCGGAGCTGGGCCGATCGGACTGACGGCTGCGCTTGATTTCGCCCAGCGGGGCATCCCCACCGTCGTTCTGGACGACAACAACACCGTTTCCATCGGCTCGCGCGCAGTCTGTTACGCCAAGCGACCGCTGGAGATCTGGGACAGGCTCGGCTGCGCCACACGCATGATCGACAAGGGTATCGAATGGAAGATCGGCAAGGTCTTCTTTCGCGACGACCTTGCCTACACATTCGACCTTCTGCCGGAAGACGGCCACAAGATCCCGGCCTTCATCAACCTCCAGCAATATTATCTGGAGGAATACATGGTCGACGAGGCTCAGAAATCGAACCTCATAGACCTGCGTTGGAAGCACAAGCTCCTGAACCTGCAGCAGGGGGACGATCATGTCGTGCTGACCGTCGAAACGCCTGACGGTGTCTTCAAGATGGAAGCGGACTGGGTCGTTGCCTGCGATGGTGCCAACTCCGACACACGCAAGATGGTCGGTGCCGGCTTTTCCGGCCAGTTCTTCCAGGATCGGTTCCTGATCGCCGACATCATCATGAAAGCCGATTTTCCGACCGAACGCTGGTTCTGGTTCGACCCGCCGTTCCATCGGGGGCAGTCTGCTCTTCTGCACAAGCAGTGCGACGATGTCTGGCGGCTGGATTTTCAGCTTGGCTGGGAGGCCGATCCGGAAGAAGAGAAAAAGCCGGAAAACATCATTCCGCGCGTCAAGGCGATGCTGGGAGAGGACAAGGAGTTTGAGCTGGAATGGGCCTCCGTCTACCAGTTCGCCTGCCGGCGGATCGATAACTTCCGTTATGGCCGGGTACTGTTCGCGGGCGATGCTGCCCATCAGGTTTCACCCTTCGGCGCACGCGGCGCCAACACCGGCGTGCAGGACATCGACAATCTGGGCTGGAAGCTGAAACTGGTGCTGGACGGAGACGCTCCGGAAAGCCTCATCGACAGCTACCACACGGAGCGAGCCTTCGCGGCGGACGACAACCTGCTGAACTCGACCAGGTCCACCGATTTCATCACACCGAAAAACGAGGCTTCTCGCAGGTTCCGGGACGCGGTTCTGGATCTTTCGGAGGTGACCGACTTTGCAAAGCCGCTGGTCAACTCCGGACGTCTGTCGGCGCCAACACCTTATGTCGAAAGCACGCTCAACACGGCCGACGAATCCAGTTTCGCAGGCAAGATGTCCCCGGGCACGTGCTGTGCGGACGCACCTGTGAACGTGAACGGCGAGGCGGCCTGGTTCCTCAACCAGATCGGCGACGGGTTCACCTTGCTTGTCTTTGGTGATGAAGCCGCAACAGATGTGTCAGCCGGCAACGTCAAGGCCCGGGTCCTGCGTGTGGGCAAGGACCTGCAGGACAAGGACGGAACACTTGCAGCCCGTTACGACGCGGCTCCCGGCACGGTCTACCTGATCCGCCCGGACCAGCATGTTGCCGCTCGCTGGCGCTATTTCAACGACAACAAGGTGGAAGCCGCCTTGAAAACCGCGAAGGGAGGCGCATGAACCATGCCCCTGAATCTTAAGCTGAACCTGACACGAAACCTTCCCGATCCGGACGGCTTCTATGAGTATCTGGTCTCCAGTCAGCGCCATATGAGTGACGAAGAAGCAAACTGCATGAATGCCAGGCTGATCCTCATCCTCGCCAACCAGATCGGCGATCCGGATGTCCTCAAAGCCGCTATCGATTTTGCGGCCAATCCGAAGGCGGCGGAGAAAAGGGAAGCGGCCTGAGCAGAAGGGGCTGGAGCACGTGTGGTTCGCATTGCCGTGGCTGTTGTCCGGATGGCTTCAAAACCCTTTATTTTCTGCAATGTCGGGCATGAGGAACCTGTCATTCCAGCGAAGGCCGGGATCCAGTAATCTGCTGACCCCGCCGTGGTTTTCGGCCGGGTCTCGCGGATACCGGGTCCCGGTCTTGCCGCTTGCGCGGCAAACCGGGACGACAAGGAAAGAGATCAGGAGCAGGTGCCTTTCACTCACACCCTCAGCCGCGCCATCGCATAGGCGTCGATAAACGACCCGGAGCGGAAGGCAAAGTCCTTGTGGGTGCCTTCGATCTCGAAGCCAAGTGTCTGATAGAGCCTGACGGCGGCTTCATTGTCGGTGAAGACGGTCAGTTCCAGGCGGCGGATGTTCATCCAGTTGTCCGCTATTTCGATCAGCTCTGTCAGCATCGCCCGGCCGATCCCGCGTCCGGTGTAATCGTCGTGTACGCCCATGCCCAGACTGGCCGCATGTCCGCGCCGTCCGGCGGATCGGGCAAAACCGGCGGCGGCGACCAGCGTCCCGCCCAAAATGCCGACAAGGGACACCTTGTCCGGAGAGGACTGGTTCACACGGGCCTCGACGTCCTTGCGCCTGGGATAGGGCAGGCGCAAGGTGCCTGCCCGGAACTTCGGCAGACCTTGCAAGACAGTCAAACCGTTCACGTCGTCCGGTGTTTCGGCGCGTATAATCAGGCCTTCAGGCCAGCTACCTGGTCTGGAGACCGGTGCAAATTCCGCGGGGATGTCTGAAATGCTCATTTTGCTCTCATTCGTTGGATCTAGAGAGCAGGCATCTGACAAACCCTGCTCTTCGAAGCAGGGTTGCGATGCGATCCGGCTAGATGTCTTCAGCCAACAGTGATCCCCTCGCGTCCCCTGCGGGAACGACGATATGCACCACGGTTAGATGAAGGATCGCGCGATTGATCATGCCTCACAATCTTATGTTGTGCGCTGCCTGTCAATTGACGGCATAAGATCTCGTCTGGGGGAATCTCCGCCAAGCCGTTTTGCAAACGAATTGCCTGACGTCACACTGGGAGCATCGATCATGACATTGGAGGCCGGGGTGAAAATCGGGCTGGGCGGCGGGTGCCATTGGTGCACGGAGGCCGTCTTTCAGGCAATTGCTGGCATTTCGAAGGTGGAACAGGGCTTCATCCGCTCCGATCCGCCAGAAAATGCCTGGTCAGAAGCGGTGGTGGTGACCTTCGATCCGGTCGCGCTGCCGCTGGAGGTCCTGCTCGAGATCCATCTGCGCACCCACTCCAGCACCTCCCACCACAAGATGCGCGGCAAGTATCGCAGTGCCGTCTACGTTTATGACGCCGGTACAGGTGTGAAGGTCGGAAGGTTGATGCGCGCCTTGCAGCAGCGCTTTGACGAACCGCTAGTGACGCGGGTAATGACGCTTGCCGAGTTCAAGGCCTCCGACGAACAGTTCCGGAACTACTATGCCAAGGGGCCGGAACGCCCGTTCTGCAAGACCTATATCGACCCGAAGCTCGCCCTCCTGCGCAAACAATTTGCTGCTGCTCTGAAGCCGGAACGACTGGAAGCCGCGGAATAGACGAAGACTGTAAACAGGTCTGATTTTTGTCTGTCAGGGATGAGGATGCGGAAAGCCGTGGCGCTCGGTGAGGGCGGCGAGGATCGCGTCCTTGTCATTGATGAAGCCGCCTTCGGAGAGCACCAGCACAGGCAGGGACTGATTGTCTTCCCCCAGAAGTTCGGCCACTTCCCTGCGCGGTTTCGGCCAGGCAATGCGGCGAACGTCAAGCCGGTCCGCAAGCTCCGGAAACGAGGCGAGCACGCCTTCCATGAGCGCGCAATGCCAGCAATAGAAGGTCTTGCCGGGATAGGCGGGGTCTTCAAATCCAGGGGAGAGTATGTAGAGCGTGTCTTTCATGCCTTGGGCCTTTGCGTCGACTCACCGGATTTGGATCTGGCGCAGCTATGCGGCAGACCAGCCCAAGCTGCAAGCTCCTGATCCATTCTGGCAAGGCAGACAATCTGGCAGGAGTAGATCACCCCTAAAAGGTCACCCCGGGCGGCCGCAGGGAGTAAGTTCCGGATCTGCGCGGCGCTTGGCCGGGGAGACGAATAATTTGTGCTCGTTTGACGCCCCTCGCCTCAGACAGAGGCTCTCACCCGAACGGCCAGGAACCGTTCTCGCTAAAGAGGCTTTTCACGTCCGGCCATTCAGCGCCTTCATGATGAGCGGCGATCTCCAGAAAGATCTCCAGAAACTCGAAGCATCCGTCGTCATGCACCAGATGGTGCGTCAGGAGGCCGACCGGCTCGGCGCCGGTGTTGCGCCGGCGGGTAAGCTGCAGGTCGAAGCGCAGCCGCGCACTTTCCCAGCCGATGAAGCGCACCTGCTTTTTCCATTTCAGGATGTCGATGTGCGACTGGAGCTGATGCGCACGCGGAAAGTTGTGCCAGGTGAAGGTAGAAAGACCCGACAGGCCGATACCGGGCAGGCGACGGGAGATTTCAGGATCGATCCGGTTCCAGGGAGGCACCATGGCCTTCACGAACTTGTCGCCGAAGAGCTCCTGAAGGCGGTCATGACCTGCCTTGAGCTCGGCCATCAGGTCGTCCGGATCCCGCCGGGAACCAAGCTCGGCTGCCTTTTCACCGAGGTCCTTCCGCTGGAAATTCTTGTGCTGCCAGCCGTGTTGCAGAACCAGCGCATGTGGTTGGTCGGCGAACCGATCTGAAAGGGCTTTTGTCGCCATCTTGGGGATGACCGCGAAAGCCAGATCGACCTTGTGGGTGTTGGCAAGCGACAACATGCGTTCAAGAGCTGGTGTCGGTTCGATAGCGTCGTCATCGCGCCACCAGAAGCGGACCTTGCGGCCGCGTTCGGCAAACCAGTCGAGATGATCGGTAAGCTCTTGCCGGAAGCGCTGCGGGTCAGTGGTCATGACATCCGGTCTTTCAGGTCTTGAAGCAGGACACGGGCGCTTTCCTCCGCCCCGCCCAGGCGGACGCTGTGCTTGCTGCGCGGAAGAGCCAGCGCATCGTCAATGGCAGCGGCAAGCCGCTCTGGTGTGAGGTCTGCTTCCGGCGTAACGATCGCCCGTCCATGGCCGGCAAGCGCTTCCGCGCGCTGCGTCTGTTCGGTCTCGTTGATCTGGGCAAAGGGCACGAAGACAGCCGGAACACCAGCCTGAAGAATGTCGAGCACGGTGTTGTAGCCTGCCTGGCTGACGGAAAGGCGCGCCCGTTTCAAAAGGTCCGGAAAGTCGCGCCGTGCGCGCTCGACAATGACGCCATCCACCGCGCTTTGCCGGTAAATGGCAAAGGCGTCGTCGGAAATGTCGTGACCGATCAGCACTCGCCACGGCGTGTCTTCCGCGCGGCGCGACAGCGGTCTGGCTTCCAGTGCCGCCGACAGCAGGCTTTCGGCAACGGCGCCGCCACCGCAGGAAATGATCACCTCGTCCTCGCCGTCCGGTCCTTCCACAGCAGGCCGTGGATCGCCGCCGACATAACCGGTGTAGCGAACCAGATGGTCGACCTCCTCGGCAAAGGGGAAACTGTCTGCAAGGCGGATGAAGTCCGGATCGGAATGGATCAGGATCCGGTCGTAGAATTTCAGCGCCTGGTCCGCCATCCAGCGTTCTTTCCAGAGCTGCTTCTTGCGCACCAGAATGTCGCGAATGGATGTGGCAATCAGCGGGACCTTGCTGCTTGCCTTGGCGGTTTCCAGAAGAGGGGCCAGTTCGAAGTCAAGCTGGCGACGGCCGAAGGGGTAGGTCTCGGTCAGGAGCAGGTCGAAGTCGTCGGCCTCAAGAACTTGAATCGATGCTTTAACGCGGGCGATTTTCCAAGCATCGTCAATATCTTCATTGTCCAAAGTCACAAGACGCTTGAAGGTCGCGTCCGGACTTCTGCAGGCTGGCAGTTCGATAATCTTCAGTGATCCGGTGTCGAGTGTCGGCGGTATTGTGTTGCCGCTGGCAAGTGTCACCTCAACGCCTTCGGCGGCCAGAGCCTTGCCGATGGCAGCGGCGCGCACGACATGGCCTGTCCCGAGCAGATGCTGAACATGTATGAGGGCCTTGAAGCTCATGCGTCTTTCGTCTCCCGGCGGCTCAAGTGGTTCCGCATGGCCTTTTCGGCAAGTGCTTCCAGCCGGGCAGCGCCTGCCGAAAGCGTGTGGAAATGAAGGATGTGGTGGCGGGCTGCCAGGCCAAGCCTGTCCACAAGCGCCGGTTCCCGCATGGCTCGGCTGAGGTTGGCGGCAAGTGCGGATACATCGCCCTCGGGGGACAGCAATCCGGTTTCGCCATCACGGACAATGTCGGGGACACCGAAGGTGTCACCGGCAATCACGCCGACGCCCGCTGCCTGTGCTTCCAGAAACACGAGACCAAATGCTTCCCGGATTGCAGGCCAGACGAAAAGGTCGTGCCGCGCGTATTGAGCTGGCAGGTCGTCACCGGCAAGGGCGCCGAGCCAGGTAATTCGTTCGGGTGGAAACAGGGCAAGGACCTGCTCGCGCATCGGGCCGTCGCCGATGAGCGTCAGATGCCAGGGCAGGTCCCGAAGTTCACCCAGTGCCGCGGCAAGCACTTCGTAAGAGCGCTGCTTGTCGCCTTCGCGCATCATGCCCACGGAGAGCAGTTTCAAAGGACTTGCCGCAAGCGGCTTGGCATTGGTCGATGCGGCGAGAAAGGGATCGGCATCCAGAAACGGCAGCAGGACCGACAGGCAACGATGCGGCACGACCGCCGCAAGGCATTCGGCATCAGCGTTGTGGATGGCGGCAACGGCATCGGCGCGCTTCAAGGCTTCATCCGCAGCGGCAAACCCGAAGGCCCAGTCACCCTGCTGCCGTTTCGGCGCACGGCTGGCTTCAACGATCGCATAGGGAAGGTTGAACCGGTCGGCAAGCGCCGGGCCGATCCAGTCCGGCGCCTTGTGATAGAGATGATAGGTCAGGAAAAGATCCGGCCGATAGCCTGATTGTTGCCAGTCGGCGCTTATCCGGTCTGCCTCTGCCAGCGCCTCATTCCGTACCTCTGACTGAATGTCGTCGCTGCCATCCTTGCGCCAGGACCTGAAACGGCTGGCAATCGTCACTTCGTGCCCCAGACTTTCCAGAGCCTTCACGATCAACCGTCCCATGGTCCGGTCGCCGGACGGGACCGGATGATCCAGGGGTTTCATCGGGGCAGTGAAGGCAATTTTCATGGTTTTCCTGGCGTTCTGCCTAGAGGACTTTGCGGAACTTGTCTGCAAGGCGGTCGAGGCCGGGGTCTGTCGAGAACGTTGTTCTGACCCTCGTGGCCGCGGCAAGGCCGAGACCGTGACGGGTCTCGGGGGCGGTAATAAGGCGCTGCATGGCCTCGGCCAGTTCCTTTGGTGCGCCAGGGGTAACAAGCACACCGGTTTCACCGTCGAGGATCAGTTCGGGTATCGCCGAAACCTTGGTGGACAGGCAGCAGATGCCCATGGACTGGGCTTCCATCAGGACATTGGGCAGGCCGTCGCGGTCCCCGGATTTCGCGAGCTTCGATGGCAGGACGAAGAGATCCGCTTCGCGGCAGGTGGCGATCACCTCCTCGCGCGGCTGCGCCCCCCGCCAGGTTATCCTGTCCGACAGTCCAAGCGCATCCGCCTGTGCCTTCAGGTGCTCGGAAAGGTCTCCGCCGCCGATATGGGTGAAGTGCCAGTTGAGAGCCACAGGCAGTTTTGCAAGAGCATCCAGAAGGTCGTCATAGCCTTTCTTTTCTACGGCCCGGCCAACGGAAACCAGGCGCACGGGCTCACCGCTGCCATCACGCGTCGTGGCTTTGGTCTTGGGCTCCGGAAAGCCGGAAAAGTCGAGGCCGTGATAAAGCAGCTCGATCTTGTCCGGATCCTCGGCAAGGCCTTTCAGGTGTTCGGCATTGACTGCGGTACAGGTCACGCCCCAGGCCGCATCGTTGATCTTGGTTTTCAGGTCCCAGTCGGGGCTGGTCCAGATGTCCTTGGCGTGTGCGGAGAAAGACCATTTGCGGCCGGATAGATGCGCAGCATAACGCGAGGCGGAGCAGGGGGTGTGCAGATAGTGGGTGTAGATCCAGGTCACGTCTTCCGGCAGTTCATGGGCGAAGACGCAACCCTGAGCCCACCTGCGTCGCCGGTCGGCGTTGGGTTGATGCTCGAAATCGGCATCGAACAGAGCCTTGGCAGCCTCGAAGGTCGGCTGATTCTCCGCCCAGCGTTTGGCACGGGCAACCCGGGCCGGGTCGTCTTTCACGTATTCCGGCAGATACATGACTTCTGCTGAAATCTGCCGGTGCAGATCGTGAATGTACGGGTCGTACGGCTTGCGCAGGGCAACGATCAGGATCTCGATACCTCGCCGCTCCAGACCAAGCATTTCCTGGGCGATAAAGGTTTCGGACAGGCGAGGATAGCCTTTGACCACAACGGCGATACGGGACATCGGTCAGCCCTTGAAAGAATGCGATTTGCGGGTGGCGATGGTCAGAAGTTGACCAGCTTCCGGCTGGCTGCCTGCTGTTCGTCGAAGATTTCTCCAACGCGGTTGGAGATGATATCCAGACCGCCAAGCAGATTGTCGACGCCGGCTGCCGAAGGCGAAGCCATGCCCGGAAGTTCGGACAAGGCCGCAGCCATCAGGTCGGGATCCGGATACTGGTCGATCGGCAACACCTTCAAGAGGCCGCTTTGTTCGGCTCGCTCAGCCCGGATAGCCTGTTCCCGGCGCGGAATGACACGCGGTACCATCAGGGTTGGCTTGTCGAAGGACAGGATCTCGCAGAACGTATTGTAGCCCCCCATGCCGACAATGGCTGTGGCATTGGCAAGATAGGGTTCGATCTGCGGTGTGAAACGGATGATCTCGACGTCGCGCAGGTGTTCGGCGCGCTCGCTGAACTGGGTTGCGGCGGCCGCCGGCATGAAGGGGCCAAGCACGATCAGGGCCGGGAAAAGCGGACGCTGCCGGGCTTCGTAGGCGCGCATCACCCAGTCGACCATTTCAACGCCATCACCGCCGCCGCCTGGCGTCACCAGGATATAGGGTTCTTCGTCAAACGGCGCGGGTGCGGGATTTTCGAGCGCCGATTTCGGCAGCTCACGGCGCAGGTAACCGGTATAGCGCAGCTTGTCGCGCACCGATTGCGGCAGGTCGATGCCTTCCAGCGGATCACAGATATCTTCCGGTCCGTAGATCCAGATTTCATCGTAAAGGTCGCGCAGGGCCGGATAGACGTTCTTGCGGTCCCACTCTTCCTTCAGCACCTTCGGGTCGTCCATGACATCGCGCAGGCCAAGTACGAGCTGGGTGTCGGTATCCTTCAGGGCTTCCAGCGTCCGCAGCACTTCCCCACGCAGGCCAAGCGGTTCCTTGTCGACGATGAAGATGTCCGGATCGAACACCTTGGCAGTGTGTTCGATGATCGATGACCTGATCGCAAGCGTCTGGTCGATGTTGATATGCAGCGACAACGGCGTGTACTCGCCGTTGCGCAACTTGATCACGCCGGGAATGCGAACGAAATCGACACGGGAGCGAAACTCGAAACTGCCGATGATCGGGGAGCCGGACAGGATCAGGACAGACAGCGTATCGAAGTCCCCGACCAGGGATTGCGCAATGGCCCGGCAGCGTCTGAGATGGCCCAACCCGAAGGAATCGTGGCTGTAAATGAGGATCTTCGGCGTCTTGGAACTCATACTGCCCCTAAATTTGTAAAACTGCCCCGAAAGGCTTATGTCTCAATTGATTGGCCCTTGTCACGTGCGGATATTTCTTGACAGGGGACTTTCGACAAGGAACGGTCTGCGGACCCTTTTAAAGCGGTTGTGGCAAATGTTAATCCCGGCTGGCGCAACTAACTCGGATCGCTAATATACCAAATATGATCTGCTTGCACATATTTGATCCTTGTCTGTTTGGATGAGCTTATGGAAAAGAGCCTTTTCGGTTTTATTTGGAAATACAGCGCCAGACAGCAAATCTTCATTCTCATGGTCACCGTACTCACATACCCGGTGGTCTATGTCCTTCTCGAACTGCCAAAACTGATTGTCAATGATGCCGTCCAGGGAGACAATTTTCCGCGGACGATCCTTGGCGTCGATTTCGATCAAGTTCCATATCTTCTTCTTCTGTGTTTTGCCTTCCTGTTTCTGGTCGTCGTTTCGAACGGGCTGAAATTCTATCTCAACGTCTACAAGGGACGTCTCGGCGAACGCATGCTCCGGCGCCTGCGGTTCGAGCTGTTCCAGCGGGTGCTTCGCTTCCGCTTGCCGCATTTCAGAAAGGTCAGTTCAGGCGAAATCATTCCGATGATCACGTCGGAAGTGGAGGATGTCGGCGGTTACATTGGTGAAGCTTTTGCGCTGCCTGCCTACCAGGGCGGCATGCTGATCGTTCAGATCGGCTTCATCTTCATGCAGGACCCGCTACTGGGGCTTGCTGCCATCAGTTCCTATCCCATCCAGGGCTATGTGATCCCGCTCTTGCAGCGCAAGGTGGTGCTGTTGTCCCGGCAGCGGGTGCGCAACATCCGCGTCATTGCCGACAAGGTTGGCGAGAGCATCACGGGCGTTGCCGAAATCCATGCCAACGACGCGGCGGCCTGGCATTCGGCGGATATCTCCGACCGCCTCTACGAGAACTTCAAGATCCGGTATGACATCTTCAACCGGAAATTCCTGATCAAGTTCCTGAACAACTTCATGAACCAGCTGACGCCGTTCTTCTTCTACCTGATCGGCGGGTATCTGGTCATTCAGGGCAATCTGAGCATCGGTGCCCTGCTGGCGGTCATCGCGGCCTACAAGGATCTGGCTGGTCCCTGGAAAGAGCTGCTTTCCTTCTACCAGATGACTGCGGACGTCAGCGTCAAGTATCAGACTGTTGTCGAAAACTTCGACCCGTCGGATATCTATGACAAGGAGCGCCTGACCTCGGACGATACGGTCGACCTTTCCGGCGACGTCAAGCTCGAGAATGTCAATTTCTCCGGCGGTGCGGCCGGGCAGGAGGTTGTTGACGTTTCGCTGACCGTTCCGTCCGGCAGTGCTTGCGCGATTGTCGGTCCGGACGGATCCGGAAGGTCGGAGGTCCTGCAGCTTGCCGCCGGGCTCGTTGCGGCCGTCTCCGGCAAGGTCTGCATCGGCAGCCACGATCTCGACAAGCTGACGGACGCCACTCTCGGCCGGCAAATCGCTTATGTCGGCGGGGCAGTGCATGTCTGGACGGGAACGATCCGGGACAACCTCTATTACGGTTTGCGCCACCGTCCGCTCGTTCCGCCCCAGCGGGAGGGGGAAAGCCTGAAGAACTACAAGCGGCGGCTTGCCGAAGCCAAGGAAACACGCAACCCAACGTATGACCTTGCGGCCGATTGGGACGATTTCGCTGCCGCGGGTGTCAGCAACGAGAAAGAACTCGACACTAGGGCGCTTGAACTGCTCGAAACCGTCAAGATCGACAAGGACATCTATCGGCTCGGTCTGCAGTCGCGGTTCGATCCGACCATGGACGATAGCTTTGCCGACAAGATCCTGAACGTGCGCAAGGCACTCGCCGAGCGCATTGCCCACGAACCCGAACTTGGTGGCCTGGTCGAACTGTGGCATCGCGATCGCTTCAATGCGAGTGCCAGCCTGGCGGACAACCTGTTCTTTGCCGTGCCGGCCGATCCGGAAATCACCATGGACCAGGTGCCGGACCTCGATGAGGTCAAGGCCTTCCTGGCGGAAACGGGCTTCGATCAGAAGCTTCAGCAAATCGGCCTCAAGATTGCCGAAACCATGCTGGAACTGTTCTCCAATGTTTCCGGCGACAGCGGTCTGCTCGGGGCTTACTCCTTCATCACGCTGGATGAGATTCCGGATTTCGAGCGCATTGTCCGCATCGCCAAGTCCGATCAGCCACGCCCGGGCCTGACAGACGCCGATCGGTCACGTCTGACCGGGCTCGCCTTCAAGCTGGTCCCCGCCCGGCATCGTCTGGGTGTCATGACCGACGAATTGAAGCGCGATATCATCAGCGCCCGCCAGACGTTCCTGGAAGAGGTCGTCAAGAACAGCGACAACTTCGTTGCCTTCGATCCGGATGTCTATCTGCCGCCGCTGACCATCGAGGACAATCTCCTGTTCGGGCGTGCACGCGTCGACCGCCGGGATGCCCGGCGGCGTATCGACGATGTTATCCGCACCATTGTCGAGGAAACCGGTTTGCGGCGCCCGATCATCTATGCGGGCTACGGATACCACGTCGGTGTGTCCGGTTCGCGCCTGTCTGCCGGCCAGCGCCGCAAGATCGCACTGGTCCGCGGTCTTCTGAAAAACGCAAAAATCACCATATTGGACGATATCGCCACCGGTATGACGGACGAGGACAAGACGCTTCGCGAAGGCTTGAGGCAAATCCTGTCCGGCAAAACATTCCTGTTCGGCACGTCCAATGCCGAAATAGCAGCTGAATTCGATCAGCGCTTCATTCTGGATCAAGGACGGCTTTCAGAAAAAGGGTAAGACGGTGGGTGTGACAATAGGTGGGCAACCGGTCTGCGGGGACCGGCCGGGCGAGTCGGTTCGGTCGGAGCAAAAAAACAACGGGCGCGGGAGAAGAAGATGACACTTGAAACCGAAGTCGAGGCACTCCGTAAGGTGCCATTGTTCCGCGGGATCGACGAGACCAAGTTGAGGCTTCTGGCCTTCATCAGTGATCGGACCGAGTACCCCTCCGGCGAACGTCTTTGCTCTCAGGGAGAAGAAGGCGATTGCGCCTTCATCATCCTGTCCGGCGATGCGGATGTTCTGGTCGACACGCCTGAGGGCGAAAAAAAAGTAGCGCAGGTTTCGGAAAATTCAATTGTTGGCGAAATCGCTATTCTGTGCGACGTACCAAGAACCGCGACACTGGTCGCAGCGAATGACATGGATGTTCTCACTGTTTCGAAAGACGATTTCTTGAAACTATTGAAAGAATTTCCGGATATCTCGCTGGAGGTGATGCGGACACTGGCGCTGCGGCTTGAACGGACGACCCGGGATCTTGCCGACGCACGTCGAGGGGCTGCCAGCGGTTAGGGAGTAACACGTGGCTGAGGAATTTTCGCTTCGTTGCTGGGGCGTCAGAGGGTCCACCCCGACGCCGGGGTCGAGCACACTCCGCTATGGCGGCGAAACGTCGTGTTTCGAGATCCGGGCCGGCGACGCACTGGTTCTGGTCGATTGCGGTTCCGGCGCCAGAAATCTGGGCGTGGAAATCTGCGGGTGCAAGACACGAACCTTCGATTTGCTCTTCACCCACACCCATCTCGACCACATCTGCGGTCTTCCCTTTTTCAAACCTGCCTATGATCCGAGCTTCTCCGTCACTGCCTGGGCCGGACACTTTCAGGACGAAACCAGCCTCGTTGACATCGTCAGCCGGATCATGTCGCCGCCGATCTTCCCTGTGGCGGCCAAGACGTTGAAGGCGGTCGAGTTCAAGTCCTTCAATGCCGGAGACCTGATCCCGCGCACCGATGATCTCGTCATCCGCACCACGCGGCTTAACCACCCCGGTGGAGCGTGTGGTTACCGCTTCGAATTTAAGGGCAAATCGATTTGCATCATCACGGATCACGAACATGGCGATCCGGAAATTGATGCAGCTCTACCTGATTTCGTGCGCAATTCCGACGTCATGATCTATGACGCCATGTTCACTGACGACGAATACGACACCTACAAGGGTTGGGGCCACTCCACCTGGCAGAAGGCTGTCGAGCTGGCAAAGGCCGGCAACGTAAAGACCCCCGTTCTCTTCCATCATGATCCGCGCAGGTCCGACGACGAGCTCGATGAAATAGGTCTCGCCGCTCAAAACGCTTATCCCGGAACGCTGGTCGCCAGCGAAGGCATGACCCTCAAGCCGTAAGCACCGCCCTGCCAGACAAGCCTCGTTTCAATAATAAAAAAAGGGCGGCTCAAATAGCCGCCCAAAAAATCAATAAGGCTTAAAAATAGATCGATCGCCGGTTGCTGGAATGCGGGAATCCCGAGATTGCCGCCGGAAAACAAACGCTTGCGACTTGAAATGCCGTCACTCGTGCCTGCCGGATACGATCAATAGTTGTTTACAGGGTGTAGGAATTACTTGCATGGTCCATTTGGACTATAAATATGTATTTTCCGCAGCTGGGGAAGGGCGGATGGTTGGTCAGTATTTGGACCTGTGCCGGCCTCTGCAGACTGGCGTGATGAAGAAATGGTCGGAACTTGATCAATGTTAACGCGCTGCCTCCGGTTTTTGCATATGTATTGAGGTGGCGCTTCGCGAGGCGGAGCGCGCTTATCGGCAGCCGAAGCGTCAATCTGGTCTGCCCGATTTCGTTTACTGGCGTGATGCCGCAAGAACTCCCGGGGGGAAGGGTTGGCTGTCGCAGCAGAAGAATTGATTAGGCTGTCGAACCTTGCTGTATCGGCGGCACTGGATCCTGGGCGGTGGCAGGTTTTTCTCGACACGCTGAGCTGCAGCCTTGGTACGCGCGTATGCACGCAGCTGATCGGCTACGACGACCTGACCAAAGCCACACCGCTCACCTTTTCGTCAGGATACGACCCGTACATTCTGGAACTCTACGACGAGCACTACGCGGACAAGAACCCGTTTGCTGCCAACTTTGCCACCTGCAAGGTGGGAGACGTCGTATCAACCCATCAGCTGTGCCGACCTGAAACGCTGAAAAAGACCCAGTTCTACACCGACCTTTTGTTGCCGCTTGAAGATATTACCGGTGGCGGTGGGTCGATGCTGGCGCTGGATGGCGATCGCATGTTCCTGCTCGGTGGCAACATGCGCTCGAAGGATCGCGACAAATACGAAGACGACTGGCTTCGCCTGTGCGCGCAACTCGCCCCGGTCATCCGTCAGTCACTGGAAATCAATCGGACCATCTCCGGACTGACCTTCGAGAAATGGGCTGCTGAACAGCATCTCATGGGATCTGGAACGGCGATTTTAGTGATCGATACCGCGATGCGGATCCACTATGCCTGCGCGGAGGCGCAAAAGCTCCTGGCCTCAGGCTCTCTTGTCGGTTGTGGTTTCGACAGGCGTCTGCATTTCCGGTCCGAAGAGGATCAAGGCAGGTTCGCTGGCTTCGTGCAGCTTCAATCCATGGGTGGTTTCGATGTGTTTCGGAACTGGCAGGCAAGGGACGGCAGAGGCAGGAACTGGACCTGTCGCTCAATAGGTTTGCAACTGGGTGATCTGGACAAGACGCCCTTCGGTGTTTTCATGAACAAGGCGGTCTCTGCAGTACTTCTGGCGGTCAGGCCCGAAGCTGGCAGCGATACGTTCCTGGCTCAAATGCAGAAGAAGCTTGGTCTCAGCCCGGCAGAAGCGGCAACGGTCCTGAAGCTCGCAGATGGCCGGACACCGGCGGAAATAGCCCAGGACCGTGAGATCAGCATTTATACCGTGCGCAACCAGATCAAGGCTGCGCTCTCCAAGACCGGGTCGCGACGTCAAGCCGAACTTGTGCGCAGTGTTGAGCAATTGCGTTTGCAAGGCAACCGGTAAGGGCCTGCTCACGTCCACTCACTTTACCGCGGGGTCGCTTGCGCAATTCGCGGTGCCGGTGGAAAATCCGCGCACGAGCAACGTCTTATCGGCGGCGAGATGACCACCATATCCCAGACACTGCGTTACATCCTGCAAGGCGGACCTCCGGATACCGGCATTCCGGAACGGGTCAGGGCCGAAATCCGTGCCCGAGAAGCGTCCTCCGAGCGCCTGATAGGCTGGGTCCAGCTTGGGCTCGTGCTGTTTTTTTCACTGCTTTACGCCATTGCACCAAGGGCTGAGGGATCGGCCGGTTTCAACTTCGTGCCGATTGCCCTTGCAGCCTACTTTCTGTTCACCGTCCTTCGGCTTGTGCTGTCGTACAGGTTTGAGTTGCCGCGCTGGTATCTGTTTGTGTCGATCGGTGTCGACATGGCGCTCCTCGTCGGGCTGATCTTTTCGTTTCACATTCAATACGGCCAGCATCCGACGTTCTATCTGAAAACCCCAACCTTGATGTATGTCTTCCTCTTCATCGGGCTAAGGGCTTTGCGGTTCGATCCGCGTTTCGTATTGACCACAGGCCTTGTGGCGGTCACTGGCTGGCTCGGACTGGTGTTTTATGCAGTGTTCGCAGACATGGACCACATGCGCGTGACCCGCAATTATGTCGACTACCTGACAGGCAACACCATCCTGATTGGTGCCGAACTGGACAAGACCATGGTCATCCTGGCCGTGACGGTCATTCTGTCCGTTGCCCTCTACAGGGGACGGTCGATGCTGTTCGAGGCTTCGAAAGATCACGCGGCTGCAATGGATCTGAGCCGTTTCTTCTCGCCGGAAGTTGCGGCCTCTATCACCGGAGCAGACACGGAGTTGCAGGCCGGCGAAGGAAGCTTGCGCGATGCCGCCATTCTTTATGCCGACATCCGTTCCTTTACGTCCACCTCCGCCACTCTGCCTCCGGAAACTGTGCTGGCGGTCCTGGCCGAGTACCAGAACCTGGCGGTTGATGTGATCGTTGAGGAAGGAGGACGGGTAGACAAGTTTCTGGGTGACGGCATCCTGGCAACCTTCGGCGCTGTCTATCCCTCAACGACCTACGCCGCCGATGCGCTACGAGCGGCCAAACGTCTGGTGGAAACTGTGGAGCGGGAACAGCAGCGTTTTAGGGACGCCGGCTGGCCGGGACAATTGCGCATTGGAACAGCGGCTGCCGCCGGGCCGGTCACGGTCGGTGTGATCGGTTCCAGGGAGCGCCTGGAATTCACGGTGATTGGTGATGCCGTCAACTGCGCTGCCAAGCTGGAAGACGCCAACAAGAGCCAGGGAACCAAGGCGCTGACAGACAAGGCGACATTTGATCTGGCCGTTGCACAGGGGCACGACCTGCCCTTGATCGAAGCAAGGTCGGATGCGGCAGTCCAAGGTATCAAGCGTCCTGTCGACCTGGTGGTTCTGGCCAGATAGGCCGTTGGAGGCCCGCCGAACTGCCTTTTTGGTCAATACCGAAACACTTGACCGAACCGTCAATCTGGGCCAATTTGCCTTCAAAATTGACCTAATCGTCAATTGAGTAGATTAAATTCATTGATTTCAATGAATTGCATCCGTTTGGAGGTTTCTGTGAAACTGGACTCAACACTTTCAGCCATCGTGACAGGCGGTGCATCCGGGCTCGGAGCCGCCACCGCGCGCATGCTCGCGGCCGAAGGCGTCAAGGTAACGCTGTTCGATCGCGATGCCGGTCAGGGGGAACAGGTCGCTGCAGAAATTGGCGGCGTCTTTGCCGATGTCGATGTGACTGACCAGGCGAGCGTCGAAGCCGGTTTCGAAAAGGCGCGCGCAGCCCACGGTCAGGAGCGGATCCTGGTCAATTGCGCCGGTATTGCACCTGTGGCGAAGACGACGTCTCGCGGCGAACCTCACCCGATGGACATGTTCGAGAAGGTGATTTCCGTCAACCTGATCGGGTCTTTCCGGTGCCTGTCGATTGCAGCAACGGGCATGGCCGCGCTGGAGCCCGTCACGGCGGACGGTGGACGTGGTGTGATCGTTTCCACGGCTTCGGTTGCTGCCTTCGATGGCCAGATCGGTCAGGTGGCCTATGCAGCCTCCAAGGCAGGGGTTGCAGGAATGACGTTACCTGTCGCCCGTGACCTTTCCAAGTCCGGTATTCGTGTCATGACAATCGCACCGGGCATCTTCGAGACGCCCATGCTGTTGGGTCTGTCACAGGAGGTCCAGGATTCGCTTGGCCAACAAGTTCCGTTCCCTTCGCGCCTCGGCAAGGCGACCGAATATGCGAAGCTGGTCAAATCCATCTGCGAAAACGACATGCTGAACGGCGAAACCATTCGTCTCGACGGCGCAATCCGCATGGCACCCCGCTAACACCGCTGTTTGCGGGGGCTGCCAGAGCGGCAAGAAGAACAGATCTATCCGGTTGGTGGCTGAAGGGTTGCGGCCGGATAGGTTGTGTCAAAGTCCTCCAAAGTCACACTTTTTCATACGCATGACCGGAAATCCCTTTTAAGGTTACGCTACTGCTTCCGCCATATCGGGCGGAGCGAGGGCGTAAGGGGGAATTCCGATGGCGGAAAATATGCACGAGCTTGCTCCGCATCATCTGCCGCCTTTCATACCGGCTGCGGACGGTGGTGATTGGCTTTTTACCGTGATGCTGGTCGTGCTGATTTTCGGCGGGATCCTTGTCGGGGTGTTCTATCTGCACCTGCATTCGATCCCCGAACGACTTGCTCACAAACATGGGCGCATGCAGTTCGAGCTTGTTGCGGTCCTCGGCCTTCTGGCTCTTTTCACACATAACAACATCTTCTGGGTTGCAGCGCTTCTGCTCGCCTTCATTCAGCTTCCCGATTTCTGGACACCGCTGGAATCGATGGCCCATTCCCTGAGTCGTCTGGCCGGAACGGGTGGTGTTTCGTCCGAAACCTTGGTCGAGCATGATCTTGAGCAGGAAGAGCAGGAGCTGGAGGTCGGCACGAGTGCGTCGGAGGGAGCGCCTCACGAACCACCGCCAACTCCAGCCGATCATTCCACTGCATCGACAGCCGAACAGGAGAACAAACATGTTTGAGCTCCTGTTCTGTTCCCTTCTCACCATATTGCCCGACTATCTGATCCGCAGATATGTGCAGGGCAAGCGCATCGGCCGGGAAATAACGCTCTATTCGGTCTGGTTCGAGCTGCGCTACGGCATTGTGCTGTGCCTGATGCTGACCGTGTCCCTGATCACGCTGATTTTCTATTTTCATCCAACGGCAACCACGGCGGTCTCGACATTCCGGACAATTCCGATACTGCCGGAAAGTTCCGGCAGGGTCGTCGAAACCTTCGTGCCGCGTGAGCTTGAGGTGGACATCAAGGCGGGTGACCCGATTTTCAAGCTCGACAGCACGCGTCAGGAAGCGGATGTCGTGACTGCGCAACAGCAATTGGTCGAAATCCAGGGAGAGCTTGCGCTGGCCCAGAGCGAACTGGCTGTTGCCAATGCCCAGACCGAGCAGGCGCAGGCAGCACTGAAGCAGGCGCAGGACGAGCTCGACACGAGGCAGGAGCTTTTCACCCGCAATGCCAATGTCGTGAGTGAACGGGACATCGAAAAGCTGCAGAACGCGGTGGATGCGCGAACCGGCGCACTGCGCGCGGCGCAGTCCAATCAGGAACTCATCCAGACCAAGATCACGGTATATCTGCCCGCGCGCCTGAAAAGCGCGGAGGCCAGATTGCACGAGGCGCAAGTGGAGCTGGAGAAGATGACTGTCTACGCCGGCGTGGACGGCACCATGAGCCAGTTCATCCTGCGTCCAGGTGATATCGTCAACCCGATGATGCGGCCTGCAGGCGTGCTAATTCCCACGGATGCACAGCGAGAGCGAATCGTTGCGGGCTTCGGCCAGATCGAGGCCCAGGTTCTCAAGGAAGGAATGGTGGCGGAAGCGTTCTGCGGAGCTGTACCTTTCACCATTATTCCGCTGGTCGTGACAGAAGTGCAGTCGCAGATCGCTTCCGGGCAGATAACAACCTCGGGCCAGCTTTTCGATGCCGCTCAAAGTGTGAAACCGGCAACGATCACCACCATGCTGGAACCACTTTACAAAGACGGTCTGGCTGACTTGCCGCCGGGCGCAATTTGCACGGTCAACGCCTACACCAGCAATCATGACCGTCTGTCGTCGGGCGAACCGATTGGAACCGGTGAGTTCATCTTCCTGCACGTGGTCGACACGGTCGGTCTCGTCCATGCGATGATCATTCGGCTTCAGGCGCTGCTGTTCCCGATCCAGACGCTGGTGCTGACGGGCCACTAGAACAAAAACATCCCGGCGGGACGGTGGGAAACCGTCCTGACGGGGTGCGTATCATTCACTTCTTGTAGCTGACCACTTCAAACTCGATGCCATCGTCATCGTCGAAATAGAATCTGCGGCCCGGCTCGTAGTCGCCGTGATTGTGCGTGTGATAGCCATCGGCCTTGATCACTGCTTCGGTTGCGTCGATGTCGTCGACGACGACTGCGATGTGGTTGAGGCCTCCGTGGTGGCTGTAGCTGTCTCCGGAAACCTTGCTGGTTGTACCAGGCGGTGAATAGGCTGCTACGTAGCTGGTTTCGTTGCCGATGTGATACGTCGTGCCGCCGCCAAGGCTTGCACCTTTCCAGCGAACCTTCCAGCCGAACCAGCTTTCCAGACGTTTGGCGGTCGCTTCCGGGTCACTGACCGTGACGTTCACATGTTCCAGGAATGCACTGCTCATCTCGGTGTCCTTTCAGGGTTTGACCTTTTGTGGACACCAGACATAATTCCTCAACCTTAGTTGAGGTCAAGAGAGACGAGGCGATATTTTGACGAAGGTTATGAAAGGCACCGATCTTCTAACCATCGGGGATCTGTCAGAGCGGACAGGACTGTCCGTATCGGCGATCCGGTTTTACGAAGAAAAGGGGCTGGTGCACCCAAGCCGGAACGCTGGAGGCCAGCGGCGATTTTTAAGGGCCGATATCAGGCGCCTGTCCTTTGTACTGGTCGCGCAGGAATTCGGGTTCTCGATTGCGGAGATCGCGGCGCAGCTCCAAAGGTTGCCGGAGGGGCGGGCACCGACCAAGGCGGACTGGACAAGGATCAGCAGAGATTTTCGATCTCACCTTGATCGGAAAATCGAACGGATGACCGCCTTGCGCAACAAACTCGATGGCTGCATCGGCTGCGGATGCCTGTCTATGAAGACTTGCCAGCTCTACAACGCAGGAGACGCAGCGGCCAGCAAGGGACGTGGGCCCCGCTATCTTCTTGGCGATCGTCCGGATTTCGCCAGGGACTGACCCCCGGGCGGCTTTGGGAAAGTTGCCGGGACGCCAACAGGCTGTCCCGGCTCCTGACTTCACCTGTTGTCCAGTTGAGCCCTCACACGTTTCAGACCCAGCGGCGTGATCCGATAAGGGCCGCTGTTCCTGGAGGCGATCAGCCGTTTGTATTTCAGCTTATGGAAAAGCTGTGGTGAGCAGCCGCCCCAGAACCAGCCTTCACGGGTGACGGTTTCATGTTTGATGACACGGCCATCCTCATCCTTTTCCAGAAGGATATAGCCGCCTTGAGCCAGCAGGTGCAGGACCCGCTGCTCGGCTTTGGAAATGTCCATTGATTTGAATTTGCCTGAAAGTATGCACAGATCTTCAGTCACCGCAGCTAATCGCCTGCAGTGCTGATGTGACTGGCCCCGACTGATGTCAGCCGGGGTCTACCGGGACTGTTGCAATCCGCGCATAAAACCTCTCAGTTGGTGGGAAGGCCCTTAGCACACGCTGCCAAACGCGACAACGCGCCGAGGCTCAATGCAGCGGTGAGGCTGGGTGATTTGCAGAGGCTGTTGCAAATCTGCTGCGATCTGAAAACGCAGGATTTCGATTTCCTGGTTCGGTCGGGAGAAATAGCTTCAGCTGTGTTCAGCCGGCCAGTAGCCGTTGTCGGGGTTGCGGGAAACCGCGATGGCCTCGACATCCCGCGAGCCGCAGGAAGCGCAAGTAAGTGTTTCGCTCAAGGACGAGACTTTCTGGTCTCCGGTGAACCGTGAAAAGTTCATGTAACGGAACCGGCCACAGTGATTGCACAATATGGCAAGGCGTCGATCGGTCTTGAAGAGGGTGTCGACTGTTGGGTCGTCTGTTTCAATAGATGAGAGTAAAGTCATGGCCTTTAAAACTTATTTTAAGGAATGGAAGCTGCCAGAGGCAATGCATGTCAAATACTTGTATTAACAAAAGTAGCACAGAGTTTTGCTGTACAAAACCGTTTAAATTTAGGTGAGCTGAGGGTCATGTCCCGGCTTCTTGCCAGGGAAATGGGACTGTTTCATTCAATTACATGGCTTTACGGCCAACTGCTGAGACGAGACTGCAGCAATTTGCCGCCGGACTTATGTCCTTAAACTTGGAAACCGGCTCGCATTTTGTCCCGCACAAGGCTATGAGGAAGCCATGATGACGCTTTCAGAAACCTGGTACGACCTCTTCGGCCTTGCTGGCCTGCTCAACCCGTTTGCGCTGCTGATCGGCGGGTATCTGGGGTGGAAGGCCGACCGGCTGCAAAAGCTCTGGATCGCGGGATTCGCGGCGGCAGCGCTGACGCTCATTCTGGATGTGGCGATTGGCGCGCTGCCCGTGCCGCAGCCTTTTGCGCATGATGCCGGTGCGCTGGCTGTCTTTCCGTTCCGCTTTGTCGGCGGTTTGATTGCGTCTGCCGTGACCTATTGGCTCAGCCGCCGCGTGAAGCGCGCCTGAGGCCGGTGCTGCCGCGTTTTCAGCTGTCGATCCAGCTGTTGAACAGGGGAGCGTTGGGGCAGTTCGGCAGGGCTTCATCCGCGCCATCGGGATGGCTTTCAAGCCAGGCACGACAGGCTTCGGTTTCGCTGCAGTTGATGCATCGATAGGCGGCAGACCTTAGCGCCGCACCCGTGTGCACACCGGTCGGGACGTGGTTCATCGCGCCGATTGTGTCCAGCATCCTGCCCATCAGTTCCGCGCGCTCGTTGAGGCGATCCATCCAGTTCAAGCCGTTTCTCCTTCCGACGGGACATGTGCAGACATTGTCTGCCAAGGCCTTCTGTCTCTTGATGCCGCTCTGGTTTCCGGCACCGGTTATGAAAGACACAATGCAGCAGAAACACCTGCGTTACCTTGATCAGGGTCAACTCTGGGCAAGCATTGCGAAACCAGCCATACTGCAGGTTCATGATTCTGAACCCCTGCCAGGCCGCCTCCTGCATTTCGGAGCGCCGCAACACCTGGAGACGGTGGGATGGTTGAAACGGTAAGCGCCTCGCCGCTGCCCCAGGCAACCGGCAATGGCACAGTAGCTCAGGGACTTGAGCCGGGAACGGAACTCAAGGCCAAGGTTGAGGCAAACCTGCCGGGTGGTGTGGTGCGCCTTGCGACACCCGACGCAAAGCTGGAGCTGCGCGTTCCTGCACCACTTCCTGAAGGCGGCGAGGTTACGGTTACCGTCAGCGGTTCCAAACAGCAGCCTGCGATCCTGATCACTGTGGGCAAGGAGCAGCCGCAGCAGCAACCTTCCGCGCCGACGACAGCTTCTCAAGGTCAGGCGTCCCAAGCCCAAGCATCCCAAGCTCAAGCATCCCAAGCTCAGGCACCCCAAGTACAGGCGTCAAAGGGCCAAAACGGCCAGGCTCCTGCGCAATCCGAATCCGGAGCGCCCCTGCAACCGCAACCTTCAACGGCGACCGCCTATCCGCGGCCGTCGCCGGTTCTGGCGCATCTGGTTCAGGTCCTTTCGGTCAACACGGCTCCGGGCCAGACTGCCGGCAATGCCCAGACCTTGCCGCAAACACCTCTTCCGGGGGCGTCTTCGCCAACCAGCGCTCCGCCGGCGGCCGGCGGCGCGCAGCCTCCGGCTTCAGGAAACGTCGCAACCGTTCAGCCTCTTCCGCCGACAGGAGCATCTGGACAAACAATCGCTGGAGTGCCACCTCCGGCAGGGGCTTCTCCGCAGAACTCGGCGCCGACGCAGCCTGCTGCTGCCCCGTCCCAGGGGGCCGCACCTGCGCCAAATGGCCTTTCGGGTGGGCTCGCGCAGCCGCAAGTCGCTACCGCGCCACCGGCGGGCACGCCATCTTCCGGGATCTCTCAACCGGGACAGCCTGCACCTCCTGCGGGGTCTGCGGCCGGGCAAGTGCCGTCGGGGGGAGGCGTACCTGTTCCGGCTGCTACCGGACAAGGTGCGGCGAGCTTGTCGAACCTGACCGGTGGACAACCGGTTTCGCAGCCGGCAGCAATTGCCTCAACGGTTACAGGCGTGCCCACGCAACCCGGAACATCGGTGAACCCGCCCGTAGCGAACGCTGCCGCAGTTTCGCCTGCCGGTGCTTCTGTTCAGGCACCACCATCCACGCTTTCAGCAGGCACGCTGGCTACGCCAGCACCGCCGCCTTTACAAGGTAACCCGGCAGCTCCAGTGGGGGCTCCTTCAGGAAACACGCCTGCGCCTGCCACAAGCGTCCCTGGTGTGCAAAGTGCAGTTCCCGGAACGTCGCCCGGTCAGGTTCCGGCAGGTGCAGGGGCCGGAGCGCCCGTATCAAGCATGGTGCAGGCAAATCCCCAGTCGGGAGGACCATCGGGACCAGCGCCTGTCCAGGGCTCGCAATTGGCATCAACCGCCGCGGGGGCTGGTGCCAACTCCGCTTCTCCTCCAGCTGCAAACCTGCCTGGCACAGGCGTGCCCAATCAAGCCACAGGGCAGTCAAACGGCGCATTTCAGACAGTTGGAGGACAGCCCGTAGTTCTGACGCGAACGGCGATCCCTCAGACTTATCCTGCATCCGTTGGTGCATCCGTGCCGACTGCGGGAGCCCCAAACCCAACCGCGCAGGCTTCAGGGGTGGGGCAGCAGCCTGCCAATAAGATTGCCGAATTGCTGAAGCAACCGCTCAGTGAGCAGCAGGCCGGCCTTGGGAGCCTTTTCGCCCAGATAGGAAGCCTGATGTCCGCGCAGAACAGCGGGAACGTTTCTTTGCCGGATCCCGTGGTCAAGGCAATGCAGCAGATCCTTGGTCTACGCTTGTCGTCGGCCCAGGCACCGACCGCGCAGGATCTGCAACAGGCTGTAAGATTGTCCGGACAGTTTCGCGAAGCACAATTGTCCCTGCCTTCCGGAGCGCAGCCGCAGGGTCAAGTCGCGCTGCCGGATTTGAAATCCGCCCTTTTGTCGTTCAAGGCACTGCTTCAGCAGTTGGGTGCCCGCTCTGAAATCACCCACCCCGCAGGACAGCCGCCGGCGCCATCCCGGCATGGTGCACCACAAGGCCAGGCGCAACAGACCAGCAGCGGGTTCTGGGCAGGAGCTGCTTCGCAAAATCTGCAGGCACTTCTGAAGGAAACGGATTCGGCCCTGGCGCGCCTGCGGCTGACGCAGCTCAGCAATACGAAACTGTCCAGGGACGATGGACCGCGCGCAGCGTCCCGTCCGATGGATCTTGTGGTTGAGCTGCCGCTCGCGTTTGGCAATGAAACGGCCGTGATGCAAATGCAGGTCGGCCGCGATGGGGCCGGAAACCAGGAAGATGATGAGGGGGAACCCGCCTGGCGGCTGCGGTTTGCACTCGATCTGACCGCGACAGGACCGCTGGAAGCTGCCATCAGTCTGCGCGGCGGCGGAACCTATGCCAGCTTGTGGGTGGATCGCAAGGAAACCTTCGACAGCCTGAACGCCGTTCGCGAAACCATGGAAGCCGCTTTTGCCGATGCGGGGCTGGATCTTCAGGAGCTGCGGCTGATCCGCGGGCTCCCACCCAGAACAGCGGCCAAATACGGCGCATTGATCGACAGGCAATCGTGAGACGGAACCGGCAATGAGTGAAAAGGACAAATCCGGGAAGAAGCTTGCGGTCGCACTGCAATATGAGAACGAGGGCGCTCCCGTTGTCACCGCCAAAGGCGCGGGCTCCATGGCTGAACAGATCGAACGTCTTGCGCGGGAAGCAGGCGTGCCGATTGAACAGAACCCGATGATGGCGGAGGCCCTGTCGCAGATTGAGGTCGACCAGGAAATTCCGATCGAGCTTTATCAGGCGGTCGCCGTGCTGATCGGCTTCATCATGCGGACTGGCCAGGCCAAGCACCCGCCGCAGGAATGATGGTGCAAGGCCGAGTGTTGTCGCGCTGACAAAGCAATTGCCACTGTGACCTTCCGTTGCACGCGTGTTGGTCGTGCTTTCTGGCTCTGGAAATGATCAGGCCGGGGGGTGGCATTACGCTCGTCCGTGACGGCACGGATGCTTGTTGCAACGCTTCGCAATGCGCGATTGCCAGGCAGTCAGACCCGAAAGGCGCGTCCTGCTGTGTGAAAGCTAACGCTTCAGGCAAGGAAAACCTTGCAGCCAGGACAATTCCCGACTAGGTCATCAAACGGCTACAAATTCGCGCCGCAGCATGTCTTTCCAGCTGGTTGACCAGACGCGAAATCAAAACGAACAGGATTTTTGACGACTATGACGATTGTCGACGTACGCACACCCGATCCGAAGAAATTCATCAAGGGCGCGACGGGCGATTGGGAAATCGTGATCGGTATGGAAGTCCATGCCCAGGTCACGTCCGAAGCCAAGCTCTTTTCCGGCGCCTCAACGGAATTCGGCAAAGACCCCAACGATAACGTCAGTCTCGTGGACGCGGCCATGCCGGGCATGCTGCCGGTGATCAACGAGGAATGCGTGCGTCAGGCGATCCGCACCGGCCTCGGGCTCAAGGCCGAGATCAATCTGAAGTCCGTGTTCGACCGCAAGAACTACTTCTATCCGGATCTGCCGCAAGGCTACCAGATCTCCCAGTTCAAGCAGCCGATTGTCGGTGAGGGCAAGATCCTTCTCGACATGCCGGACGAACAGGTCGAGATCGGTGTCGAGCGCCTGCACCTTGAGCAGGACGCCGGCAAGTCTCTGCACGACCAACATCCGACCATGTCATTCGTCGACTTGAACCGTTCCGGCGTGGCGCTGATGGAAATCGTCTCCAAGCCGGACCTGCGGTCTTCCGACGAGGCAAAAGCCTATCTGACCAAGCTGCGCACTATCCTGCGCTATCTCGGCACCTGCGACGGCAACATGGACCAGGGGTCCATGCGCGCCGACGTCAACGTTTCCGTCCGCCGTCCGGGCGGTGAATTCGGCACGCGCTGCGAGATCAAGAACGTCAACTCGATCCGCTTTGTCGGCCAGGCCATCGAATATGAAGCCCGTCGTCAGGTCGCCATTCTGGAAGACGGCGGTTCGGTCGATCAGGAAACCCGCCTGTTCGATGCTGTGAAGGGCGAAACACGGTCCATGCGGTCCAAGGAAGAAGCGCATGACTACCGCTATTTCCCGGATCCCGACCTGCTGCCGCTGGAGTTCACGCAGGCGTTCGTCGACGAACTGGCACAGCACCTGCCGGAACTGCCGGACGACAAGAAGAACCGCTTCATGGGCGACTACGGCCTGACGGCCTATGACGCCGAGATCCTGATTGCCGAAAAAGCCTCGGCCGACTTCTTCGAGGAAGTCGCCAAGGGGCGCGATGCCAAGCTGGCTGCCAACTGGGTGATCAATGAACTCTTCGGCCGCCTGAACAAGGAAGGCAAGGATCTTTCGACCAGCCCGGTTTCCGCCGCGCAGCTCGGCGGGATCGTCGATCTCATCAAGGACGGCGTCATTTCCGGCAAGATCGCCAAGGACCTGTTCGAGATCGTATGGACCGAAGGCGGTGACCCGGCGAAGATCGTCGAAGACCGCGGCATGAAGCAGGTGACCGACCTCGGTGCCATTGAAGCCATCGTTGACGAGATCATTGCCGCCAATCCGGACAAGGTTCAGCAGGCCATCGTCAAGCCGGGCCTGCTCGGCTGGTTCGTGGGCCAGGTGATGAAACAGTCTCAGGGCAAGGCCAACCCGCAGGCCGTCAGCGACATGCTGAAGCAGAAGATCGGTCTGGAATAAGACCATGACCGGTGAAGGGAAAGCGCCGCAAGTCGAGCTGCCCATCACCGGTTCCTGCCATTGCGGGGCGGTATCGTTCGAAATGAAGACGCCACCCCGCCATGCCGTCGAATGCAATTGCTCGATCTGCCGCCGCCTCGGTACCATCTGGGGACATGGCGACGCAGGGGATATCGCGATCAAGGCGGCGCCAGAAGCAACGTTCAGCTACGCCTGGGGTGACAAGGGGCTGGCTTTCCACACCTGCCGGACCTGCGGTTGCACCACGCACTGGCAAAGCCTGTCCGCAGAGTTACCCGACCGGATGGCTGTCAACCTACGGCTTGCCGCTCCCGGCACCATCGAAGCCATTGGCATCCGGCATTTCGACGGTGCGGACACCTGGACCTTTCTGGACTGAGTGGGCGGGGCGTGGTCTGACCCGGCACGGCTCGCGTGCCATCCGCACTGCACGTTCCACGTCACGCCGACATCATGGTCATGGCTGAATACGGCGGAGTTTCTTCGCCAAGCTCACTCTCCGACACCTGAAGTACGGCGCTTTTCACCAGGTCATCGCTCTGCTGACGGCAATCAATCTCTTCATTGCCGAGCGCAACGCTGACGAGGCATAGCCGTCTGTCCGGCGCGCAAAACCGGACGTCATCATCGCCAACTGTAATCGAGGCTGCAAGGTGCTGGAGGCAACCGGCGGTTGAGGGGGCACCGCTCTTTTCAGGCCGGCCGATGGGACGCTTTTAAGCGCAGCTTCGAGCCCAAATTTGCCGTTAGTGTGAAGGCTTTCCCCCGAAGATTTTCTGTGGCGCGGCAGAGAAGCCGTTTTGCACAGTCGAACTTGGGCTGTGGCAGTGCTGGACTAACTCGGCCTTCGGGCTGAAATTCCCCCTCGCACCGCGTCCATCGTTACGGCAGTCGTAGGCTGGGCCGCGGCAGGACATTTGCCCTTTTTGCCGCGGCCCGAATTTGACGCTACTGCAATTCCACGGTTACCTGCTTGATCGTGCCGGTGAAGGCAAAGGGCGCCTCTTCCCGGTAGGCAGGAGACACCGTCGCACCCAGGTCCATCCCGATGTCCAGCGTCTCGGTTGCCGAGTAGCGGGACGGCACGACCTTCTCGATGTCTCCGCTTGCAACCTCGGTCCCGTTGACAAGGAGCGTCGCCGTGCCGCCCGTGATCTCCTTCCCGGGTTCGAAAGGAAGCTGTTCGTAGACCATCGTCACGGTGTGCTCACCCGGCTCCAGCGGTGTCTCGCCTGCGACCCGGTAGAGGTCCTTGCCGAAGAAGTTGAACTCGTACACCGGGACCCCGTTCTCCAGATACAGCGTGTATCCGGCCGACGACCCGCCGTTCGCGATCATCACGCCACCTGCGCCTCCTTCAGGAACCTCGATCTCGGCGGTGATCGTATGAGAGCGCTGATAAGCAGGAGCCGCGCTGCCTTCCGGTATGCGTGTCGTGCCCGGCGCATAGGTGAACACGTCCCTCCCGCGGGTAACCGAGGGTCGCTCGGGGTTCAGGGCACGATCGGAGAAACGGTCATCGAGCGGATAGACCTGGAACTTCTTCGCCTCCTCGTCGAACATCGCCTGAAGCTCGGCCAGCTTCTCCGGGTTCTCGGCGGCAAGGTCATGGGCCTGCGAGAAATCTTCCTCGATGTTGTAGAGCTCCCAGGTGCTGTCGTCGAAACCGACCGAGCCGGTCAGCTCCCAGGGTGCACCGTGGAACGACGCGGCGATCCAGCCGTCATGATAGAGCGCGCGATGCCCGCCGGTCTCGAAATACTGCGTTTGCCGTGTTCCGGGCGCTTCGGCATCGGCAAAACTGTACTCCATGCTGACACCGGCCATCGGAATCTGCTCGGTGCCGTTAACCACTTCCGGCTCGGGAATGCCAGCGGCTTCGAGGATGGTCGGGGCAATGTCCACAGCGTGATGGAACTGTGTTCGGATGCCTCCACCGTCGGTGATCTTCGCCGGCCAGCTGATGACCATGCCGTTCCGGGTGCCCCCGAAATGCGAGGGCACGCGCTTCATCCACTGGAACGGCGCCGAGCCCGCCCACGCCCAGCCGACAGGGTAGTGGTTCTCATGCAGCGGGCCGCCTATCTCGTCCATCACGGGAAGCTGCGCTTCGACCGTGTCCGGAACGCCGTTCTGGGTCATCATGTTGTTCAGCGTACCGGTGACGCTGCCCTCGGCGCTGGGGCCGTTGTCCCCTGCCACCAGGATGATCAGCGTATTGTCTGCCCCGGGCAAAGCATGGACCTTGTCGATAAGGCGTCCGATTTCATAATCTGTCTGGGCCAGGAAGCCGGCAAACACTTCCTGATGCCTGCTGTAGAGCCGCTGCGCGTCGGCGTCGAGCGTGTCCCAGGCCTCGATTTCTTCCGGTCGCGACGTCAGGTCTGTGTTTTCGGGGACAACACCGAGCTCCTTCTGCCGGGCGAGCGTCTCTTCGCGGACCTTGTCCCAGCCCTGATCGAACTGACCAGAGAATTTGTCGATCCATTCTTCACTGACATGCAGCGGGGCATGAACTGCGCCCGGAGCGAAATACATGAAATAGGGCTTGTCAGGCGCGATGGATTGCTGGCGATCGAGCCAGGCGATGGCGTCGTCCACCAGGTCGACGTTGAGGTTGTAGCCTTCCTCCGGGCTGATCTCCGGCTCTACCGGGATTGTGTTCCGAAAGAGCTGTGGATCCCATTGGCTGGTCTCACCGCCCTGGAAGCCGTACCAGTATTCAAAGCCAAGGCCGGTCGGCCAGTGATCGAATGGCCCCAACGGAGAGGTTTCCCAATCGGGCGTGTTGTGCCATTTGCCGAACGCGGCGGTCGAGTAGCCGTGATCCTTGAGGATCTCTGCGATTGTGGCTGTCGAGCGCGGCCAGATGCTGTCGTAGCCCGGATAGCCGGTGGAGAGCTCGGTGATCGTGCCGAAGCCACTTTGGTGGTGGTTGCGCCCGGTGAGCAGGGCGGCCCGCGTCGGCGAACAGATTGCGGTGGTGTGAAACCGCGTGAAACGCAGGCCCTCTTCTGCAAGGGCATCCATGGCCGGGGTTGGAACCGGCCCGCCGAATGTGCCGGGTTGCCCGAAGCCGAGGTCGTCGATTAGGACGACCAGGACGTTGGGAGCCCCCTCAGGTGGCGTTACGGGTTGTGGGTAATCCTGTGTTGAACCTTCAAAGGTTTCCGTAATGACCCCACTGAAAGGTGCTGGTGGCAGTGGCAACACACTGCCGTCCCGCGGCGTATCTTGTGCGCTGGCCGCTGATGCTGACATGATGAGCGCAAGGACAGCAGCCCCTTGAGTAGCACGTCTGAAATGGAATGGCTGGGTCATAGTCTTGCCTTTGCAGTCATCGAGCAAAATCCTGACGCAGGGTAACACGCAATCAATGCGTGTGGAAATGCGTTTCTAGTCATTGTTCCTTCAAGCGGAACTGTGCTCGTCTGGCTGGCAGTATTGTCGTGGGTTACCAATGCGAGGCACACTGGCTCAATTCTGCGCCCATTCCATCGCCGTGGTGCAGGTGCAGCGAACGGAAGGAAGGTCCGCACTACGGTCATACGCACTGTGCCAGGTGTGGCCAGACGGTGCGAATTTGAAGCGCCGGAATGAGACCACTGGGTGTCTTCTTCTCATTCGCAGCTTGCAAGGTTGTCACTTGCAGGCCTGCGTGGCAGGACCTTGGTCCCGACAGCCAACTGAGGCTGATCAGGACGTGTCCACAGGAGTTCAGCGGACACGTCCTTGAGGTTGCACCTGGTGTCCGCTGTCTCGCATGTATCAGAGACGGTCCGCAACCTCGTGCGCTGTCGAGCGGAACCGCTTGGGCAGCGCCGCGAGTATCATGACCGTCGCGATGCAGGGTATTGCAAACAGAGCTGCGGTTGCGCTCATCGATGCTACGCCACCCGTCTCAAGCATCCATCCGCCCACGAATGTGCCGAGCGCAATGCCCACATTGGCGGCTGCAATGTTCATGGAGGCTGCAAAACTCTTGTGATCAGGCCCAGCCGTCATCACGCGCACCTGCGACAGCACGAAGCCGGCAGCGTGGGCCATGCCCCAGGCAATCAGGACGACTGTCAAAAGCAGGGCGGGAGCAGTCGCCAGAAGGCCGAAGGCCATGGCTCCGCCTGAAACAAGCAATGGAACGACAATGGCGCCGGCCAACGCATGGTCGGCAGTCCTTCCTCCGACCCAGTTCCCGGCGAGGCCGGCTGCACCGAAAACCAGCAGCGCGATAGACATCTGATCTCCTTCAAGCCCGGCGTTGGCCAACAGGCTGGTGAGATACGAATAGCCAGCGAACATTGCCGAGAAAACGCAGACAGACAGGAAAAGCTGACAGAGAAACGATGGACGGCGAAGCAGGGAAAGTGCGCTGGCTGTCTTTGCCTGGAAAGGTGGCAAATGAAGCCTCAGATTGGCGAGCAGCAGGACCACAGACAACAAACCAAGGCCTGCGACAGGGGTTTGCCAGCCAAACCGTTCTGCAAAGAATGTTCCGCAAGACGGCGCCAGGACGACACCGAGCGTAACGCCGATATAAACTTTCGCGACGCCTTTGCCGGCGCCATACACTTGGGAGAGGTGAGAGCTTGCGAAACTGATGTAGACCGGCAATGCCGCTCCCTGAGCGACCCGGAGAGCGGCGGCAAGCTCGAAATTCGGCAATACGATCAATATCAGGTTGGCGGAGTTGGGCAGCATCATCCAGCCGAGCACCTTCGCCGGAGATGTATCAGACAGATACGCGGAAAGAAACGGCGCGGCGAGGGCGGAGCCAATGGCAAACCACGTCACCAGCCAGCCGGATTGCGAGGGTGTCATGTCCAGCTGCGCCGACATTGCAGGCGCAAGGCCGATGACGACGAACTCCGTCGCCACCAGCACCAGCGCCGACAGCCCGATTGTCAGGGCTGTGGCTTTGGAAGAACCTCTTGTCATCAAGCGTTGGCACCATTGTCGATCAACCAGTCTGCTCCTGTAACAGACTGTGCAGCGTCCGAGGCGAGAAAAGCGACAACATTGGCGATTTCTTCAGGCTGTGCATAGGCTTGCCGTGCCATGAGGGCCCGTTGCCCGTCGGCAAACGGACCGTCGGCAGGGTTCATGTCCGTATCTGTGGAGCCCGGATGCACGGCGTTTACCGTTATCCGCCGGGAGCCGAGATCACGCGCAAGCGCATGGGTCAATCCGGTGACGCCTGCCTTGGTTGCGCTATAGGCCACCAGTCCGGCCATGGGCGCCTGAGCGGCAAGATTACTGCCGATCGAGATGATCCTGCCTCCGTCCGGCATGTGCGTGACCGCGGCTTTTGATGCAACGAACACTGCACGAAGATTGACCGCCAGGGATGTGTCGAAGTCCTCCAGGGACAGTTGGTCGACCGGGCCAACGAGAAAGACGCCGGCGTTGTTCACCAGAATATCGATCTTTCCGAAGGTGGATGCAGCCTTGTTGATCGCGTCCTGCAACTCATTGGCCTTGCTGTTGTCGGCGCGAATGGCCAGTGCCTTGCGGCCCGTCTTTTCGATCGCCGCAACCGTCCCTGCGGCCGCGTCCTCGTTTGACGCAAAACTGATCGCTACATCAGCTCCATCTTCGGCGAGCTTGCGGGCGATTGCTGCGCCGATGCCCCGGCTTCCCCCTGTCACGAAGGCAGTTTTTCCAATCAATGTCATCGTCGATTCCTATTTTGTAGTGATTGATACAAAATTAGATGGACTGCTTGTGTTGAAGGGTCAAGTGATTTATTTATCGATCGATACAGAAAGGGTTTGAATGGCAACGAGAGGCCGTCCAAGAAAATTTGACCGGGAAGAGGCTCTTGAACGGGCGATGCGTGTTTTCTGGTCCAAGACCTACGAGGGAACATCGCTAAGCGATCTGACATTGGCCATGGGGATTAACACGCCCAGCCTTTACGCTGCCTTCGGCAGCAAGCAGGAGCTTTTCCGCGAAGCCCTGGCTCACTACGTCGAGAACTATCACAACGGTATCTGGACCGGTTTGGACGAGGCCCCCTCAATTTTCGATGCGGTCCGGACCTTCCTGACACGCTCTGCAGAAGCCTATTGCATGACCGGACAACCACCTGGCTGCATGGTCGTACTGGGAGCTCAACACAGTTGCACCGAGGACCAGTCCGTTCCGGCGGGCTTGAGTAAGATGCGGAAGAACAATCTTCTCCAACTGCAGGCACGCATCGAGCAGGCAAAGGAGGAAGGTGAACTTCCCGGTGACTTCGATACCGCAGCCGCGGCAACGATGCTCTTCTCGATGCAAACGGGAATGTCGGTTCTGGCCCGTGATGGCGTGTGTGAGGAAGCCTTGCTTGCTGCAGCCGACCAATGTGTCGAGGCCTTCAGGGCAATGGCAAACCGGCCCCGATAACAGCGATCCAGCAAGCCTGTCGCATCCATCGCGGCAGTGTCCATCAGGCAAGCGTTACAGATTGAGCATCCCTACATTCCCAGGGGCTTTGAAGATGTAATAGCTGCACGATGCACACCACGAACCCGGTGCTTGATCAGTTGTTCCAGGCAGCTCGGTATCTGCGTGACCAGCAGTCATGCCTGGTTGTCAGGTCGGACTGCCTTGTAATTTTGCCCAATATCGAGGCAAGTGCCTCCGTTGTTCGCGCATCATTGAAGTTCAGCTGCAGGTTCATGGCGAACGCCTGCAATTCTTTCCTTTGGCACAAGCCTTGCTCTTCCAACTCTGGTTTGAACCATTGGAAGTTTTTGATGAAGCACGGCCTTGTTTCTCTGGTTGGTATCAATGTCCAACCTTAGATTTTTCGAGATTTACCGGAATCCGGAATATTTGTGGCTGCTCGCCAAGGGTGCATTGATCAGCGCTGCGCTGACAATCGGCGGCGGCATCCTGGGGTTTCTCCTTGCCGTGCTGCTGGCGGCAGTCCGCCACTACAGGGTGCCGGTTCTTGCCCAACTGGCGGCGGCCTATGTCGAATTCATCCGCAACACGCCATTGATCGTGCAGATGTTTTTCGTCGCCTTCGGTTTACCGCTGCTTCTTGGGTACCAATGGCCCTTCTGGGCCCATGCGCTGCTGGCACTCTCCATCAATTTTTCCGCCTATTTTGCGGAGATCCTGCGCGCGGGCCTGGCGTCCCTCGGCGCGGGGCAAACGGAAGCCGCCGATGCACTCGGTCTGCCGCGCTGGCTCAGCTTCGTGAAAGTGTGCCTGCCGCAGGCGGTTGCCGCCATGTATCCCTCGCTCAACAGCCAGTTCATCTTCCTGTTCCTGACAACCGGCATCATTTCGGAAATCGGCGTGACGGACCTGACATGGGCAGGTCTCTTCATCGACAGCCGGAATTTCCGCTCGTTCGAGATCTTCTTCACCCTGACGGTGATCTACCTGTTGATGTCACTGGGGTTCAAAACCCTTCTGGCGCTGCTGCATGACCGGTTGTTCAAATGGAAGGTGGTTCGATGAAAGACGCCTTCGTCGCCCTCCTTGGCAAACCATTCGGCATCGTCCTGTTCCAGCTTCTGGAAGCCACCCAATACACGATCTATCTGTCTCTGATCGCTTTCATCGGTGGGGGCTTGATCGGCGCATGCGTAACCGCTTCGCGGGTTTCACCGGTCAAGATATTGCGGAAGATCTTCACCGCCTACACCTGGCTTTTCCAGTCAGTGCCCTTGCTGATGCTGCTGTTTCTGCTCGGGCTGGGTATTCCGCATCTTTTCGAAATCCAGATTGACCCGTGGCGAGCGGCCGGCATTGCCCTGACGCTTTATACAAGCGCCTACCTGGCCGAAGTCTGGCGAGGGGCGCTGACGGCCATACCGGCAGGCCAGCATGAAGGCGGCAAGGCGCTGGGCATGACCTTCGCCCAGATCATGTTCCTGATCATTCTGCCACAGGCGTTTCGCCTGGCCATTGCGCCCACGGTCGGCTTCATGGTGCAGATCATCAAGGGCACGTCGCTTGCCTATATCATCGGCTTTCACGACCTGATGACGGTCGGCAAGCGCTGGGCGAATGCGCCCGTGCCGGGCACCCAACCCTTCGTCATCTATCCGCTGATGGCGATGATCTATTTTTCTCTTTGTTTTCCGTTGTCTGTGTGGTCGCGGCGCCTTGAAAAGCGCCTCGGGTCCACATCGTCCAAGGGCGGGGCTGCCGCTGCCGCCTGACAAATCGCGCTTCAAGAACAACCGAAGGAGGGTCGCGTAATGTTGAAAAAAATTTTGGGGCTGACAGGCTTGGCAGTGTCTGCCGCATTGATGATTGCTAGTCCTGCATCTGCAGAGCTGAAGGACATTCTGGAAGCCGGCAAGATCAAGATTGCTACACCGGAGAATTTTCCGCCTTTTGGCTCGCTGGGCAGTGAAGGCGAATACGAAGGCTACGATATCGACGTCGCAAAGATGATCGCGGAAGATCTTGGCGTGGAGCTGGAGCTGGTGCCCGTCACGTCCAAGCAGCGCATTCCGTTTCTGGAAACCGACAAGGCCGATCTCGTGATTGCAACACTCGGCGCCAATCCGGAACGCGCAAAGTCGATCTGGTTCTCTCACGCCTATGCTCCGTTCTTTTCCGGAGCCTTTGCCAAGCCTGACGTGGCCGTTTCCACCATCGCGGATTTTTCCGGCAAGAAAATAGCGGTGACCAGCGGCACGCTTGAAGATCTGGCAATCACGGCGGATGCACCGGAAGATGCGGAGATCATCAGGTTTGGCGACAACGCGGCCACCATTGCGGCTTATGTTTCCGGCCAGGCCGACGTTATCGTGACCGGTAACATGGTGGCTTTGGGCATTTCCAATGACAACCCGGACTTCAATCTGGAAAACAAGTTCATCATCGCCAATTCGCCGTCTTTTATCGGTGTGAAGACGGGTAACATCGACCTTCTGCAATGGGTCAACGTTTTTGTTCTGCACAAGAAGCTGAACGGCAAGCTGGGCGAGCTGTCAGAGAAGTGGCTGAAGACGCCGCTGCCGCCTTTGCCTGCACTTTAAGGCCTGCCGGCTGATCGTTTGAAGCGCGCGGCGTCGAGCCGCGCGTTTTTGTTTTCGCAAGGGAAAATGCGAGGTTACAGGCTTCTGAAAATCTAGTATCCCCCTGCCATGATGTTTCGCAGTTCGACCGCCGGTACAGGGCCGGCTCCGTTTTATGCCACGCCCCTCGGGGTCTGGGGCGTCGTCGCCCTTTGGGGGCTCGCGCATATCCTGCTGAGGGCGTTGAACACGCCCGTCCTTGGTACGGACGATATGTTCGAGAACGTTCTGGTGCAGACGCTGGAGCCCGGTTACATGCTGCGTCAGCCGCCGCTTTACGAGTGGCTGCTCTGGTCTGCGCAGCAATTGTTCGGCCCTACAATCTGGGCAGCGCTTTTCGTCAAATACACCCTGATCTCGATTGCCGCGCTGTTTCTGTTTCTGATCGCACGCAAGGCCATCCACGACACGCGCCTTGCAGCCCTGTGTGTCTTTTCCTATTCGCTCTTCTACCAGTTCGGCTGGAACCTTCATGAAGGCGTCACCCACACGGTGGTGTTGACTGCAGCCTGCGCCATGAGCGCCTTCTTCTTCCTGAAGGCGCTGGAGACGCAGCGGCTCGGCTACTACGTGCTGTTTGGCATGGCGGCCGGGGCCGGACTGCTGGGCAAGCATTCCTACCCGATTTTTGTACTTGCCCTGATCCTGGCGGCGGCCAGCGACCCGGCATGGCGCACCCGGCTGCGCCTTTCCGGCCTGTTGCTGGTGCCTTTCGCGGCGGCACTGATCTACAGCCCCTATGCCTATTGGATCTTCAGCGAAGGGCTGAAGCTGCTGGCATCGGTCTCCGACACCATGGGCGTCAGTGCTGAAACATCGCATCTGATGCGCGCAGGCGAGGGGCTTGGGAAACTTGCCTTCGGACTTGTCGGTTTCTCGGTTCCGCTGGTCCCGCTGCTGCTCCTGCTGTTCTGGCCGCGCTATCTTGGCCGCAAAAAGCCCGAAACACCTGCCGTGAGTGACGCAGCGCGCCTGTGCGGGCGCACGGTTCTCCTGATGATCCTGCTGACGGCGCTGATGATTGCGATCACCGGTGCAACCTACGTCAAGGAACGCCACATGCACCCGCTGCTTCTGCTGCTGCCGGTGTGGCTGTTCGCCGACCTGGAACGCTTCGGATTTGAAAAGCAATGGCGCTGGCTGACGGCCGTTGTTCTGGCGGTTGTCGCGGTTGCCTTTCTCGCCCGGGTACCAGGGTTGGTCGCGCCGGACAAGACATGGTGCGGTGGCAAGTGCCGGCACATGAAGCCTTACGCGGACCTGAAGGCACCGCTGGCTGACCTGGGTGCAGCAGACGCCACACTGATTGCCGATGATGGCTATACCGGCGGCAATCTGAGGGTCTTGTTTCCCGATGCCAGGCTGGTGACCAAGGCCATTCCGGCCAGAACGCCACCGCGACAAAGCTGCTTCTTCATCTGGGAAGAGGGGGACAAGGAGCCGGACACGTCTGCAATGGAGCGCTTCAGTCAGGTCGCCTTCTGGGATGCCGGCGAGGCGCTTGAGGCAACGTATCTCACCGGCGCTTGGCCGCATTTGTGGAAGCCGCCCGGCTGGCGGACAAGCTGGTGGGGCGTAGCGAAGCTCCCGCCCGAGAGCCCAATCTGCCGCTGACCGTAATCTTTCCTGACCAAAGGCGCGAACCGAAGATGCCGGACACATTTGCCTCGACTGTTTCCATCGAAAAAGCTCGCCCGGAGCACCTTCGCGAGATCGTCGCCATCATCAATGCGGGGGCGACCAGTGTTCGCAAGGACAGGGAATTTGCCGACTGGCAGGACTACCGCCCGGCATTTGACGCACTTGTCGCCGCACCCGAGTGCGATATCTACGTCGCGCTTGGCGAAAGCGGAGAAGTGGTCGGCACTTTCCAGATCCATTTCATGAAGGGGCTCGCCTTCCAGGGGCGTCCGAGGGTTGAACTGGAAAGCGTTCACGTGCGCGCAGACCAGCGCGGCACCGGTGTCGGGCGGCTGATGATGGCAAGGGCTGAAGACCTGGCACGGCAGGGCAACGCCTGCATGGTGCAGCTGACGTCGAACAAGGAACGCGAAGGCTCACATCACTTTTACAAGCGGCTTGGCTACGACCAGAGCCATCACGGCTACAAGAAGATGTTCGTCTGAGCCATCATTGATCAGTCGGTGCCTGGCGCGCTGTGCCTTGATGGAACCGTAACTGCCAGGCTCCGTCTCGTCTGCTCCAGATCGAACTGCGGTTTGCCCTTTCAACGTTATCAAGCGCACGCCTGACCTCACTGACATAGGTCACGAGAACCGAATTCGTGTCGATCACTGTGAACTTGAGGCCGGGCAGGGGCAGGCGTACGTCGATAGGCCGTGCGGCACGCGCGGGCAGGATCAGGTCTTCACGCGGATAGATACGGCCGGATCGGCCGAACTCAAAAAAGTCATCCGCAAAGATCCGGTCCATCAGGACGGGGTCGTAACGCGTTTCCGCTCGCCACAGGCTTTCCTCCAGTCTGGTGAGCGTTTCGATATCGTCGGGCGTGAGGCACGTGTCAGACATGGATCCGGCCTGAGCTGGTGAACCGGCGGTGTCAGTCGACCCGTCGCCAGGTTTCCTTTTCGCAGACATTGAAAACGACGCGGACGCAGCCCTGTACTTCCAGGGCGGAGGCGTTCTTCGGGCGCAAGGTGGCATCCGCGCTGAAGCCGCGACGCGGATCATAGACCCGGCCTTTCCAGCCATCTTTCTGTGGTGCCATGCGCCAGAGCACGGTCAGGCCGAGCACCTTCCGTTTGCGCTTGCTTTCGTCCTTGTTTTTGAGATCCGGCGTGTTTTCCATGGAATAGCCTTTGGGGGCCGGAAACCGGACAATCTTGCCGCAGGGCACCTTGCCGCATTTTTGTATCTGGATGACGGCACCTGCCGGTGTCAGCCATTTGCCGTTGATGTCCGGGGCTGAAATGGCTTGGCCCCCTGTGCCTGCAAGCAGGAGAGCGAACAGACCGGCTTTCGATAACAGTCTGGAAGTCGGAAACGCAGAAACAAAGAAAGAAACAGGAACCACGATTATCCCCCGTCGCAATGCTGGTGACGACTGCGCCACAATCTCTGACCGGCAATTGCGACGGAGGAAAGGCCAAATCGACAGGATCTGGCGATTTCGAACTTTGTTCAGCCGTTTATTGTTCCCGTTTCCAGGTTTCGCCCTTGCAGATGAGGCCCCCCATCACGCAGCCCTCCAGTTTCAACGCATTGGCGGACGTCAGCTCGATGAAGCCGGTATAGGTCTTGCCGTCCTCGGCGTTATAGACCTTGCCCTTCCACTGGTTTTCCTTGTCGGTGGGTTTCATGGCCTGAACGATCTGAACTCCCAGCAGCGGGCGGTCCCGCTTGGCCGCGTCCGGGTTCCTGGTGTCGTTTCGCGGCTCCCGCAGCCATATCAGCTTGCCGCACAAGGAACTGCCGCAGGAGCTTATCCGGATCTTGGATGCCCCGTTCGGACGGACCCAGTCTCCCTTGGCATCGCCTGCGAAAGACATTGTTGCGGATGTGGTGATGATGGCGCCCGCAAGAAGTGCGGACGACAGAATGGTTTTCAGCATAAGTTCCTCCCAAAGCGGAATGCCTTCCGTTTACGGAAAGGGAATGTATAGCCCGGGAAACGTGCTGAAAAGCCGTCACCCAACGTCAGGTCGTCCGAAAATCCTCCTGAACGCCGAAGGGAGGTAAAGTCTGGTTTTCTGAAGGGAAGGGAACGAAATAGAGCCGGACAAAGAATTGTGGAAACGAATCCATGGTGAACAGAAGGTTGATGGGCCTTGTCAAATTTTCGGAGAATGTGACTGATTAAAAAGGGAAAATCGCAACCATATACTTACCGCAATATGAATTTCAGACTTATTTAAAATTTTGTTCGCATTACGTTAAACCTGTCTTTTAACGCCCCTTTTAACTGCTGCTGATGAAGTAGACCTCAAGAAACAACGGGGAAAGCTTCACGAAAGCTTGTGTTTCTTAGATCGGTCCTTGCCAAGCCATTGTGTTCAGCAAAGTGACCGGTTGGCAGTAGGGAACCGGAACGGTGGATCCAGAAGGATCGGAGCTGTTCCGCAGTAGTCAGACAGACGAAAGGGGAGCGTTATGGCTCGTTTTGAAATGCACTCGGCCGATATGGCCATCATGGGCGAAAAGCCGGTTACCGCGGACATCCTGTTCCAGATGGGTCTGGATAGCGCTTGCGGCCGTCACGGCATGACCGATCTCATCACAGCGCACAAGTGGTTCAACATTGCTGCTCTGAAAGGCAACAAGGACGCAGCTCGCTACCGCAAGGAAATTTCCGGTGAAATGTCCACTTCCGAAATCGCCGAAGCTCAGCGGTCGGCTCGTGAATGGCTGTCGATGCATTGAACCGGATGAAGGCTGCCGGCCGAACGGCACCTGAACCGGTATCCACAACCTGACGCGGCAGCACAGTTTTCTGCCGCGTCCAGTTTCCGGCCCCTTGCCGGGACCGCTCCAGTCAATGGATCGGCGCCAGACCGTACTCATCCCAGATCGAGCGGTCGATTGGTGCACCAAGGGCATATTCGAACCCGCTGACGATCTTGCCGCTGGCGTCCAGCCGGCATCGATAGGCGATCTCGTACCAGACCCGGTTGCTTCTGAGGGCTCCGGCGGGCACGACAACCATATCTTCCTTCTGAAATGAATTGCGGAAAGCATGTGGCGCAAGCCGTGTCGGCTTGAACCCCGGCTGCGCATGACGAACCTGCTCCATTGCCTCCAGCGCGCAAATCTGCTCGCGGCCGTCTTCACCGGTCAAGGTTGGCAGAAACTCGCGTGCCTGTGCGGAGCGTGGGTCGTTCAGGACATCATTGGCAAAATAGGCATTTGCAGTAACCCATTCCTGCTCGGGTCTGGTCCTCGAAGAAGATGGGTCCGTGGGCGCGGGCAAGGTGGCATTCGAAGAAGGCACCTGTTCCGAAGGCGCGTTCGAACCTGACAACGGATCAGCACTGGATTGCGGGGAGACTGCCGCAGTTTGCGACTGGCTCTCGTTGGTTTCTTCCAGCGCGGTTTTCGGCAGACTTGGCGGCAGGTATTCGGGAATGATCTCGACGGAGACAGGCTCGGGCGGTTCTGGCAGGATAGTCCGCCACAGCGCCGCATCGCTCAACAACGCATAGAGCGCAAGGTGCAGCCAGAGCGCACAGATCCACGGAAACCTTTCCGCGACAAACCGTGTCAGATGCGTCGGAGGGGCGAGCTCGGCTATGGCATTTCTCCGATACCCGGCCAAGTTGAAGAATGTCCATCGCACCAGAGGACTGCGGCTGAATTATGAAGGGGAAGACGGGAACTGGGTCTGTTCCCGCGGACGGCGGCAGGCCAGTCAATCATCATGCGAGAAGGGTTTGAGACTTTCTGGTAGCGCGATGAACCACCTCTGGAAAAACGTTCCCTAACCCAACAGCCTGGCAGTAGCCCTGGGCAGCAGCCTGGTCAGTTTCTTGCGGGTGCGAATTTTCCGTTTCGATATCTTTCCGCGCATTATGTCCAGTGGCGAAACAGCCTTGGCTCGTCTGAGCGCCGCAGTCCACTCGTCTGTCCATGCATTGAACTGTTCCGGGTAGCGATCGTCACGCATCGGGACAATTTCGAATGTCGTTCTTGCAGACCGGTTGCACGAGCAGGCGCGCCGCAAATTTTCCCTGAGGGCGTGATTGTCAAAACAGGTCGCGGGTATTGCAAGGAGACTGACCAGAGAAAATGTTTTGTCTGGATGCAGACGCGCCATCATCTCTTCAAAAAGGGTTGTTTCGCTTTTCAGAAGCGAAACTTCTGCATGAAAGTCGTTTATCGAATTTTCTTCCGCCACTGCCGCGTTGCGATAGTAGATGAAGGTCGTTTTTTCGCCGGTGTCTTTGATGAGTTTCCTGAACCTGTCAATCCGAACCTTGTAGTCCGCCAATACGTCACTGTTGTCGTGTGGATTGGAGTGCAGATGCGCGATTTTCGGGTAGTCCTTGAAAATGAGGAACTTCTCAACCGGATCTATTTGATGCGAGGCGTAAGTATAGTCATGCTTGCTGGTAAGGCCCTTGAAGTCTGTCGCGATGATTTTCGAGACGTAGTCCAGGCCCGCGTCAAGGTTCCAGAGCCAGTCGAAGGGGTATTGCTCATGCCTCAGGCCCAGCTTCTTGAGGTTTGTCGCAGCGTCACACCCGCCACCCAGCGAAACAAAAACGTTTTTCAAGTATCACCCAAAGCCAAATTCATTGATGAAAGAGGGTCGTTTTGCCGGTGGCGCGCCAAAAGTCAACTCCAAGATGTGACCGTGGCCGGGTGGGGAGGAAAAAAGCGAAACCTGGCGAGCGAATTGCCAACCCGACTTGCGACGGGTGGAAAGAGGCGGTTCATTTTCAAACGAACGAGGCGTCAAGTTCCGCGATTTGTGAAGACGATGCCGGATTTCAGCGTTCGATGCCTGTCTTCACCTTCCAGAAGTTGCGAGGCCAAGCGCGGTGGAAAAAGTGACAAGGCGTAAAAAACGCCTTGAACTGTGAGGCTTTTATTCGTACACGGGCGTTACCGGAGAGGTGGCCGAGTGGTCGAAGGCGCTCCCCTGCTAAGGGAGTAGACGGGCAACCGTCTCGAGGGTTCGAATCCCTTCCTCTCCGCCACTTTCCTTCTTCCCACCTTCATAGTTCTATTTCGCTGCGCTGCAGGTAATCCAGTCTGTATGCTGGTGTGACGCAAACATTGTTTTGCGAGAGTGTGTTGTTCCGGGCGGAAACACAGCCGCAGCAACTTTGTGACCTTCCGGGCGAATGCTGCCGGCAACGCAATTGATTCACGCCATTGCCCGAAATTTGAAGCCACCGGTTAGCGACGCGACAGTGCGTTGCTCTGTCTGTTCCTGCGGTTAGTCGCGGGTTTACCACGGCGAAAATGCGGCTAATTTGTGAACAGTTTTCTTTTGATGTTGTCCTGAGGTTTCCGTAGTGTGATTTTGAGTTGGGGGATCGGTGTAAGCGATGGCCTGAGAACATGTTTTGTGTGGATCTGGAATGTCGCGTTTATCGGATTTTTTTCGACCGTTTTTGAAGTCTCTTTTCGGATTACTCATCCTTTCCGGCGCCGGCGGCGTTGATCACGCAGCAGCTTTTTCAGACGAATTTCGGCAGTATCACCAGCAGTTTATCCAGTCAGGCGATGTACAGGCGCTTGTTGACTTCGTGTCCCAGCTCGAACACGGCAGGGGCGCCGGCGATCGCCTGATCCTGGCGCAAGCCGAACAGAATGATGACTTGCTGACACCCGCCGAAGACGCGGTTTCGGATGAGACGATTCTTACCGACAGCAGTGACGACCTGCTGCCTTCCGATGACGGAAGCGATGATCTGCTGACCGCAGAGGAACCCGGTGCCGCCTCTGCTTCTGATGGAGACGATCTGCTGGCAGGTGATGATCCCAAGGCTGATGGAGATGACCTTCTGTCTGGCGATGACCTGCTTGCCGGCGACGATTTGCTTGAAGGTGATGATCTGCTTGCGGGCGACGGGGCCGATGTTTCCGGCGACGACCTTTTGGCCGGAGACGACGATCTACTTTCTGATGATGACCTTCTGACAGTTGGCGATGATGACGACCTGCTGAGTGGCGGCGGAACCGGGCTGACCGAAACCGTCGAAGGCAAGAAAAAAGAAGAAACGATCCGGCGAACAGCCAATGCGGAGCATGAAAAGCTCTTCCTGGAAAGCAAATATCCCTCCGCAAACACCTGCGCGACCTGCCACCCTGGCCAGTATGAGCAATGGTCCGTGTCTCAGCATGCTTACGCGCAGCTGAGCCCGATCTACATGGCGATGCAGACCACCATCAACATGAAGACCAGCGCGACCAATGGCGACTTCTGCATTCGCTGTCACAACCCGGTCGGCATGAACATCGGCGAGTCGCTCTATGTCTCAAACCTGAAGCGCAATCCGACCTCACGGGAAGGCATCACCTGCGTTGCCTGCCACCGCGTCAGCCGGAACTACGGCAAGATCAGTGGCCGGTTCGCGCTGGAAGAGGGGGATGTATTCTCGCCGGTCTATGGCCCGAAGGGCGGCGAGGAGCTGAAGCGCGTTCTGAACACGCCCGAGGAATACCGGGTTTCCCAAAGCAAGGATGATCCGGGACGCAGCATCCATACCGAGGCGAAGCCTTTCTTCGCGCTCACCAAGCCAGGTTTTTGCGGCACCTGCCATGATGTGACGCTGTTCAACGGCTTCAAGCTGGAAGAGGCTTTTGCCGAATACAAGCGCTCGCCGGCCGCCAAGCGGGGCGAGACCTGCCAAGACTGCCATATGGGCAAGGTTCAGGGCGTTGCCTCCGGCTATGACTACGGCCCCGCCGCAATCGTTGGTGATGTCCCGACCCGTAACCGCAAACTGACCAACCACATGTTTGCAGGCCCTGATTACTCGATCATTCATCCGGGCATTTTCCCGCACAACGTCGAGGCGGCGGAGTTCAAGACGCTGGCTGAATGGCTGCAGTTCAATGTCGGCGCCGGTTGGGGAACGGACAAGTTCGAGGACAACGTCAAGGACGGCTACAAGTTTCCCGAAGCCTGGTCGTCCATCGATGATCGTTATGATGGCCGCGAGATCCTGGATACCCAGTTCGAGCGGCTGGAAAAGGCGCGTCAGGCTCGGCTTCAGGTGCTGCGCAACGGCTTCAAGCTGAGCGACATCACCATTGTCGACAACGCCAGCCGGGCCCTCAAGTTCTCCGTCGATGTCAGCAGCGGCACGGACGGACACGGTGTGCCGACCGGGTTTGACGCCGAACGGCTGATATTCCTTCAGGTGACGGTCAAGGACAGCAAGGGCAACACGGTTTATGTGTCCGGTGACCGGGACCCCAACGGCGACGTTCGCGATGCCCACTCGCTTTACGTTCACAATGGCGAGCTGAAGCTCGACAAGGACCTGTTCAGCCTGCAATCCAAGTTCGTGGTCCGGTTGCTGCGTGGCGGTGAACGCGAACAGGTGCTGGCGGTGAACACTTCGACGGACGTTCTGCCGCTCGTTCGGCCGGAACGCCGGGCAACCACCATCTACGGCAGGCCGCGCGGGGCCAGGAAGCACAAGCAGAACCTGGAACCGGGGGCAAGCCGCACCGCGACCTATGCCGTTCCCGCCGAGAACCTGAAGCCGGGTGAACGCTATTCCATCTCGGTGAAGCTGATTTCCCAGATGGTGCCGGTCAACCTGATCGCGGCCATTCAGGGAGCGGGCTTCGACTACGGCATGAGCCCGGCCGGTATCGCGCGCAAGGTGGTGCAGGGCAGCTCCGTGCTGTGGACGCGCAAGGCGAGTGTCGTGCTCAAATGAGGTATCAGGCAAGCAGAACTCGGGGACGGCGGTTCAGAGCGTGGGCAATCACGACGGTGGCTTCGGCTGCGCTTCTTCTGCAGGCCGGCGGGCAGGTATGGGCAGCGGGCAGTGCCTTGAGCGACGACCCCATTCCCATGGTCACGGAAGCGGAAGTCCGCAAGCATCAGGAAGAAATCAGCGGGCCTGCCCCCCTGATTGCCGGTGACCACCATTCAAGCGAATTGAGCACCGATGCAGTTCCGATCATAGCGGAAGATGAGGAGCCCGAACCGACGCCACCGATCTTCCAGCGCGGCGAGAAATTCCTCGCCAGCGGAAATCTTGCGCCCGGTATCGAATTGCCGACCGGGGCAATCTGGCAACCGGCGCTTTGGGTGTTCGGCGACGCGCGCACCGCAATTGGCCACTATGCCAACGGCCTTGAAGATCCGCGCCAGTTCTGGGCGAGCCGGATCGACATCTTTGCCAATCTGAAACTGACACCCACCGAGCGGATCCTCATCGGGTTTTCGCCTTTGACGGAAAAACGCCGGAACACGGGCATTCTCTATACGGATGAAGGCGGCGTTGAATATGTCAACGGGCTCAATCCCTATGTGACGACACTTTTCTTCGAAGGTGAGTTCGGCGAGATTTTCCCGAACCTCGATCCGGACGACAACCGCAATTTCGACTTCGGATTTTCCATCGGTCGTCAGCCCCTGTTCTTTCAGGAAGGCATGATGATCAACGACAGTGTCGACGCGCTCGGCATCACGCGCGACACGATCGTCATTCCCGGCCTGACGCCGGATCTGAGGGCAACCGGCGTTTTCGGCTGGAACAATATCCGCCGCGGCGACAATGAACTCGACGACAGTGCCTTCCTTCTCGGCCTGTTCACCGAGGCCGATTTCCGCAAGAGCACGGCCAATCTGGATCTTGCCTATGTCATCAGCGATGAGGACGAGGGGGGAGACGGCTTCTATTTCGGGGCGTCCGCCGTACAGCGGTTCGGGCTTTACAATACGGCGTTCCGGATCAACACCTCGACCGCGATCGAAAAGCGCGGCCCGGCTGTCGACAACGGCGTGCTGATGTTTTCGGAAGTTTCGCGCACCGTGACGGCGTCCGAAAACGTCGTCTATGCCAATGCCTTCTGGGCTATCGGCAACTACACCTCCGCTGCCCGCGACAGCCTCACGGGTGGTCCTCTGGGTCAGGTTGGCATCCTGTTTGCCGCTCCGGCTGTTGGTCTGGGCGGGTCTGCACTTTCCAACCGGGCAGACAGCGTCTTCGGTGGATCTATCGGCCATCAGATGTTCTTCAACGAGGACAAGACACAGCTTGTTATGGAACTCGGTGGTCGCAAGGATACCGACGGCAGCGACGCCGGTATGGTCGCATTCGGCGGCCAACTCTTGCATGCCCTCAACAACAGGAGCAGCATTCAGGTCGACGGGTTTGTTTCCGCCGGACAGGACCGGAAGGCGGGAACGGGACTGCGAATGGAACTGAGAACGAGGTTCTGATGAGAAACATCGGCTCATTTCTGGTCGGAAAGGCGGCCTGCTCATGATCCTGGCACTGCAAATCGGCGGTGGTACGATTGTTGCGCTCGCCCTGTTTCAGCTCTGCCTCGGGGTTTATTCATCTGTGGCGGCCGTCTTTCGCGAAAGACGTCTGGACGCCAGGCACCTGCAGCATTTCAACGATCTGGCACAGGCTGCCCTGCGCAATGCGGAAGTCGACAGGCTCAAGTCCGGAACGACCTGGGCCGGCAAACGCAAGTTCCGGATTGTCGAAAAGCGTGTCGAAAACAAATGCGGCGATATCTGCTCGTTCTATCTTCAGCCGCATGACGGAGGCGAGCTTCCACCGTTTCTGCCGGGCCAGTTCCTGACGTTCGAACTGCCGATTTCAGATCAGCCTGCACCTGTTATCCGGTGCTATTCCCTGTCCGACAGTCCCTCCCGTCTGGACCGGTACCGGGTCACGATCAAGAGACTGCCACCGCCGCCGGATGCCGGTGAAACCGTACCTGGTGGGCTATCCTCGACCTATTTCCATGCCAACCTCAAGGAAGGCGATGTCGTCGATGTGCAAGCGCCCAAGGGCGGTTTCGTATTGGACCTGCAATCGGAACGGCCGGTAGTCCTGATTGGTGGTGGTGTCGGCCTGACACCGGTGCTGTCCATGCTGAAAGCGCTTGACGATGCCGGCAGCCACCGCGAAGTGCATTTCTTCCACGCCGCGCGTAGCGGCGATGACATTGTGCTGTGCGACGAAATCCGGGAGATTGCCGAGCGGCGGAACAACGTCCATTACCGCGTGCTCTACAGCGCACCGACTGATGCTTGCGTTGAGGGACGGGATTACGATTGCCCGGGCTTCCTGACAGTTGATGTGCTGAAGCGGTATCTGACGTCTTCCAACTACGAGTTCTATGTTTGCGGCCCTCCGCAGATGATGTCTTCGTTGACGGAGCAGCTGCGCGATTGGGGCGTACCGGACAGCGATATCCACTTCGAGGCATTCGGGCCTGCGTCCGTCAAAACCGTCAAGTCGCCGACAAGTTCACGGGAGGCGGCTGAAAGCGTGCAGGTGGAATTCTCGCGCTCCGGCAAGAAGGTTTCCTGGCACGAGCAGGACGGAACGCTGCTGGATCTGGCCGAACGCAACGGCATCCGGGTCGCTTCCGGCTGCCGGGCGGGCAACTGCGGAACCTGCGCGACAGCGCTCAAGGAAGGCGACGTGACCTATGTCACGCGGCCCGCCAGCAGCCCGGCGCAAGGGTCCGTGCTCATGTGTATCGCTTGCCCGGGAGGCAATGTCATTCTGGACGCCTGACGACGCGAGAGGGTGTCCATCATTTTTGGATCAAAGGATTGAGGGATTGGATATGGCTGGATTACTGAAGGGCTTGCGCCAGGCGGCGTCCTGCCTTGCCGTGTGCGCTGTCGGATATCTCGTGCTGGCTGGACTTGCCCCGGCTCAGGCTGACCCGAGCATGATTGTCGGACCGAACGAATGTGCGGAATGCCACAAGAAGGAAACCTCGATCTGGCAGAACACGCATCACTTCAGCACCTTCAGGGATCTGCCCAAGAGCGAGGATGCCGAAAAGATCGCCGCCAACATGGGCGTGAAGCGACTTAAGGCGGAAAGCCTCTGCACCAACTGTCATTTCACCATGCAGACGGTGGACGGCAAGGAAAAGGCGATTGCCGGCAATTCCTGCGAGTCCTGCCATGGTCCTGCCAAGGAATGGTACAAGGTGCATTCTGATTTCAGCGGCAAGAAGGAAGGCCAGGAAACCGAGGCGGAAATAGCCGCACGCTGGGAAAAGGCCGAGGCAGCCGGCATGATCCGGCCCAAGATGACCTACGCACTGGCGAAAAACTGTTTCAGCTGTCACCTGGTGCCGAACGAGGAACTGGTGAATGTCGGCGGTCACACGCCCGGCAGTGCGTTTGAACTGGTTAGCTGGAGCCAGGGCGAGGTGCGTCACAACACCTGGTACAACAAGGGCAAGTCCAACCCGGAGGCATCCATTGAACGCAAGCGGATGCTGTTCCTCGTCGGGCGTATCGTCGAGCTGGAAACGGCACTGATCGGCGTTAGCAAGGCGACCGAGAAGAAAGACTACGCCGTGAAGATGGCCAAACGGGCAAGCAATGCCACGAAGGTCATGGCAAGTCTTGCCAAGCTCTTGCCCGAAGCGCCGGAATTGGGTGAGATCCAGGAAATTGCAAGCGGTGCCAAGCTCAAGCTGAACAACCAGGATGAGCTGACCGATGCCGCGGCAAAGATCTCCGTGCTCGGCCTCAGGTTTGCCGACACCTACGACGGGACGACGTTCGCCGCGGTCGACAAGTACATTCCGGGAGCTGACAAGTTCAAGGGACCCGTGACGCAGTAGGGAGCCGGACTGTTGGATCAGGAGCTTCGCGACGAGCGAAACCGGCGCTGGGACGAGCCATTCGGCAAGGAACCGCTGGACCGGGAGACGGTGGACCGTGTCCTGGCCCTGCCGGCGTTTGCCGACGTCAATCCGGCCGACTTTCCCTCGTGGCTGCCGGTTGCAAGCGTCATTGCGAATGATGGCCGAATCAGGACCTTTCAAAAGGGCGAAACTGTCCTGCGCAAGGGTGACTATGGAAGTTCGCTGTTCATCATTCTGTCCGGATCCGTGTTCGGCCTGACTGCGTCTGCGCCGACCGCCGGCTCGGGTCGCAAGCAACAGAAATCCTGGCGCAGGTCGCTTGCGCAACTGTTCGCGCGCAAGCGTCCGCCAGAGTACCGCCCTGCGCGGCGGCGGTCTCGCAGACCTTCGTCCACGGCCGCTTCAATCAATGAAGGCACACGAGCAAATGCGGTGGAAGCTGCCTTGCGTGTCGACGCGGACGAGCTGATCGCGAAGCATGAGACTTTCCTGCTGGAAGCCCCGCAGATGTTCGGCGAGCTGGCCGCCCTGACCCGAAGCCCAAGGCGCGCGACCATCTATGCCCTTGAGGATGACACTGTCCTGTTCGAGCTGCGCTGGCAGGGGCTGCGCGAAATTCGAGACTGGTCGGATGGCTTCCGCAAGCAGATCGACCAGCTTTACCATGAACGCGGTTTGCTGACCCGTTTGCAGGAATGCCCGGTCTTTGCCCATGTCGACAGCACAGCGCTGGCGGAAATCGCAGAAGAGGCCCTGTTCGAAACCTATGGCAATTTCAACTGGACCCACCGGTTCAAGACTGAAATTTCCAAGGAAGACGGTGCGCAGCACATCATCCAGCAGGAGCCGGTGATTTGTGAACAGGGCAGTCACGTCGACGGTTTGTTGCTGATCAACAGCGGCTTTGCCCGGGTCAGCGAACGGATCGATCACGGCGACAGGACCATTGGCCATCTGTCGAAAAACGACGTTTTCGGACTGGATGCGATTGCGGCGTTTGCGCGGGACAAGGTTTCTCCGGTTCTGGATACGAGCCTGCGCGCCATCGGCTATGTCGACGTCATCCGCATTCCGACGCATCTGGTCCAGAAACATGTATTGCCGGGGCTCGATCCTTCCTTCCTGCGGCAGGGCAGGCCGGATGATCGTGACGGCACGCGCGGGGAACTGCGCCAGGGCATGATGGACTTCCTCGTCGATCACCGTTTCATCAACGGTGAAGAAGCCATGCTGATCAACCTGGAGCGCTGTGTCGGCTGTGACGATTGCGTGCGCGCCTGCGCGACCGCCCACGACAACAACCCCCGCTTCGTTCGGCAGGGGAGCCGGTTCGAGAACGCGATGATCGCGAGCGCCTGCATGCATTGCACCGATCCGGTTTGCCTGATCGGCTGTCCAACCGGCGCCATTCACAGGGCCGAGGACAGCGGGACTGTCGTCATTGACGACAACACCTGCATCGGCTGTGCGACCTGCGCCAATTCCTGTCCGTACAGCAATATCCGGATGGTCGAGATCCGTGACGAGAACGGGCAGTTCGTGACGGATCGCGAAGGGCAGCCCATCAGCCGGGCAACCAAATGCGATCTGTGCGCCGATCAGTTGACGGGCCCAGCCTGTGTCCAGTCTTGTCCGCATGACGCGCTTGCGCGCGTCAACATGCGCGACACCGAAAGACTGCTGGAGTGGCTGAAATGAGCTGGCTCCTCAATCGCAACATCCTGTTGAAGCTTGGCGCGGCCGCAGTTTTGCTCGCGGTTTTCATGACCGTAAACCAGGCTTACCGGATCTCGTTGCGCGACAGCCAGTTCCTCAACGGTTGGGTTCTGGTGGCGGTCATGGCCGGCATGCTGCTGCTGACGTTTCGCAAGCAGTTGAGCACGTTGCCGCTCGGGCGCGTGCGCCACTGGTTGCAGGTGCATTATTACCTCGGGTTCCTGACCATCGGCGTCTTTCTGGTGCATACGCATCTGCGGTTTCCGAATGCGCCGCTGGAATGGCTCTTGTGGATCCTGTTCGTGTTGGTTTCGGCAAGCGGCTGTGTCGGCGGTTTTCTGGCCCGGGTCGTTCCCGTGCGCCTGGAAGGCAGAGGTGACCGGGTCCTGTTCGAGCGCATTCCCGTGTTGCGCGCGCAAATCGCGGACGAGGCGGAAACTCTGGCGCTGGCGTCGTTGGAAGACGGCAGTTCCGTCAGCCTTGCCAATGTCTACCAGCGGGAGCTCGGCCGGTTCTTTGCGCGGCCGCGGTATGTGTTCGCGCATCTGCGTCAGTCGAGCCTGCCGATTTCGCGGATCATGGGCGAGCTGCAGTCGATCGAGCGGTATCTGGACGGCAAGGGCAAGGAGCGTCTGGAACGGATGCGTCAGCTGGTGCGCGCCAAGAACGACCTTGATTTCCAGTATGCCAACGGCGGATTGCTGAAACTCTGGCTGTTTGTGCATGTACCGCCAACTTATGCCCTGATCCTGGCAATCCTGGCGCATGTCGTTGTTGCCTATGCCTTTTCGAGCGGAATTGCCTGACCATGAGCCTGTTACGCAGAATTGGTGTTCAGGAACGCCGTTATGAACGGCCGCAGGACGACTGGGTCTGCGGACATCTTGCCGACGGGTGTCCGTGTCGTCTGGGACCGGACCGGAAAGGAAACTGCAGGGCGGGGCCTGCCTGCCAGCCTGTACAGGACGGCGACCGATGGATTTGCCGGCGCTCGAGCCAGGAAGGCGGACCTTGCGAAGATGGTCCGCTGCCGGACGGAAGCTGCTGTCTGAACCAGGAACCCTGCGTGCCGAAGCCGAGCCTGCGCAAGCGCAGGCGGCGGGCAGCTGTCTGGCTCACGGCGCTGACTGCCGGGCTCGTGGCGATCATTCTTTCCGGCGGAGTGGCAAAGAACTATCTGATGCCGGGCCGGCTTGCAGCCCAGCACGCCAACCTGACAGATTGCCAGTCGTGCCACGCCGACGCACGTCCGCAAGGCCTTGGCTGGCTTCATGGCCTTGCCGCGACAGCTGCAGGACCGAAACAGACAGCAGCGCTCTGCACCACCTGTCACGACGTTGGTTCGCAGCCGTTCACGGCACATACAACGCCGGTTGAACAGCTCCGGCAGATGACACTTGCCCGCACGGCGGAAGTCGGCACCGGGCGTGATCAGAGCTGGACAAACCGGATCAAGTTCTCATTGCCGATGGCAGGGCAGACGCAAGGTAGCGCAGTTGCCGGGTCGCAGAACATCTATTGTGCCACCTGTCACCAGGAGCACCAGGGAAGCCTGGGCAAACTGACCGAAGTTTCCAATGACAGGTGCCAGACCTGCCATGTCGAGAAGTTCGGGCGTTTCGAGGACAGTCATCCGCAATTCGCAGGCTATCCCTTTTACCAGCGCACCAGCATCATCTTTGATCACAAGTCGCATTTCGGAAAGCACTTCCCGGATACCGCCGAGAAGCCCGATGGTGCCGGCAAGGTTCCGGCCATGTGCGAGACCTGCCATGAGGCGGGGAACGACGGCCGCTACATGGCAGTTCGAGATTTCGAAGGCATGTGCGCGACCTGTCACAGTGGCGATATTCTCGGCCAGACCATCGTGAGCGGACCGAAGGGCACGAATTTCCTCTCTGTTCCGGGCCTGGACGTCGAAACGCTTGCGGAGCGGGGTATCGACGTCGGGTCCTGGCCGGAAAGGTCCGAGGCAGGAATTACGCCCTTCATGCGAGCGCTTCTGGCGCTGGTGCTGGACGGCCGGGATATCGTGGGTGAAGTGTCGGACCTGGATCTTCTGGATCTGCGGGAGGCTGATGAGGACGCTCTGGCAAGGGTCCAAACGCTGGCCTGGGCGGTGAAGCAGTTGCTCGCGAATATCGAGCGTGATGGCCTTCCTGCCGCCATGGGTGCCGGCGCGGCGGACAGCGAAACCATGACGGACCACAGGCAAATGGCGCTGATGGTCGGTGTGATGCCACACGACGTGATCGCCGCCGCCAACCGGGAATGGTTGCCGGACCTCGCTGAGGACCTTGCCCGCCACGCCGACGGAACGCCAACCCGCGCGTTCGAGGAAGCCCGGCAGGAGGTTGAAGAGAACAACGCTGTACAAACCGAAGAGGTCGCGTCGGACACCCTTTCCGAGGGGGACGACAACGATATTCTGGCCGGGACAGGCGATGCCGCCAGCGAAGACAATGGTACGGATAGCCTCATCCTTGGCGGCGGAACGGATGATGGCGCAGAGCTGGCTTCCGAAGACTTGTTGCTGGCGCCTGCAGGAGCCGATGACGCATTGGCCGGCAAGACAGATACCGACGATGATATTCTTGCAGACGAAGGCTCGTTGGTTGAAGACGGTCTTGCCATAGCGGATGACGCAGGCGCCGACGTGTCGGACGGCTTGGACATCCTGGCGGAGGACGACGCTTCGAGCAGTTCCGATGGGGACGCTCTTCTCGGCCAACCCGCGGGCGGAGAGGAAATACTTGCCGGTGACGATATTCTTGCCGGTGAGGACATCCTTGCGGCAGACGAAGGCGGAACGAGCCTGTTGAGCGATGCGGCCGAACCTGTCGACACATCGACTGCAACTGACGCCCCCTCTGCGCAAACCCGGGAGGAACCATTCGATCCGGAAAACTGGGCTCTTTACGGTGGCTGGTACCGGCAGGACCATACGATCCGGTATCGTCCGACGGGACATGAAGACCCCTTCCTGAAAACATGGCTCGATTATTCGAGCCATGCGGCAACGGATCAGGAAAAGGTCCTGCGGAATCCCGTATTTGCCTCGCTCAGTGACCCGGGCGCGGTGGGACGCTGTACCAAGTGCCACAGCGTCGACACAGCCGGCGTTGAAAAGGCCGTGCGCTGGCACTCCTTCGATCCCGCTCAGGTGACGACACGTTTCACGCGCTTTTCTCACGACCCGCACATCAGCGCAGTCGGAACGGAAGGATGCGTGACGTGCCACGCGCTCACTACGGGGGCGGACACCTATCTGAAGAGCTACGAGCAAGGTGACCCTACCATCCACGCACCGAACTTCACCCCTATCGACAAGGCCACTTGCGCGACCTGCCACACGGAACGTGCGGCTGGAGAAGAATGCACGCTTTGCCACCAGTATCACACGGGCGGGTTCAGCCTGCCGCTGGTCCGAACCGAGGTGCCTAAGGAATAGCAGTTCGCAAGGGTGCTCCGCAGGCAATCGTCAAGTCGCAGGTGTCAGTCGAAAGCGATGGCGTATTTGCCGCGCCCCAGGCCGGCGTCGAGTGAGACGGACTTCAGGTAGTCTTCTTTGGCCTGGTCGCGTTGGCCCAGTCGCAGCCTCAGGTTCGCACGGCTGTAATAGGCCTTGGCAAATCCGTCGCTGTGGGCGATCGCAGAGTTGAAGTCGTCTTCGGCCTTGTTCAGATGACCGGCGGCAAGATGAGCCTTGCCGCGATTGTAAAGGGCAAGGGGGTGGTTGGCGACAAGCTTCAGGACCACGTCGTAATCGGCAATCGCCGCGGAATAATTTTCAAGTTGAGCCTGGGCGAAACCACGGTTGAAACGCGCAGCGGCGTAATTGGTATTGATCGCCAGGGCCTTGTCGTAGTCGGCTATCGCTTCCCGGTATTGGTCAAGCTTGCGCTTGGCGTATCCACGGTTGTTGTAGGCTGCGGCATATCCGGGCCGCATCTTCAGAGCGACATCGTAATTGGCGATGGCAGCGCCATAATCGCCCATCATGCGGTAGACCAGCCCTCTGTTGTTGTAGGCTTCCGGAAACTCGGGGCGAAGCCGGATGGCAACAGTGTAGCGAAGCAGCGCGGCTGAATAATCTTTCGACTTCGCCAGTGCCAGTCCCCGATTGTAGTAGGTATTGGCAAGTCGGCGTTGCAATGGCGCTTCGATCAGGCGGAAGTCCTGACAAGCCGTCTGAAAATCCTGCGTCTGGTCCAGGGTAAAGTCGACGTCCGGCCCTTTGCCCTGTTTCCAGTCCGATGCCTTGTGCCCGGTGATCGAATAAACGTAATTGCGGGTTTCATCGGGAAGGCGCCCGCGCCCACGGCGCCAGTTGTCGACACGGTCTTCCCCGGCATTATAGGCCGCGGCCGCCAGCCCAAGGTTGCCGTAACCTTTAAAAAGATATCCCAGCAAGCGGGAAGAAGCTTCAATGGCTTCCACTGGCTCGAATGAGTTTTCTAGGCCCCAGTTGGCGGCGGTGTAAGGCATGAACTGGGCAATGCCTTCCGCACCGGCCGGGCTGATCGCATTGGGGTCGAAACGGCTTTCCTTCCAGATCAACTTGGCGAAGAAACCCGGTGGCAGGCCCTGTTTGTTCGCCGCCGCCTCGATAGTGCTGCACATCTGCTGCAGGAAGGCAGCCTCGTCCCGGACCGTGTAAAACGGTCCATGTTCCTTGCGCACTGTCTCGGCTGCCGCCCGGGCGGCAAGAACAGGTGCCATGATGACCGTTTCCGCAGGCTCCGCTGCGTAGGAAGACCCGAAACCGGAAAGGCATGCTGTGCCGGCAATCGCAAGGAGGAAAAACTGTCGAAGTGCCTTGGTCAACGCAGGTCCGTCAATCGGGTGAAAGGCGCACGTCATGTGCGGCGGCAATCATAGCTTCCCCGGCAGGCCAGCTCAATGTCTGCACTGAAGGCTGTAAACTTGTCGAAAACCTGTGTCAGGCAGGGGCTGACAACAGGTTCTGCGCAAGTGCCGGAAGGTCCTTGAAGCTCGAAAAGGACACAGCATGCGGAATCTCGGAAATGGGACGTTTGCGGTAGCCTTCGGTGAACAGTGCAAAGGGCATGCCCGCATTGACAGCCGTTTCGGCATCGACCTCGCTGTCGCCGACATAAACGACCGGACCGCCACCGAGGGACGATTGCAGGTAATGCAGCCCGGCCGGGTCCGGTTTGCGCTCCGTCAGGCTGTCCCCGCCGACGAGGCCCTGGAAGTAACGCGACAAACCCAGGTCCTCGATAATCTTCTCGGCGGGTCGCTGCGGTTTGTTGGTGCAGATCGCCAACGTGTGTCCAGACTGCAGCAAGTGGTTGAGCGTGGCTTCGACGTCAGGGTAGGGGGCCGTCAGATCGGTCGCATGCGCCTGGTAATCCTCCAGGAAGCTCGAAATGAGACGTGTGCGATCTCGCGTCTGCAGGCCGGTGGCATCGATGATACGGTCAACCAGCGTCGGAATACCGTTGCCGATGAAGGAGCGGATGGTTTCAAGCGGCAGCGCCGGCAGGCCTTCGCCTTCCAGAAGGCGGCATGCCGCTGCATGAAGATCCTGTGCGCTGTCGATCAGCGTGCCATCGAGGTCGAAAATCAGAATCGGATTCATGCAGCCTTCCATTTGATGGAGCATCCCATGGACGGGATCTGGTCTTCCGGTCCTTTGCCCGTTTCTGCAACCTGTCGCATTGCTTCGAACAGATCACGCCGAAGGTCTGCTGGCCCCGTCTCCTTGCGGGAGGCATCAAGTCGCCCACGGTACTGAAGTTCCAGCGCTGAATTGAAGCCGAAGAAATCCGGTGTGCAGACCGCGTCATAGGCGCGGGCGACAGACTGGTTTTCGTCAAAGAGGTAAGGGAAAGGGAAGTTTTCCCGCTGTGCAAGTTCTGTCATTTTCTCAAAACTGTCTTCGGGATAGCTCTCGACGTCATTGGCACTGATTGCAGCAACACCGATGCCAATCGCCTGCAGGTCACGGGCATCGCGCAGGATCCTGTCACGGACGGCAACCACATAGGGACAATGGTTGCAGATGAACATGATCAGCGTGCCCTTGGGGCCGGCAATGTCTGAAAGCTTGTAGGTCTTGCCGTCGGTCGCGGGCAATTCGAAATCGGGTGCTTTCCAGCCAAAATCGCAAACAGGCGGAATGGCGGCCATCGTGTCGTCTCCCCTTGGAATGATGCGCTTTGTCAAAAGGATAGAGTAGGTCACCCCATGGAAGAAATGAAGTGACCGGACGGAGGAAATTCGCCAACAGCAAATGGTCGAAGCGCCAGCATCCGGCAAGATGGCAAGCGCTGAATGAAATAATCAACGACTGGTAAAGCGCACTGGCTCGACCCCAGGCAAACGAAGACGCATTCCACGGGCCGACCGGACTTGTGGCATCGGCCCGGCAATCCGGACCGGTGCCGGGCTGTTGTTTCAGAGCCAGGCCTGTTTCGGATCAGGCAGCGGAATTGCGTCGAGCAGCGTGCGTGTGTAGTCCGCTTTCGGATTGGCGAAGAGTTCTGCCGTTTCGGAGTTTTCGACAATCTCGCCCTTGTAGAGCACCAGGATGCGGGTACACAGCCGCCGGATCACCGAGAGATCATGACTGATGAAGGCCAGGGTGAGACCGAGGTCCTTGACGAGGCTCTCCAGCAGGTTGAGCACCTGGGCCTGGGAGGACACATCGAGCCCGGACACGATCTCGTCGGCCAGGATGAAGTCGGGTTTCAGGGCGATTGCCCTTGCTATCCCGACGCGCTGGCGTTGACCGCCGGACAACTCGTGTGGATAGCGGGTCGCGAAATGCCGGGGCAGGCCAACCATGTCGAGTGCTTCATCGACCCGGCCCTTGATGTTGTCGAGTCCCTGAAGGCGCAGTGGCCCGGCTATGATACCGCCGACACGCCGGCGAGGATTGAGTGAAGACATCGGGTCCTGAAAGATCATCTGGAAGCGCCGGCGCAGGGGCCGCAGGCTGTCCTCATGAAGATGGGTGATGTCAGTGCCTTCAAACCGGATCGCGCCATTGTCCGGTTCGATCAGGCGGATCAGTGCCCTGCCGAGCGTGGATTTGCCTGATCCGGACCCTCCGACAATGCCGAGGACTTCGCCCTTGGGAATATCGAAGGATAGCCCTTTCAGTACGTCGATCCGCGGTGCCGCTCCCAGAAGCGGTTTGCGGGACATGTCCGGAAAGGAGACGTGCAGGTCTTTCAGCTCGTAGATGATATCGCTCATGGCCGGGCTCCTGCCTTCAATTGTGCGTCGAAGGCAGCCACTTCAGCTTCCACCGCTTTCGTCACGCCTTCCGGCACAGGTGTCAGTGAGCCTTGCGGGTCTGTGTATTTCGGCGTTGCCGCGAGCAGGGCCTTCGAATAGGCGTGCGAAGGCGCGGCAAAGAAGTTCTCGACGGAGGTTTCTTCAATCACCTTGCCCGCATAGAGCACTGTCAGTGACTGGGCTATCTTCGAGACGACACCCAGATCGTGGGTGACGAACAGCAGAGCGGTGCCGTGGCGCTGCTGCATTTCGCGGATCAGCTTGAGGATCTGCTTTTGAACGGTCACGTCGAGCGCTGTCGTCGGCTCGTCGGCGATGATCAGCTTCGGTTCGGCGGCAAAGGCGGACGCAATCAGGATACGCTGGCGCATGCCGCCGGACAGTTCGTGCGGATAGGCCTTCATCACCCGTTCCGGTGACTGGATGTGGACCTCTTCCAACAGCTCCAACGCCCGTTTCTCGGCATCCGGGCGTTTCCAGCCGAGAATATCCACCAGCCTGTCCGTAATCTGCGGCCCGACACGGCGGGATGGATTGAGCGCGGTGAGCGGGTCCTGTGGTATCAGGGCCGCGCGGGCGCCAATCCGCTGGCGTCTTGCCTTTTGGGAGAGCGTCTGCAGGTCTTCCCCGTCGAGCAGGATCTTGCCCCCGCTCAACCTTGCGGCTTTCGGCAGAATGCCGAGAACAGCCTTGCCGATCATGCTTTTGCCCGCGCCACTTTCCCCGACAAGTGCACGCACCTCACCAGGTTCCACATCAAGCGAGACATGCCGGAGGAGCGGCATGCCGTTCTTCAGCTGGACCGTCAGGTCCTGAATGGACAGAAAGCTCATCGCAGCACCGGATCGAAATGGTCCTTCAGGCCTTCGCCGAGCTGGGAAAAGCTCAGCACCGTCAGGAAAAGCGCGAACAAGGGAAACACGAGAACCCACCAGGCCTGATAGATGGAGGTACGGCCTTCGGCAATCATGCCGCCCCATGTCGGTTGGTCCGTGGAAATGGACAGGTTCACGAAGGACAGGATCGCCTCGACGATCACCGCGATACCCATTTCCAGCGTCAAGAGGGCTACGATGGTCGGCAGGACGTTCGGCAGGATCTCGGTCAGGGCGGTGCCGAAACGGGTGCGGCCGGCAACCTGCGCCGAAGCCACATAGTCCATCGCCCCCTGGCTCATCGCTTCAGCCCGGACAACACGCGCAAAGCGGGTCCAGTCAATGACGACAATGGCAATGATGACGGACATCAGTCCGGTTCCCAGAACCGCAATCAGCAGGATTGCAAAGAGAACCGGAGGGAAGGCCATCCAGATGTCGATGAAGCGCGAGATCACCAGATCCGCCCAGCCCCGGTAGTACCCTGCGATCAGGCCAAGTGTTGCCCCGATAAGACAGGTAAGCGTGCCGGCAACCAGCGCCACGATCAGCGCAAGTCTTGCGCCATAGAGCATGCGGCTCAGCACGTCGCGGCCGAGGCTGTCGGTTCCCAGCAAATAGGCCGGGTCAGCACCTTGTTCGAAGAAGGGCGGTAGGCGTCCGGCGAAAAGATCCTGTGCCAGCGGGTCGTGCGGGCTGATCAGGGGGGCGAAGACGGCTGCCAGCACCAGGAAGGTAAGCCAGCCGCCACTGAGCCAGAGCCGAAGGCCGGGCAGGCGACGGATATGTCCTCGGGCGTCACGCATGGCGCAGCCTTGGATTCAGGGTGGCATAGGCCATGTCCACCACCAGATTGACCATCGTGAAGAGCAGGGCGAAAATCAGGACGATGCCCTGGATCAATGGCAGGTCTCGGTTGATCACCGCGTCGATCGCCATGTTGCCGAGACCTTCATAGGAAAACAGGCGTTCGATGATAACCGTACCGCCGATGAGGAAGGTGAACTGCACGCCGATCAGCGTCAGCGTGGGCAGGATCGCGTTCGGCAAGGCATCACGCAGGATGATCGAGCTTTCCGAATAGCCCTTTGTGCGGGCCAGGGTGATGTAGTCGTCGTGCATGCATTCCTTCAGGGATTGCTTGAGGAGCTGCAGGATGATGGCTGCCAACGGGATTGCCAGCGCAAGCGCCGGCATGAGCATGTGCCCCATGAGATCCAGCACCACATCGAACCGGAACCGGGCGAGCGCTTCGAAGAGATAGAAGTTGGAACTGAACTCGAACCCGAGCGAGGGGGAAATCCGGCCGGAAATGTGAAACAGCGGCCACAGCACGCCGAACAGCAGGATCAGCGCCAGCCCCCAAAGGAAATCCGGCAGGGACAGCGCGATGCCGCCGGCAACGTCGATCCCGCCTTCCACCTTGGAACCGCGGTAGAGCGTTGCCGTGAGAGCGGCAGCACCTCCGATGATGACGGCGATCAGCAAGGCCATGACCGAGAGTTCCAGCGTGGCCGGCAAACGGCCTATCACCAGGTCGTAGACCGGCTGGCGCAGGGTGATGGACGTGCCGAAATCACCCTGGATCACGTTGGAGATCCAGATCACGAACTGTTCGAAGATGCTCTTGTCGAGCCCGTAAAGCGCTTTCAGCCGGTCGATGTCGGCATCTGTCGCCCCGGGCGGCAGCATCATGGCGATGGGGTTGCCAGGAACGACCCGGATGACCACGAACACGATGATCGCGGCCCCAAGCAGGGTGATAAGCGTTGTGATGAGGCGCGTCAGCAGCGCGCGCACGATTTGCATGACGGTATTTGGCCCAAAAATCGGAAAAAGTCGCCGCAACACCCCGGGAGCAAGCTTTAGAGGGTGTTGCGGCGAAGGCGGGTTCGAAAATTCCGGATTTTTAGGAACGCGTCATCAACGCAGGCAGCAGCGCGCCGGAAGCGTGCGGCGTGACCTTGACCTTGTCGCTGTGCAGGATCGGCTGGACGTACTGCAGGAGCGGAATGACCAGGGCATTTTCTGCAATGTGGCGATCGACTTCCTTCCAGCCTTCGATACGCTTGTCCTCGTCAGCCTCGCCCCAAAGCGGCAGGATCTTCTGCATCAGCTCTTCGCCATCCCAGACGGAGTGAGGCGAGGGGCCGAACATGGCAAAGCCGGTCGAGGTGGTCGGGTCGCCAATGGCATTGCCCCAGTTGTAGAAGGCTGCCGGGGCCAGCGTATCGGCCGCGCGCAATTCGTAATGCTTGGCGATTTCGTAGACTTCGATTTCCGCCTCGATGCCGATCTTGCGCCACAAGCCGACAATGGCCTGAATGATCTCGTAGTCCTTCGGCTTGAAGCCGCGGGTGGTCTGGATCTTGAACTTGACCGGATTGTCCGGACCGAAGCCGGATGCCGCCAGCAGTTCCTTCGCCTTGTCCGGGTCGTAGGGAACGGTGATCGAGGCATCATAAGCGGAATAGTCGGGTGTCTGCAGCGTGTCGATGGGCACGCCGTATCCCGACAGGAGACGTTCGATGATGGTCTTCTTGTCGATGGAATAGGCCATCGCCTTGCGCACGTTTTCGTCCAGCATCGGATCGACATCGTTGATGAAGATCATGCCGATGTCGGAGATCGGGGCTGCGGTGCCGACGATGCCGTCGTTTTCCTTCAGCCGGTCGAATTCCTCGTAAGGCATTTCCAGCGTGACATGCGCATTGCCCGACATAACCTCGAAGGTTCGGCTGGACGCATCGGTCACGAACTTGATCGTGACCGTCTTGAATTCCGGTGCGCCGCCCCAGTAGTTCTCGTTGGCTTTCAGTCGGACGAAGGCGTTGCGCTCGAACTTGTCGACCATGTAAGGCCCGGTCCCGATCGGCTTGGCCTCGAAACCGTCTGCGCCGACTTCCTCATAGTATTTCTTCGGCATCACATAGCCGGTCAGGAAGCTCATCCACTTGAAGATGGTGGGCTCGTATTCCTTGACGTCGGCGGTGATCTTGTTGCCGTCGATCTGGAAGTTGCCGACCTTGCCCCAGATGAATTGGATCGGATTGCCCGTGTCGGGATTGCCGGCGCGTTCCAGCGACCAGACGATGTCTTCCGGTGTCAGCGGATCACCGTTGTGCCAGGTGACGCCTTCGCGCACATCCATCCAGATCTTCGACTTGTCGTCGTTCCAGCCCCAGCCGGTGATGATGCCCGGTGCAAAGCTGAGGTCCGTGTTCTGATGAATGAACATGTCGAACACGGACTGGTAGATGCCCTGGATGGTCGGGTTGACCGCGGACGGGCCGACCGTCGGATCCCAGCTCGGCAGGTTGACGTTATAGGCGATCACCAGTTCTTCGATGTCGCTGGCGAATGCTACCGGTGTTCCGACGGCTGTCAGCAATCCGCTGGCGGCCGCACTTTTAAGCAGTGTGCGTCTTGAAACTCTCATGGTTACTGTTCCCCATTTTACCTCTGGTGCCGGTGCGTTTGTTTTTGTCGCTATCCGGCAAGTTTTTGTGCAAGCAGATATCCGGGCCCTGCGCCGGTTCCCGCACCGGGCCAGACGGCCGCGCCGGTGTGGTAAAGGTTTCCAACCGGCGTCGTTCCGTCGGCAAAGCCGCGTACGGGCCTGAACATGAAATGCTGGGTCAGATGATGGCTTCCGCAGACCTGGTCTCCTCCGACCAGGTTGGGATTGTCCGCCTCCAGCAGGGCGGGCGATACGATATGGCGGCCGAGGATCTTGGCCCTCGTGCCGGGGGCATAACGTTCCAGAATATCGAGTGCGCGTTCGGCAAACGGTTCCGCAGCTTCAGCCCAGTCGGTGGCCGTGATCTTGCCGGCGGCATCCCCCTTGATGGTGCCGGGTGCCATGCGGACCTGAAGCCAGAGAACATGCTTGCCCTCCGGTGCCCGGCTCGGGTCGATGACGGTTGGCTGACCGCAGACAATCACCGGTTCTTCCGGCAGTAGGCCGGCCTGGGCCTGTGCGTAGGTTCGGGCCATCTGATCGAGGTCCGGAGCCATGTGCACATAGGCGAATTTTTTCAGCTCTTCGCCTGCGGTCCAGTCTGGCAGGTCGTCCATGGCAAGATGAATCATCATCGTGCCCGGCGCATGTGCTGATTTCTTCAGGCCGAGGTCATACCGCGCGTTACCGGTTTCGCCCGCAAGTTTCAGCAAGGCGGATGGGGCGACGTTGGCAATCACCGCCTTACGGGCCATGATCTGCCGACCGTCCTTGAGCTGGATGCCGCGTGCCTGTCCATTCTCGACGATCACGCGCGTGACTTCTGCATTGCAGGTCACCGATCCGCCCGAAGCCTCGATCTGCGAAACCATGGCCTTGACGATCGTATCCGCACCGCCCTGACCCAGGACCATGCCGAAAGCCTGATTGACCATGCCTTCCAGGTAGGGGAACAGCGCGCCGCCTGAAATGTCGGGTGCAAAATCCAGATGCATCCCCCAGGCAGCAAGAAGGGCACGCACCTTCGGCGATGTGAAGGTTGTGTTCAGCCAGTCGCGCGGCGAGGATAACAGAAAGCGGGCAAGGTCCAGCACGCCGTCCGAACCGCTTTTTCGCCACTCCTTGAACAATATATATGCAAATGCACGTTTTTTTGCCGGACTGCCCAGAAGCGCGAACAAGGTCTCTGCGCGTCCCGGGAATTCCGACGTCAGCGCCCGCCAGACACGTGCGTCTTCCGGGCAGATCTTTTCGATTCGCGAAGCCGTCGTTTCCAGGTCGTTGCTGACGCCAAGCCAGGTGCCGTCCGGAAAAACGGAAGAGAAACAATTGGATGCTGGCGCGAAAGCCAGTCCGTGGCTGCCCAGTTCCTCGGAGTATTGCTTGAAGAAGGCGGAACCTGCAAACAGGGAAAGGTTCATGGCCGCCCAGTCGTGGCGGTAGCCGGGTAGCGTGTACTCGCCCGATTTGACCGCCCCGCCAGGTTCCCCCGTGCGCTCGAAAACACCGACTTTCCAGCCTTGAGCTGCAAGATGAACAGCGCAGGCAAGGCTGTTATGCCCGCTGCCGATAATGACGCCGTCCAACACCTCGGTCACGATCAATCCCCTCCGTCGTTCGCAGAAGATAATTGCAAATACAAATAAATCTGTCTAGCATTGAATTGTGATAACGAGCCGACAGGCCACAGAGGTACAGAGGGAACGATTATGTCTGCAGAGAGCGCGCTCAGCGGGCTTGGAGCTAAACTCCTGTCCGGAGAAGTGGAAGTGGTGGATTGCACGGGCGTTCTGGGTCCGAATACGCCGATCCTGCAACTTCCGCCTGATTTTGCAAAGAATACGCCGAAGGTCGAGATCCACAAGATCAGTGAATATGACGCCGACGGTCCTTTCTTCGCCTGGAACTGGATGGTTCTGGGTGAGCACTCCGGAACGCATTTCGATGCGCCACATCACTGGATTACCGGGAAGGACTACAGCGACGGCTTTACGGACACGCTGGATGTGCAGCGTCTGATTGCGCCGGTCAATGTGATCGACTGTTCAAAGGAAAGCGCTGCAGATCCTGATTTTCTGCTGACAGCGGATTTGATCAAGGCCTGGGAAGCCGAGCACGGCGAGATCGGTGCCGGTGAGTGGGTCGTGATGCGCACCGACTGGGACAAACGCGCCGGCGATGAAGCCGCGTTCCTCAATGCCGACGAAGCGGGCCCGCACAGCCCCGGACCGACACCGGATGCGATTGAATATCTGCTGTCGAAGAAGATCGTAGGCTGGGGCAGCCAGTGCATCGGCACTGATGCTGGTCAGGCCGGTGGCATGGAGCCGCCGTTCCCGGCACATAACCTGTTGCACAGGGACAATTGCTTCGGTTTGGCATCGCTTGCCAATCTCGACAAGCTGCCGGCGAAGGGGGCGATCCTGATTGCCGCTCCGCTGAAAATCGAACGCGGCACTGGTAGCCCCATCCGGGCACTGGCTCTGGTTCCGAAAGCCTGAGGCGTCTCGAAATGGCCGCTCCGCACGTAATCGTCGGCTCCGGTATAAATGCCCTCGTCGCGGCAGCAATGCTGTCGCGCAGAGGGGAGCCGGTTCTGCTTCTGGAACGCTCAGACGTCCTTGGCGGCTGTATGCGGACAGAGGAAATCACGCTGCCCGGATTCCGGCACGATGTGATGGCGGCCACCTTCGTTCTTTTCATAACCTCACCTGCCTATGCGGAGTTGGCGGAAGATCTTGGCCGGCATGGTCTTGAATTCTGCCACACGCCGCATCCGACCGCCGTTTTACGGCCGGGAGGGGAGGCGCTGAAGGTGACGATGGACCGCGCGGCCAACATTGCAGCCTTCGAGGCCCTCGCGGCAGGCGACGGCAAGCAGCATGCGGCCGACGTCGGCGGTATCGAAGCCGATGCGGAGTTTCTGTTTGCCTTGCTGGGGAGCCCGCTCTGGTCTGGCAAGATGGCGCGCCTGATGCTCGCCCAAGCCTGGAAACGTGGTCTTGGCGGATTAAAGGCGTGGCTCGGTGCCTGCCTGCAGCCGGCTCGCGGCTGGCTGGAAGGGAACTATCATAGCGAAACCCTGCAGGCACTTTGGGCGCCCTGGGTTCTGCACACCGGTTTGACGCCGGAAAGCACCTATTCGGGTCAGATGGGCCGGGTAATTGCATTTGCGCTGGAAGCTGCCGGTGCACCAGTGGCCAAGGGCGGCTCCGGCTCCGTGCCGGAGGCGTTCCGAAAATTGATTGAGGCCAAGGGTGGCAAGATCCGCACCGGTGTCGATGTCGAACGTATCCTGGTGAAGGACGGCAAGGCAGTCGGCGTCGAAGCGGCAGGCGGTGAAACCATCAAGGCGCGGTCGGTGATTGCCTCCGTCACGCCAACGCAGCTCTATCAGCGGCTTTTGAAGCAGGAAGCACTCCCTGAAGCCACGCAGAAATACCGCTACGGCCGCGGCAATTTCCAGCTTCACTATGCTCTGGACGGTGATCCGGACTGGATCGTCGAAGGGCTTGAGGATGTTGCGCTGATCCATCTTGCGGACGGCATCGACAGTGTTTCCAAGTCCGCCAACGAGGCCGAGCGGGGTCTTCTGCCTGAAGTTCCCACGATATGTGTTGGCCAGCCGCATCGTCTGGACCCCTCAAGGGCGCCGGAAGGCAAGGGGGTCCTGTGGCTTCAGGTCCCTGACGCTCCGCGCAGGATCAAGGGCGACGCTGCGGGCAAGATAGAGACCGGTCCGGAATGGACCGAAGCAACCCGGGAGGCCTTTGCCGACCGGCTTGAAGAAATCCTGAAGCGGCATATCCGCAACTTCGATCAGATCAAGCTTGCACGGCGGGCTTATTCGCCAGCGGATCTGAACGATATCAATATCAATCTGGTCGGTGGTGATCCCTATGGCGGGGCCTGCAGCATCGATCAGTTTTTCATCTGGCGCCCCTTTGCTCATTCCGTTAATAGCGCCACCCAAATCCGGAACCTGCACATGATCGGCGCTTCGACCCATCCGGGGCCGGGGCTCGGTGGCGGGTCCGGCTACAATCTGGCGAAATGGATGGGTGCATGAGCAACGAGGATCGGACGGACGTCATCACGGAAGAAGCACGTGTGCAGCGGCTTGGCGAAATTGGGCTGGAGAATTTCCCGCCCTATCTGATGAACCGTATCATGGGCCGCTACAACGCGGCGCTGCGTGACGAAATGGCCAATCTGGGCCTGACGACACCCAAGATGCGTACGCTTGCCGTCTTGTCCGTGATCGACGGCCTGCTGATCCGGGAACTTGCCATTTATGCGGTCGTCGAAGTGTCGACGCTCAGCCGGGCGTTGGACGCACTGGAACGGGACGGGCTTGTCCGGCGCGTTGCCGACAAGGACGACAGCCGTGCCGTCCGCATTCATCTGACGCCCAAGGGGCGCGACACGCATGAGCAGCTCTGGCCGCATCTGGCTGGTGCATACCGGCAGATGTTCAAGGGCATCAGCGACGCGGACCAGCGGGCCTTCGTCGCCACGCTGCAGGCAATTTTGAAGAACGTGCGCAAGCACCCGATATGAGTTGATCGCGTAAGGAGGGGCCGATGGCCGAAAGGTCGTTCAAGGCTGAGGTAGAGCATCTTCGCAAGGGAACAGGAGACACCTTCACGGGTGAGGGTATTCTGGCCATCACCAAGGCACTCCTGGAAAACGGTGTCGGCTATGTCGGCGGCTATCAGGGGGCGCCGATCTCCCATCTGATGGATGTGCTGGCCGATGCGGAGGATCTTCTGGGCGAACTCGGCATCCGTTTCGAGGCCAATGCCTCGGAAGCTGCTGCCGCCGCCATGCTGGCTGCCTCGGTGCATTATCCAATTCGTGGTGCCGTCACCTTCAAGGGCTCTGTCGGCGTCAATGTCGCTTCCGATGCGCTCGCCAACCTGGCCTCGTCCGGCGTCAACGGCGGTGCGCTTGTCATCGTCGGCGAGGATTACGGCGAAGGCAGTTCCATCATGCAGGAGCGTTCCTACGCCTTTGCTATGAAATCCCAGTTCTGGCTGCTCGACCCGCGCCCGAACCTGGCATCCATCGTCAAATCCGTTGGCGACGGCTTTGCCCTGTCGGAAGCCAGCAATTCGCCGGTGATGCTGATGGTGCGCATCCGCTCCTGCCATGTCACTGGCCGGTTCGAAACCCGGGACAACGTTCCGCCGCCGCTGTCCGTGCGCGACGCGCTCTCCAGTCCGATGCGCGATTTCAAGCGCGTTGTCCTGCCGCCGATGTCCTATGCGCATGAGCATGACAAGATCGACAACCGCTGGCCTGCTGCTGAAAAGTTCATTCTGGAAAATCGTCTGAACGAGCATTTCGGCCCGGAAGAGGGCAAGGTCGGGATCGTCTGTCTCGGCGGCATCTACAACAGTGTCATCCGGGCGCTGCAACGCTTAGGACTTGCCGATATCAGCGGGAACACATCCATCCCGCTTCATGTGCTCAATGTCACCTATCCTCTGGTGAAATCCGAACTGCTTGAATTCTGCGCCGGCAAGGAAGCCGTGCTGATGGTCGAGGAAGGCCAGCCGGAGTTTATCGAGCAGCAGCTCGGGGCGATGCTCTACAAGGAAGGCCGGACGACGAAGCTGGAAGGCAAGGGTATTTTCCCGCGTGCGGGTGAATACACCGGCCAGATCATGCTCGACGGTCTGGATGCCTTTGTCCGCCAATATGCGCCGGAGCTTCTTCCGGGCAAAGTGCTGGCGCCGAACACGCCCAAGCCGGAGTTGCCGGATCTCACCAAGACGGTGCCGATCCGCCCGCCGGGCTTTTGCACCGGCTGTCCGGAACGTCCGATCTTCGCCTCTTTGAAGATGGTGGAGCAGGAAGTCGGCCAGCATCAGATCACCGGTGACATCGGCTGCCACCTCTTTGCCTGCCTGCCGCCCTTCGAAATCGGCGGTTCAACCATGGGATATGGCCTCGGGCCGGCCTCGAACGCCGCCTTCGATGGTGGCGGAGAGAGACGGGCGATCTCCATCATTGGCGATGGTGGCTTCTGGCACAACGGCCTCAGCAGCTCCATCGGCAACATGGTGTTCAACAAGTCCGACAGTGTCGCGATTATCGTCGATAACTATTATTCGGCGGCAACCGGCGGGCAGGACATTCCCTCCAGCCGGGCAAAGAACGAGACCAAGTCGACCAACAACCCGATTACGAAGGCGCTTCAGGGCGCCGGGGTCAAGTGGATCCGGCAGATCGACCGCACCTATGATGTCACACGGATGCGCGAGACCATACGCGAGGCGCTGACGACCGAATATGACGGTCCGAAGGTGATTGTTGCCTCCTCCGAGTGCATGCTCAACCGCCAGCGCCGGGAAAAGCCGCTGCGCAACAAGGCGATTGCAGGCGGTGAACGGGTCGAGGTGCCGCGGTTTGGCGTCGATCAGGACGTGTGTACCGGCGATCACGCCTGCATCCGCTTGTCCGGATGTCCGTCGCTCTCGCTGAAGAAGCTTGACGATCCGCTGCGCGACGATCCGGTGGCCCACATCGACCAGTCGTGTGTCGGCTGCGGAAACTGCGGCGAAGTCGCCGATGCGGCCATCCTGTGCCCGTCCTTCTATGAAGCGAAAGTGGTTCACAACCCGACCGGTTTCGAAGCCTGGTATGCCGGGCTCCGGACGAAGATCATTTCCTGGCTGCAGACTCGGCGGGCCGGTTCCCGTCTGACGTTTACCGGGGAGGGCGCGTAATGTCTCTTTCATTGCCACTGGATGCCAGGCCGGCCGATCCGGCCCTCGAAGGGATCATCAAGCTCGCCATTCTCGCCGTTGGCGGGCAGGGCGGCGGTGTTCTGACCAACTGGATCGAGAGCCTGGCGAGATCGCAGGGCTATCATTGCCAGGCCACGAGCGTGGCGGGCGTTGCCCAGAGAACCGGCGCGACCATCTATTATATGGAAATGGCGCCGGGGGATGTTGAAGCCCCGGTCTTTTCTCTCGCCCCGTCTGCGGGCGATGTCGACATCATCATTGCAGCGGAAATGATGGAAGCGGGCAGGGCGATCATTCGTGGCTTCGTGACCCCGGACCGCACCACGCTTATCGCTTCGAGCCACCGCATGCTCGCGGTTTCCGAAAAATCCGTGCCGGGTGACGGCATGGCGTCCTCGGAAGAGGTGAAGGCTGCGGCTGAACTGGCCGCGCAGAAGCTTGTGCTGGCCGATATGGATACCGCTGCCCTAAAGGTCGGCTCCGTGATTTCCGCCTCCCTGTTCGGGGCACTGGCTGGCTCCGGTGCTCTGCCCTTCGAACGGGCAGCCTTTGAAGACGCCATTCGTGCAGGCGGCAAGGGCGTGGAAGCCAGTCTGAGGGCTTTTGCTGCCGGTTTCGATCTGGCGAAACACGGTGAAGAACCCAAGGCCGAGGCCCTAAAGCCCGCTCATCAGGAAATCGTCAGGCCTGCAGGCCCGGACATGGCGCAAAAGGCCTGGGCATCGCTGGAAGCCAAGGTCGCGGGCTTGCCGGAACCGGTGCGCGAAATGGCCCGTGCCGGACTGCGCAAGGTGGTCGATTTTCAGGACACGGATTACGGCGCGGAATATCTCGGCCGGCTGGAAGGTCTCGTCAGCCGGGACAGCGCGGAGAAGGATTACGAACTCTCCCGCGAGGCTGCGAAATACATCGCCAACGCCATGGCCTATGACGATGTCATCCGGGTTGCCGATTTGAAAACGCGACCGCAGCGGTTCAACCGGATCGAGTCGGAAAAGAAGGTGAAGGACGGCAAGCTGCTGCATCTGACCGACTACCTTCATCCGCGCGCGGAGGAAATCGTCGGCCTTCTGCCGGAGAAGATGGGCCGCAGGATGGAAAGCGATCCGGCGTGGATGAAACGGATAGACCGCTGGTTCAACCGTGGCCGTCGTATCCGCACCGACAGCCTGCGCGGCTTTGCAATGCTCTACTTCCTGGGTGGTTTGCGCGGCTGGCGCCGCAAGACCTTGCGCCACCGGATGGAGCAGGATCATCTGGAAAGCTGGCTGAAGATGGTCTCCGGTTACCTGCCGGACCGCTATGCCATGGCCGTGGAAACCCTGCGCTGCCGCAGGCTTATCAAGGGCTATTCCGACACCCATGCACGAGGCCTGTCGAAATTCGACAAAGTTCTGGCCGGGGCAAGAATGGTGGAAAACCGGAACGATGGTCCTGAATGGGTTGCCCGCCTGCGTGAAGCTGCCCTCAAGGATGAAAAGGGCACGGATCTCGACGGGGCGCTGAAGACGGTTGAGAGCTTCGCTTGAGGGAAGGGTGTCCCGGAACTCAATGAAGGGACATACCCCTCGATTACCCCCCTGGCGAGCATAGAGGGACCCGGGGGCTGCCCATTTCCAGATTAACTGGGCTTCAAGACCGGTTCTCGGGAGATTGATGACGAAGCAAGCGGGGCGATACTTCGGGCGTTTTCGGGTCGGGCGGAGTGTGCAGCCCATCCTTCGAGACAGCGTTTCGCGCTTCCTCAGGATGAGGTTGGAGCAAGTTTGCGCTTCAGAGAGGCAACTTTCCGGGCTGCTACACCCACACCCTCATCCTGAGGAGGCCGTCAGGCCATCTCGAAGGATGGGCCGCTTGTGCTGGCTCCGGCGAAACGGCCTCCCGGCTCATCCTGCCAGTGCCTTCCCCAGTTCCACCACGACTTCGCGTGTGGCCTCTTCGCTCGTCTGGATGCCGGGGGAGAGCCGGAGGGTTGCTCCCCGGGTGTCGGCGGAAAATCCGGCACCACGCAGATGGGTCAGCACCTGCACGGCTTGTTCTGGCGAAGTAAGTCCGAACATGAGACTGCCGCCACGATCTTCTTCTGATCTCGGTGTGAGCAGCTTCAGGCCAAGGTCATCCGCGCCATCGATCAGGATGCCGCAAAGGTGCCGGTTGCTGCGCAGGATGGACTCCCTGTCGGCGCTGGCATGCCACTTGAGGGCGGGCACAGAGGCGGCCGCAGGCATGATCGACGGGGTGCCGTTGTCGAAGCGGCGGATGTCAGGGGCATATTCGAAAGCGTCGATATCCCAGTTGAAAGGGTTGTCCTGGCTGAACCAGCCGCACAGCTCCGGCCTGCAATCCCGGATCAGGTCCGGGTGGACATACAAGATACCGGCTCCTGGCGTACCACACATCCATTTGAGACTGGTCGAAACCACAAAATCAACGTTCGGTGCCTCAACCGAATAGGGCAGGAGTCCTGCGGCCTGGGTGATGTCCACGCCAATGATGCTGCCCATTGAGCGGCCATGGTCAACGAGGGTTTCTAGATCCGAGCGTCTTGAGGTTGTGGAACTGACCCAGGTGATCAGGCAGAGCGCGACATCGCGGTCCCACTCGGCGATCATGTCTTCGTCAGCAACGAAATTTGCGCCCTGACGGGCCCGCACGGTTACCAGCTCGAAGCCGAGCCGTTCCTGCAGGCGGGTTAGAAGAAAGTGGTTGGAAGGGAAACAGTCTGCGGCCACCAGCACTTTGCGGCCACGCAGCAGGCCGTCCGGCAGCGCCCGCATGACCATGTCGACGCCCTGGGTCACGTTCTCGCAGGTCGTGGCGGACCCGGCGGGTGCATCGATGATCGCGCGCCAGTAATCGATGAACTCTCCGCGTTTGCCGAGCAGATAGGGCCACTGCTGATCGTTCGGAGCACTCCAGACGGCGGCCAGCTCCGCCATCGCGGCGCTCAATCCGGCTTCCTTGCCGGGATACTGGCCGATGGAATGATAGAGGAAGTAGCCGTCTTCCCTGGTCGTCATGCGGTCCCCCGAAATGTCGTTTGCTTCGGTCAATCGGGGTGCTGAAACAGATCCGTTTCCGTCTCAAACACGCTATTGACCCTCACTGGAATATTCGTATACAGTTTTTGAGATAGTTCAAGCTTAAAGGACTTTTCAAATGCCTGAAAATGGGTTGAATAGGCTGAGCGTCTGTTTAGGCTTGAATTGTTCTGTATACGAATTTGCCGCGGTGACAAGGTTCGTGACAAGGGAGGCTTGCCGGTGACAGCAGGAAAATCAACCGCCTCCACATCGGGTGCACAAAGCACCAGCGGACAGATCCACGACCTGCTCATGGGGCGCATCCAGCGTGGAGAGCTTGGTCAGGATATCCGCCTTGTCGACACCGCCGTGGCGGCCGAATTCGGCGTTTCCCGCATGCCGGCTCGTGATGCCCTGATGCGTCTTGCCCATGAAGGCTATCTGGAACCGACAACGCGGGGCTTTGTGCTGCCGCGTCTCGACCATCGGGAAATTCTGGAAATTTTCGATCTGCGACGTCTTCTTGAGCCGCGGGCAGCCGCCATGGCAGCGCTCAGCCTGTCGCAAGACGAGTTGAAGGGACTGGACGACATCCTCGAGGATGCGGGTTCGGCTATGGCGGCGGGGGATACCGAGCATTTGCATCGGGCCTGCGAGATTTTTCGCAACAGCTGGATTGCCGCCGTGCCGAATGTTTCGTTGCGCAAGGCGCTGCAGCGCTACATGACCCAGGTGCAGGCCGTGCGCCTGATGACCTTTGCCCATCAGGCGAACCATCCGTTGATCGTTGCCGGTAACACCCAGCTTTACCAGGCTTTCTGCCGCCGGGACGCGGTTGCCGCAAGCGACCGGATCCTGCGGTTCGTTTTTGAAGGGGAGGCGGCCTACCTCGCAGCACATGAGGATGCCGGCTATCAGAACACAACATCCTCTGCACAGGCAGGCTGAAGCGGGGGTAAAGGGAGCGATGGACAGGACATGACGGAAACCCGCGCGGAAGTCAGACTACCGACCCAGGACCTTGCCAAGGACCTGCCGTTCTTCACCAAGAAGCTGAACATGCGGCTGGACATGATCTATCCGGCCGACAGCCCGGAAATTGCGGTGTTCTCCGGTCACGGCTTGCGCGTGCGGGTGGAAAAGGGTGCAAGCGAAGCACCCGGCACTCTGCGAATTCTGACGGAAAATCCGGATGAATTTGCAGATGGCGAGCGCCTGCTGGTCTCCCCGAGCGGGACACGTGTCGAGATCGACGAACTCAATCCACCGCTGGTGATGCCTGAAACCGAGCACGCCTTCGTGGTGCGCCGTCTGGCAGACCAGGCCCCATGGGTGATCGGCCGGGCGGGCATGTCCTATCGGGATCTTGTGCCGACACGGCTCGGCGGCGCCATGATCGCCTCGCATATCCGGGTTCCGGACGGACCGGTTCCGGACATGGTTCACTTCCACAAGGTCGGGTTTCAGCTGATCTTTTGTGTCCACGGGTGGGTCGATGTTCTTTATGAAGATCAGGGCGGCATGCGCCGTCTGAGGGCTGGTGACTGTTTCATCCAGCCGCCGGAAATCCGTCACCGCGTGATGCACGCAGCCGAAGGGATCGAGGTAATCGAGATCGGCGTCCCAGCCGAGCACATTACCGAGATCGACCACGAGATGACCCTGCCGACGCCCCATGAGCGGCCGGATCGGGAGTGGCAAGGACAGAAATTCGTGCACAGCCTGGCACAGGACGGCGTTTTTGAACCGTTCCGCATTCCGGGTTTTGAGGCACGCGACACCACCATCTGTGACAACACCCAAGGCGTGGCATCTGTTATGGTGGCTCGTCCGGTCGGGGAGGCTTCTCCCTGGACGCGTCATGACTGCGATATTCTATTCAACTTTGTGCTGGCAGGCGAAATGACCCTGGAGGGCGAAGGCAAAGATCCTTACCGCCTGTCTGCCGGAGACGCCTTCGTGATCCCGCCGAACATGGCGACGCGATACGCGGAAGCAACTGCCGACCTGGAACTGCTGGAAGTCAGCCTGCCGGGCCGGTTCGAAACGGAGGTCCTGCGCGACTGAAAAGACAAAGCCTGTCGAGGAGGAAAGAACAGGCTGTGCAGGAGTTCAAGGTCAAGCCATGAGGGGATGACAGCATGAGAAAATTGACGACAATTGTGGCCGCAGCAGCGCTGCTGGGCACGGGCACTGCCGCACTGGCGGACGACACCAAGATCGGTATCCTGATGGACATCACGGGGCCGATCGCCAATTTCATTCCGCCGCTTCAAAATGCAGCCGATCTCGCGGTCAAGCAGGTGAACGAGCAGGGCGGTCTGCTGGGTGGCACGGCAGTTGCCGTCTACGGTGACACCACCGGCACCGCCCAGGGCGCGGTCGACGCTGCCCAGAAGCTGGTGAACGTGGAAAACGTGCCGATCATCATGGGTTCGCTCATGTCTGGCACCACCATTGCCGCTGCCGAAGCTGCAATCATTCCGGCGGGCGTGCCGCAGATCTCGCCGACCGCGACCTCTCCGGCGATGACCTTCCTGGAAGACAACGGACTGGTGTTCCGCATTGTGCCTTCAGACAACTATCAGGGTGAGATCCTCGCCAAGATGGTGATGGACGAAGGCATCAAGAAAGTCGCGCTCACATTCGTCAACAATGACTATGGCGTCGGTATCGGCGAAACATTCATCGATGCCTACACTGAAGCCGGTGGTGAAATCGTCGCCGAGGCGAAGCACGAAGAAAAGAAGGATTCCTACCGTTCGGAACTTGCAAGCCTGGCCAAGGGTGATGCCGAGGCACTGGTTGTGATCGCCTATGCCGGCGACAGCGGTGGCAAGATCGTCCGTCAGGCCATTGAAGGTGGCCTCTTCACCAAATTCATCGGCACGGATGGTCTTCGTGACGAACTGCTGATCCAGAACGTTGGCGCAGATGCCCTGAAGACCTCGTTCTTTTCCTCACCGACGTCTCCGGCTGAAAATCCGGCCCAGCAGTCACTGCATGATGCCTTCAACGCCGAATTTGGCGAAGGTGCCGACAAGGCTTTTGTCGACCAGACCTATGACGCAACTTTCCTGGCCCTGCTGGCTGTTGAAAAGGCCGGTTCGACTGACCGCGCAAAGATTGCCGAAGCTCTGAAGGAAGTTGCGATGGCTCCGGGTGAGAAAGTCGGCCCGGGTGAATGGGCAAAGGCGATTGCGCTGATCAAGGAAGGCAAGGACATCGACTATGACGGTGCCAGCGGCTCCGCGGAGTTCGATGAAAACGGCGATGTCGGTGGCTATATCGGCAAGTTCGTCGTGGACGGCGACGGCTACAAGCAAGTCGAAATCGTCGAATAAGCCGATAAGGCGACAGCGTGATTGAGCTGGACAAAATCTGCGTCGATTTTGGTGGTTTGCGGGCTATTGACCATGCAAGCTTCAAGATCGGCGCAGGCCGCATCACCGGCCTGATCGGGCCGAACGGTGCGGGAAAAACAACCGCCTTCAACGTCATTGCAGGTGCAATCCGGCCCAGTGCCGGCCGGGTGCTTCTGGACGGGAAGGACATAACTGCGCTCAAACCCCATCAACGGGCCAAGGCAGGCCTCGCACGCACCTTCCAGATACCTCACGAATTCGGGCATCTCTCGGTTCTCGAAAACCTGATGGCGTCTGCCTCGGCGCCGGAAGGCGAGAATGTCTTCAACGTTATCTTCCGCCGCGGCCACTACCAGGCCGAGGAGCAGGAAATCTATGAGACCGCGCGGGACACTGTCCGCCTGCTTGAACTGGACCATGTCATCGACGAGAAAGCCGGCAATCTTTCCGGTGGTCAGAAGAAGCTGGTCGAACTCGGCCGCGCCCTGATGCGCAACCCGAAGATCATCCTGCTGGACGAGATCGGGGCCGGCATCAACCGCACACTTCTGTCCAAGCTGGCGGACAAGATCCTGATGCTGAACCGGGAGCGGGGGCTGACTTTCTGCCTCATCGAGCACGACCTCGACTACGTTTCCAAGCTGTGCGACCACGTGCTGGTCATGGCGCAGGGCACGCTGCTGACAGAAGGTTCGGTCGAAGACGTGCGTAACGACGAACGTGTGATCGAAGCCTATTTCGGCGGCGGAAAATACGAGGCGCAGCTATGACCGAGCGACTTTCCGTCACAAACGTCAGCGCCGGCTATGGCGGTCCGCCCATCATCGAAGAGGTCTCGCTGACCGTTGAGCCTGGCGAGATCGCGGTCATTCTCGGGCCGAACGGCGCCGGCAAGTCGACCTTGCTCAAAACCATCTTCGCACTGACCACCGTCTCCGCCGGGTCGATCAAACTTGGCGCGAAGGAACTGGCGGGCTGCAAGACGTCCGCTCTTGTTCCGCTCGGTGTATCGGCAGTGCCTCAGACGAAAAACGTCTTTGCGACCATGTCCGTAGACGAGAACCTTGATGTCGGAACCTATGCAGCTCCACCAAAGGATAAAGCGGCGACGCGCGAACGTGTGCTCTCCCTGTTTCCCGACCTGCGGGACAAGTTGAAACAGCCTGCTGGCGAGCTTTCGGGTGGACAGCGGCAGATGGTTGCCATGGGCCGCGCCTTGATGAGCGACCCGAAGCTGGTGCTGCTGGACGAGCCGACAGCCGGTCTGTCGCCTGCTTATCTGGAGCGGATCTTCGATCTGCTTCTCGACATCCGAAAAACCGGGATCACGATATTGATGGTGGAACAGAATGCCCGCCAGGCTCTGCAGATTGCCGATCACGGCCATATCCTGGTGAACGGACGAAACTATGCCAGCGGAACCGGCAAGGAGCTGCTGGCGGATGAAGACGTGCGGCGCCTCTTCCTCGGGGGAGCGGCGGCATGATTGAGTTCGTGAATTTCTATCTGTTCCCGGCGCTGGCCATCGGCAGCATCTACGCGCTTGGCGCTGTCGGGATTTCCATGATCTTCGGCATTCTGCGCTTTGCCCATTTTGCACACGGCGATCTGATGACCCTGGGCACTTACGGTGTGCTGGCCATGGCTGCCATCGTCCCGGTCAATCCGCTTCTGCTGATCCCCTTCGGCATGGCACTCACGATTGTCTCGGCGCTGCTGGTCGACCGCTATTTCTACAAGCCACTGCGCGAGCTGCCGACCATTTACACGGTGATCTCGTCCTTCGGCATTGCGCTGGTCTTCCGCTCGATCGTTCAATTGGTCTGGGGTTCTCAAAACCAGGTGTTTTCGACAGGCGTTAAACCGCCGCTGGTCCTATTCGATACCTTTCGGGTGTCGGTGCTGCATCTGCAGGCGGTGATCTCGACAGCGATCATTGCCGTGCTTCTGCACTACTTCCTGACCGTCACAAGAACCGGCCGGTCTATGCGGGCAGTTGCCGACGATCCGGAACTGGCCGAAGTTTCCGGTCTGGATACCGCCAAGGTCATTCGCTGGACGTGGATCATCGGCGCGGCTCTGGCGGCTATCGCCGGAACATTTGCCGCTTTGAACACCAGTGCTCACCCCAATCTGGGCTGGAACCTGCTGATGCCTATGTTTGCCGCCGCCATTCTGGGTGGGATCGGCAAGCCGATGGGGGCCATGGCAGGTGGTTTCATCATCGGCCTGGCCGAGGAACTGTCCTCCTACCACTGGATCGGTGACGATGCGCTCATCTCCCCGTCCTACAAAACGGCGGTCGCTTTCGTCCTGATGATCGGCCTGCTCATCTTCCGGCCCCAGGGCCTCTTCAAGGGGAGGTTGCTCTGATGGAACTCACCGGTCTCTTTTTCTATGCGGTCAGTCTTCTGATCCTGGGCGGTATCTACGCTATCCTGTGCCTTGCCCTGAATGTGCAATGGGGCATGGGCGGCCTCTTCAACGCCGGCATCGCCGGGTTCTACGGTGTTGGGGCCTATACCTCGGCGATCCTGACAACCGCGGCCTCGTCCAAGCATCTCGGAGGCTTTGGCCTGCCTGTACCAATTGGATTGATCGGGGCTGCGATACTCGCCGGGCTTGCCGGCTGGGCGGTGGCCAAGATCTGCGTACGACTCAAGAGCGACTATCTGGCGATGGCCTCCATCGGGATCGCCGAGATCCTGCGGCTCGTCATCGTCAACGAAAGCTGGCTCACCAACGGCAGTCTGGGCCTGTCCCGCATTCCAAGGCCTTTGGCGGACCTCACCACCGGGCGCATGGGGGACATCGTGTTTCTCGGCTTTGTCTGGTTCGTGGTGCTGCTGGTCTATCTGGCAGCCTCGCGCCTGCACGACAGCCCGTGGGGGCGCAGCCTGCGTGCGATCCGCGACAACGAGGCTTCTGCGGCGGCCGTCGGCAAGAACGTCGAGAAATTCAGGATCCAGACCTTCGTCATCGGTTGCGCCATCATGGGGATCGCCGGTGGCCTGTCAGCGCATTACTTCCGCTTCCTGTCGCCCACGGCCACCGATCCGCTGCTGGTGACCTTCCTTGTCTGGGTGATGCTGATGGCCGGTGGTTCCGGCAACAACAGGGGGGCCATCCTTGGTGCCTTGACCATCTGGACGCTTTGGTCCGTGACGGAAATCTTCACCAACCGCCTGCCGCCGGAATGGGCGACCCGCAGTTCGTTCATCCGCATGCTGCTGGTGGGGCTGCTTCTGCAGGTGGTGCTGCAGCGTTTCCGGTCCGGGCTGTTGCCGGAGAAATCGCCGCCAGTGAAATTCCGGCAGAAATAGCAACATTGCCGTATGGTCAGGCGAGCGGTGGAAACACCGCCGTCTTCTTCACGGTGCCATAAACGAAACTGGTATCGATCGACGCAATGCCGCCGATCGGATGAATGCGGTTGCGGATGAAGGTCTCATAGGCTTCAAGATCCGACACCACCACGCGCAGCTGATAATCCATCGCGCCGGTCAGCACGTGGCATTCCAGAACCTCCTCGATAGTCTGCATCCGGCTTTCGAACCGGCGCACATCCTCCTCGTTGTGTCGCTCCAGCCGGATGCGGACGAAGACGGTGATCGGCAGGCCGTAGGCGGCAGCATCCACATCCACCGAAAACCCCTTGATTGCCCCGGAGGCTTCCAGGTTCCGGAGCCGGCGCAAGCAGGGCGAGGGCGACAGGTTGACCGCTTCCGCCAGGTCCTGGTTGGTCATGCGGCCATCCCGCTGCAGCGCACGGATGATCTGTCTGTCTTTCTTGTCCATTTGAAGCTCGATTGGCAGATTATGCTAATCTGAAGGCCAGCACTGACAGATTTTGAAATCTATCACCCTTATGATTAGATCATATTGCTCAGGCTGAAATCAGGGAGACAGCCATGAGTGCCTACAAGGGTTTTGCCAGCCGTGCGATCCACCTCGCTTACAATCCACTTGAAAACGAGGGATCTCTGACGCCACCGCTGCATCTGACCTCCACCTTCGTATTCGAGACGGCGGAAGCCGGCGGCGAGATGTTCGCGGGCGAGCGGGCAGGGCATATCTACAGCCGCATTTCCAATCCGACGCTGGACCTTCTGGAACGCCGCATTGCGGATCTGGAAGGAGCGGAAGCCGGTCTCGCGCTTTCTTCCGGCATGGGCGCGATCACCGCGACCCTTTGGACGCTCGTAGCACCGGGGGACGAGATCATCGTCGACGAAACCCTTTACGGCTGCACCTTTGCCTATATGCGCCACGGCCTGACCAAGTTCGGCATCAAGATCACCCATGTGGACCTGACCGATCCGGAAAACCTGCGCACCGTCATTTCCGACAAGACCCGGGTTGTCTATTTCGAGACCCCGGCCAACCCGAACATGCGCCTTGTCGACATCAGCCACGTTTCGGAAATCGCCCATGAGGCCGGTGCGACGGTAATCGTCGACAACACCTATGCCACGCCTTATCTCACCCGCCCGATCGAACTTGGCGCCGACCTCGTTCTGCATTCGGCCACCAAGTATCTGGGTGGTCATGGTGACGTCGTGGCCGGTCTGGTTGCCGGACGGGCCGACCAGATCCAGGAGATCCGTCTGGTCGGCATGAAGGACATGACCGGTGCGGTGATGGCTCCGTTCAGTGCCATGCTGATCCTGCGCGGTTTGAAGACGCTTGCCCTGCGTATGGATAGGCACTGTGCGTCCGCGCAGAAAGTCGCCGAATGGCTGCAAGACCATCCTGCGGTCTCAAAGGTCTACTTCCCGGGACTTGAAAGCTTCGAACAGCACGAACTGGCGAACAGGCAGATGAGCCAGCCGGGAGGCATGATTGCCTTTGAACTGAAGGGTGGTCTCGGAGCTGGTATTTCCATGATGAATGGCCTCAAGATGATCCAGCGGGCCGTGTCCCTGGGCGATGCCGAGACGCTGATCCAGCACCCTGCGTCCATGACCCATTCCACCTACACCCCGGAAGAGCGCGCCGCCCACGGCATCAGCGACGGCCTCGTGCGCCTGTCCGTGGGCCTGGAAGACCTCGGCGACATCCTGGAAGACTTGGCGCAGGCCATGCCGCAGGTGCCTGTTGCGGCGGCAGCCTGAACTCAGTCAACGCCCAGGTCTTTCCACGGATCTCCAGAGCCTCTCCTCCTCTCAACCTCATCCTGAGGAAGCGCGAAGCCCTGTCTCGAAGGATGGGCCCCACATTCCGGAGCAAGTGGCCCATCCTTCGAGACGCGCGCAAACGCGCTCCTCAGGATGCGGGAGCGGTGGAAGTGAGAGCCGGGGAACGTGGCGGACAGCCCAAATCAGGGCGTCCTTGCGACACCGGATTTCACGCGCCGCAGCGGAATGGAGCTTTCGATGTTGGCGACACCGGGCACCTTGGTCAGCTTTCCGGTCAGGAAGGTTTCGAAGGCGGCGAGCCCGGTGGTTGCCACGCGCAGGAGATAGTCCCGGTTGCCAGTCATCAGCCAGCAATCAACGACTTCCGGAAACGCCTGAATGGCGGCTTCGAACTGGTCCAGGGTGACGTCGATCTGCTTGTCGAGCTGAACGGACACGAAGACCGAAACCTCGTAGCCGAGCTTCACCTCGTCGATCAGCGCGCAATATCCTGTCACGATGCCGCGGTCTTCCAGTTGCCTCAGGCGGCGGGCTGCCGGTGTCGCACTCAGGCCGATGCGTTCGGAAAGATCCTGAATTGAAATTCTGCCGTTCTGGCGCAGCTCCCGCAGGATCTGGATATCAAATGTGTCGAGCGTGTCGGAAATCGCCAAGAAAGGCCTCATTCTTGGTGAAACTCTCCAAGACTTAGCCGAAAAGATTAGGAAATAGCAAGAAACCGGTTCTTGCCCGAAGATAGAGTAACGGCAAGTACGCACTTAACGGGAACGCCTCCATGAGCACCGAACACCTGAAGACCATCGAACAGCGCCTGTTGTGGCTGTCGCACTGGATGATCCATCACGCCAACCACGTGCGTCCGAAGGTGGATGGCATCAAGATCGGCGGGCATCAGGCAAGTTCGGCTTCCATGGTTTCGATCATGACGGCGCTCTACTTCTCTGTTCTCCGGCCGGAAGATCGGGTGGCGGTCAAGCCGCATGCCTCGCCGATCTTCCATGCGATCCAGTACCTGATGGGCAATCAGACGCGCGAAAAGATGGAAAATTTTCGCGGTTACGGAGGCGTTCAGTCCTATCCTTCGCGTACCAAGGATATCGATGATGTCGATTTCTCCACCGGTTCGGTTGGGCTCGGTGTCGCGATTACCTCCTTCGCGTCGCTGGTACAGGACTATATCGCGGCCAAGAGCTGGTCGGGCGACAAGCCGCTTGGCCGCATGATCGCTCTGGTCGGCGATGCTGAACTCGACGAAGGCAATGTGTATGAAGCCCTTCAGGAGGGCTGGAAGAACGATCTCAGGAACTGCTGGTGGATCATCGATTATAACCGCCAGTCGCTCGACGGGATCGTTCGTGAGGGGCTCTTTGATCGGGTCGAGAAAATCTTCGATGCCTTCGGCTGGCAGGTGGTCCGGGTCAAATACGGGGTCTTGCAGCGCGCGGCCTTTGCCGAACCCGGCGGCGACAAGCTGCGCCAGTGGATCGACGATTGCTCCAACCAGGATTATTCCGCGCTCACCTTCATGGGGGGAGCCGTCTGGCGCAAACGCCTGATGGACGACCTGGGTGATCAGGGCGATGTCACCGCGCTGATCGACCGCCGCTCGGATGATGAACTGGCGGACCTCATGGAAAATCTCGGCGGCAATTGCACCGAGACCATGGCGGAAGCCTTCGCCGCCATCGATCATGACAAGCCGACCTGCTTCCTTGCCTATACCATTAAGGGGTGGGGCACGCCGATTGCTGGCCACAAGGACAATCACGGCGGCCTGATGAACAAGACCCAGATGGCCGAGTGGCAGAAACACATGGGCGTTGCGGAAGGCGAGGAATGGGAGCCCTTCGCGACAGTGCCGGACGTTGGAGCGCTGAAGGCGTTTCTGGATCAGGTGCCGTTCTTTGCCAAAGGCACCCGCCGTTTCTCTGACGACAAGATCGCCGTACCTGCTATCGAGCTTGCCTCCGACCGGGATATTTCCACCCAGATGGCCTTCGGCAAGGTGCTGGATGATCTCTCCAAGGGCGACAGCAAACTGGCCGAGCGTATCGTTACGACCTCACCGGATGTCACTGGCACCACCAACCTTGGTCCCTGGGTCAACCGGCGCAAGCTCTTCGCCCGCAAGGCCATGGCGGATGCCTTCATCGAGCACAGGATTCCCTCGACTGCGAAGTGGGAGTTCACGCCGGAAGGCCAGCATATCGAACTCGGCATCGCCGAGATGAACCTGTTCCTGCTGTTGGGCGCTGCCGGTCTTTCTCATTCGCTTTTTGGCGAAAGGTTGATCCCCATCGGCACAGTCTATGATCCCTTTGTCTGCCGGGGGCTCGATGCGCTCAACTATGCCTGCTATCAGGATGCCCGCTTCATGATTGTCGGTACGCCATCCGGTGTGACCCTGTCGCCGGAAGGCGGTGCGCACCAGTCCATCGGCACACCGTTGATCGGCATGAGCCAGGACGGGCTGGCCGCTTTCGAACCCGCCTTTGCCGACGAACTGGCCGTGATCATGGAATGGGCCTTCGATTACCTGCAGCGCGACGGCGAGGGCGATCCGGACGAACGCACCTGGCTGCGCGACGAGACCGGCGGCTCCGTCTATCTGCGCCTGTCGACCAACCCGATCGAACAGCCCGTCAAACGGGCCGACGATGCCTTCCGCCAGGGCGCCATTGACGGTGCCTACTGGCTTCGCAAACCCGGCCCAAACTGCGAAGTTGTGATCGCCTATCAGGGCGTCGTTGCGCCCGAAGCCATCAAGGCGGCGGGAGAACTCGCCGGTAACCGGCGGGATGTCGGTGTTCTTGCCGTGACGTCCGCCGACCGCCTCAACGCTGGCTGGACGGCGGCGCAAAGAGCAAGGTCTCGTGGCAACGCGGCCGCCAGGTCCCATATCGAGCAACTGCTGGGCGATCTGCCCGGTCATTGCAAACTGATCACCGTGATTGACGGCCACCCGGCAACGCTCGCCTGGCTTGGCGGTGTTGCCGGCCACCAGACCATCCCGCTCGGTGTCGAACATTTCGGCCAGACCGGTACGATTGGCGATCTCTACCGCCATTTCGGTATCGACGCCGCGTCGATCATCGAGAAGGTGAATGGATTGACGCCGGGGCGGCGAGTCTAAGTGCGCCTGAAGCTAAAGGCAGGGGCTGGATGGCACGTGATGTCTGCAGGTCATGGCTCGATAATGCCCTTGGTCAGAATGATGTTGCCGTAGAGGCGGGTCTCGCCTGTCTGGACCACGGCAAAGGCATGGCTGGCCGCTTCATAAAAGGCGTGGCGTACCAGCGTTGAAATCCTGGCCGGCTTGTCGGCGGTGTCATCGATGATTGTCTGGAACTCGGCGACAATCTCCGGCACCGCGTCCGGATCACCAACCACCTGCATCGTTCGGGCGGGGGCGGCGACGAACGTGTCGAGCGGCATAACCGACAGGATCGCCTTCAGCGTGTCTGTTGCCGATATGCCATCGAGACGAACACAATCGGGACCGGAGCTTTCCGCCGGGAAATTGGCGTCGACAATGGCGATCTCGTCGCCGTGCCCCATGGCTCTGAGGGCATAAAGCAGCGAGGGGCTCAGGATGGGGGGAAGGTTACGCAACATGGGAGGTCTCGCTCGGCAAGGGGGCATCGGGGCGGATCAGGCCAGCAGACCTGAGGTCTGACCAGAGTGCGGCAGGGATATCGGTCTTCAAGAGAGCAATATTGGCTTCAACCTCGGCCGCGTTCACTGCGCCGGGGATGACGGTCTTCACACTTGGGTGTCCAAGCACGAACTGCAGCGCGGCCGCGATCAGCGGCACTGAATGGCTGCGGCAGACATCCTCGATCTTGCGCACGCGCTCAAGGATCTCCGGCGGTGCATCGGCGTAGTTGTATTTCGCACCGGGAACGGCCCCGGTTGCCAGAATGCCGGAATTATAGGGCCCGCCCAGAATGATGCCGACGTCCCGTTGCTCGCAAAGCGGCAGGAAACTCTCAAGGGCGTCCTGTTCCAGAAGCGTGTAGCGGCCGGCAAGCAGGAAACAGTCGAAATCGGCAAGGCCGAGCAGCTTTTGGCAAACCTGCCATTCGTTTACCCCTGCGCCGATGGCCGCAACGTCCCCGGCCTCTTTCAACTCGGTAAGCGCCTTGTAGCCGCCGAGGTCGAAAAGCTCGCGGACGCGGGCATCGCTGGCTTCCTGAGAGCCTTGCGAAAAGGCGCAGACGTCATGCACGAAAAGGATGTCCGCGTTGGCGACCTCCAGTCGCTGACGGCTTGCCTCGTAGCTGCGCATGACGCCGTCATAGCTGTAGTCGAAGACGATCCGCTTTTGCGGCACATCGACAAAGGCTTCCGGGGTCACCTCGTGCGGCTCGCAATCCAGTAGCAGGCGGCCGATCTTGGTGGAAAGCTGAATGTTCTCGCGGCCAAAACGCTTGATGGCTGTGGCAAAGCGCATTTCCGATCGGCCCAGGCCGTATTGCGGCGCCGTGTCAAAGTAGCGGATGCCGTTGTCATAGGCCGCCTGTAGGGCAGCCTGGGCATCTTCTTCCGAAACCTTGCGGTAGAGATTGCCGAGCGGCGCGCCGCCGAAACCCATCTCCGTCAGGTCGATTGGCCTAGCGGTTCTGCTGTTCAGCCGCTGTGTTCTTAGAGCGGTCATGTGTTTCCTCTGGATGTTTCCTCAGGATCAGTTTGAACGCCGCATGATCTGCGGTCTGGTGTCGGGCCAAGTGCCAGGTTTTCAGTCGAACAGGTCCGGTCTGGTCTCCGCGAGCGGTTCCAGGCGCGTGACAAGTTCGCTCAGGTGCTTTTGCATTGCCTGCCGTGCCCGTTCCGGATCGCGGTCGCGGATTGCTTCCACGATGACCCGGTGCTCGTCATAGGCCTCAAAGGCCCTGCCGCGCATGGGCAAAAGCAATTGCCGTGCCCGGTTGACCTGCATCCAACCGGTGGCAGACAGGTTGTGGAGCTTCGGGTAGCCGGTGAAGGAGAAGATAAGCTCGTGCATGCGCTCGTCTTCCCGGTAGAAGCCGGTTTCGTCGTGGTCTTCCAGGCAAAGAGCCTGCAGACGCAAATTGCGGTTCAACTCCGTCAACTGCTCTTCGGTGCGCTCCACCGCCACCTTGGAAACCGCCGCCAGTTCGATGGCTTCTCGCAGGAAGGCGCCCTCGCGGATTTCCGACATGGAGAATTTGGTCACGCGGGAGCCGGATTGGGGAATGACTTCGACAAGGCCTTCGCCTGCTAGCCGGGTGATCGCTTCCGTGACCGGCGAGCGGGAGACACCAAGCTGCTCGCAGATGACTTGTTTCCTGAGAAGGGTGCCCGGCGGCAGGTCCATCGCCAGGATGGACGAGCGCAGCGCCTCATAGACACGCTGTGCCAGCGAGCCGGACAGTTTGCCAATGTCGGGCAGGGTGATCTCGGGAAAATCTTGTTCGTTGGTTAGGGACATTGTCAACTCGATTGAATGCTAACATGTTAGTTGACACAGTTGCCCTGTCAAGCTAATCGTGAAGAAAGACCGGCCGTGCCGATGCTCCATGGAGAGAGCTCGGAGAAGAGTGAAAAGCTGATTGATGTCAGCGGGTTGAGAAGGGTCTTGTCATCTTGAAATGACAAGGCGGACCAACCGTAGCGGCCGTAGCGGGGAGAGAGACGTGTTGCAGCCTCATGCCAATTCGATCCTTCTGAATGCCGATGACAATGTGGTCATCGCCCTTCAGGATATTGCGGCCGGCGCAAGCGTTGCCCATGTTGACTGTCCGCTGCCCGGGCAGGTCATGCGTGGCCACAAGATTGCCCGCAGGCCGATCTCCGCTGGCGAAAACGTCATTCGGTACGGTCAAATCATCGGGCAGGCGAAGGCAGACATCAAGCCTGGGGAGCATGTCCATGTTCATAACCTCGGCATGGGCGATCACAGCCAGGACTATCAGCACGCCGAAGCCTCGATCCCGCTTGAGCCCGCAACCGAAGAGCGCACCTTTCTCGGGTACCGCCGGCAGACGGGGCGGGCAGGCACGCGCAATTACATCGGCATTCTGACCTCGGTGAACTGCTCGGGGTCCGTCGCAAAATTCATTGCGGAAGCTGCCGAGAAGTCCGGTCTGCTGGACGAGTTTCCGAATGTCGACGGCGTCGTGCCAATCGTTCACGGAACCGGCTGCGGCATGTCTGGCAAGGACGAAGGTTACGCAACGCTGTTCCGGACCCTGTCCGGTTATGCCCAGCATCCGAATTTCGCAGCTATCCTGCTGATCGGTCTTGGCTGCGAGGTCATGCAGATTGCCGATCTCGTCGGTGACCGCAAGATCCGCCCGGACGGCGATTTGCGCTACATGACCATTCAGCAGACCGGCGGTACGCGCAAGACCATTGAAGCCGGGCTGAAAGAGTTGCGGGCGCTTGCCGAACTTGCCAACAAGGCCGAGCGCACGCCGGTGCCGATTTCCGAAATCACCGTCGGCATGCAGTGCGGCGGCTCGGACGGATATTCCGGCATCACTGCCAATCCGGCACTCGGGATTGCCTCCGATCTTCTGGTCCGTCATGGCGGTACCACGATCCTGTCCGAAACTTCGGAGATCTACGGTGCGGAGCACCTTCTGACCCGCCGGGCGGTTTCCGTCGATGTCGGCAAGAAGCTGATCGAGCGTGTGCGCTGGTGGGAAGACTACACAGCCCGCAATGGCGGCGAGATGGACAACAATCCGTCGCCCGGCAACAAGCGCGGCGGATTGACCACAATCCTGGAAAAGTCTCTTGGTGCAGCGGCCAAGGGAGGCTCTGCCCCCCTTGTGGACGTCTACAAGTTTGGCGAACCAGTCGACAAGAAGGGGTTCGTCTTCATGGACAGCCCAGGCTTCGATCCATGTTCGGTGACCGGTCAGATCGCCTCAGGTGCCAATATCATCGTCTTCACCACGGGGCGCGGCTCCGTGTCCGGTTACATGCCGACCCCTTGCATCAAGCTCGCCACTAACAGCGAGATGTATGGCCGGATGTCGGAAGACATGGACATCAATTGCGGTGACGTGATCTCCGACAATGTCAGTCTGGAAGCCAAGGGCGAGGAGATCTTCGAAATGATCATCGCCGTTGCCTCCGGAAAACAATCGAAGAGCGAGGAACTCGGCTTCGGCGGAGTGGAGTTCGTGCCGTGGCAGATCGGTGCGGTGATGTAGCCGCATCCGGCAGAACGTTGTGACGATGCGCGGACTTTCGGGAGGATTTCAGTGCGCTTGAAAGATAAAACAATATTGGTGACGGCAGCCGGGCAGGGTATCGGTCGTGCAAGCGCGATTGCCTGCGCCAGGGAAGGCGCAAAGGTCTACGCCGCGGACATCAACGAGGAAACGCTGTCGACGCTTCCCGGCGAATGCCCCGGTATCGAGATCCACAAACTGGATGTCTGTGATCGCGCAGCCGTTGACGATCTGGCAAAAAAACTGCCGGCGCTCGATGGGCTCTTCAACTGTGCGGGCTTCGTTCACAACGGCACTGTCCTCGATATCACCGAAGATGACTGGGCCTTCAGCTTCGAGCTGAACGTCACCTCAATGTACCGGATGACGCAAGCTTTCCTGCCAGGCATGCGCGAACGCGCCAAGGCAACAGGTACGGCATCGATCCTGAACATGTCGTCGATGGCATCGTCCATCAAAGGCTTTCCGATGCGCACGGCCTACGGCGCCACCAAGGCAGCCGTGATTGGCCTCACAAAGGGTGTCGCAGCGGATTTCGTCAAGGAAGGCATCCGCTGCAACGCGCTATGCCCGGGCACTGTCGATACTCCGTCCTTGCGCGGCCGCATTGCTTCTGCACCCGACCCGGTGGAAGCGGAAAAGAATTTCATCGCCCGGCAGCCCATGGGCCGTCTGGCAACCGTCGACGATATGACGCCGATGATCGTCTACCTGTTGTCCGACGAAAGCCGGTTCGTTTCCGGGCAGGCACTTCTGGTCGATGGAGGTGTCACCATCTGACGGTGGCCCCTTTGTCGCGGTTTGGGAGGATCGCGCATGACAAATCTAGTGAGGATGACGGGGATCGAAAAACGCTTCCCCGGTGTGCACGCCCTCAAGAATGTCAGCTTTGACCTGAACAGCGGCGAAGTGCATGCCCTGATGGGCGAAAACGGCGCCGGCAAGTCGACGCTGATGAAGATCTTGTCCGGAATTTACCCCAGGGACGGCGGCGAGCTGCTGGTCAACGGTCAGGCCGTGGAGATCGATGGTCCACGGGCCGCCCAGGCGCTGGGCATCGGTATCATTCATCAGGAACTCAGCCTGATGAATGATCTGACGGTCGCGCAGAACATCTTTATAGGCCGGGAACCGCGCAAGCGTTTCGGCCGTCTGGACGAGGCGGCGCTCAACGCCAGGGCGCTCGAGATCTTCAAGTCGATGAACCTGAAGATGAACCCGAAGACGATCGTCGGTGAACTCACCATCGCCCGTCAGCAGATGGTCGAGATCGCCAAGGCACTGTCCTACCGGTCACGCGTCCTCATCATGGACGAGCCGACCGCCGCCCTGAATGATGCGGAAATCGCCGAACTCTTCACCATCATCCGCCGGCTGAAGTCCGATGGCGTGGGCATCATCTACATCAGCCACAAGATGGACGAGCTGAAACAGATCGCCGACCGGGTGACGGTCATGCGTGACGGCTCCTATGTCGGCACCGTTGATGCAGCGCAGACGCCTGTTTCCAAGATCATCTCCATGATGGTGGGCCGGGAGCTGACCAGCGAGGCCATCGTGATCCCCGATCTTTCCGACGCCGAGACGGTGCTGGACATACGAGGGTTGAACAGGGGGCGCGAGATCCGCGACGTCAGCTTTTCCGTCAAGAAAGGCGAGATCCTTGGCTTTGCCGGCTTGATGGGAGCCGGGCGGACGGAAGTGGCACGGGCGATTTTCGGAGCTGATCCACGTGACAGCGGCGAGATCCGGGTTCACGGCAAGCCCCGTTCGATATCGAAACCTTCCGACGCCGTGAAGGCGGGCATCGGATACCTTTCGGAAGATCGCAAGCATTTCGGTCTGGCCACCGGCATGGATGTTCGGACCAACGTGGCGCTGGCCAGCCTCGATCGCTTTTCCAGCCGGTTTGGCGTCCTGAATGACGATGCCATGCGTAAGACGGCGCAGGACTATATCGCCAAACTGGAAATCCGCACACCGTCCGACCGGCAGGAAGTCCGCCTGCTTTCCGGTGGCAACCAGCAGAAGGTCGTCATCGCCAAGTGGCTCTACCGGGATTGTGACATCCTGATCTTCGACGAGCCGACCCGCGGCATCGATGTCGGTGCCAAGTCGGAAATCTACAAACTGCTGAAGGCACTGGCCAACGAGGGCAGGGCGATCATCGTCATCTCCTCGGAATTGCCGGAGATCATGCGTCTCAGCCATCGCATCGCCGTCATGTGTGAAGGCCGTCTCACCGGCATCCTGCCGGGCGGTGAAGCCACCACGCAGGAAGACATCATGCATCTGGCGACGCTTCGGGCGCCATCTATGCAGCCAGAAGGATACCAGCAATGACCGCCGTCAACCCGTCCTCCTCGCCGTCGCTCGTTGCACGTCTGATCGAGACAGGGGCGCACCAGAAGCTGTTGGCCTTCGCCAGCCTGGTTCTTCTGCTGATCGGTTTCTCGATCGCTTCACCCAACTTTATGCAAACCTCCAACATGATCGCGATCCTGCAGGCGACCTCGGTCAATGGCGTCTTGGCTGTTGCGGCAACCCTGGTGATCATCACCGGCGGGATCGACCTTTCCGTCGGAACCTTGATGACGTTCTGCGCGGTCATCGCAGGCGTCGTTCTGACCAATCTCGGCATGCCGCTGCCGCTCGGTGTGGTTGCCGCCATCGCGACCGGTGCGCTGTGCGGCCTGTGTTCGGGCACCTTCATCGCCAAGATGAAAATCCCGCCGTTCATCGCGACCCTCGGTATGATGCTGATCCTGAAAGGCCTGTCGCTGGTGATTTCCGGAACCCGGCCGATCTATTTCAACGACACGCCCGGCTTCGACCTGATTTCCCGTGGCTCGCTCATAGGCGACATTTTCCCGGCTCTGCCGATCCCGAACGGGGTTCTGATCCTGTTCCTGGTGGCCGGGGCTGCGTCCTACATTCTCGGACGCACGGTGCTTGGCCGCTATACGTTCGCGCTGGGCTCCAACGAAGAGGCGGTTCGCCTTTCCGGCGTCAATACCGATTTCTGGAAGATGTCGGTCTACGCCCTGGCTGGCTCCATCTGCGGCATCGCCGGCATCCTGATCGCATCGCGCCTCAACTCTGCCCAGCCGGCGCTCGGCCTGGGGTATGAGCTGGAAGCCATCGCGGCCGTCGTAATCGGTGGCACGTCGCTTTCCGGTGGGCGCGGAACGGTTCTCGGGACCCTGATCGGCGCCCTGATCATGGCCGTCCTGACCAACGGTTTGCGGGTCCTGTCCGTCGCCCAGGAGTGGCAGACGGTGGTGACCGGCGCAATCATCATCCTGGCCGTTTACGCGGACATGGTGCGCAGGCGTAAAGCCTGAGTTTCATCAACACACAAGAGGGTGGTCACACCCCGGTACCGGACCTTCCGTCCAACCCAACCACAGGAGAGGAATATGCTGAACAGACGTACTCTTATCGGAGCTGCAAGTGCCGCTGCCCTGATGCTTTCCGGGAACTTTGCCTTCGCCCAGGAAACCTACATTCCGCTCATCTCCAAGGGTTTCCAGCACCAGTTCTGGCAGGCCGTGAAGGCTGGAGCCGATCAGGCCGCCTCGGAGCTGGGTGTCACCATCACCTTTGAAGGCCCGGACAACGAGACCATGGTCGACCGCCAGATCGACATGCTGGCCGCTGCCCTTGCCAAGAACCCGACGGCAATCGGCTTTGCCGCTCTCGACAGTCAGGCCGCCATTCCGCTTCTGAAGCAGGCTCAGGAAAAGGGAATCCCGGTCATCGCCTTCGACAGTGGTGTCGACAGCGATATTCCGGTGTCGACAGCGTCGACCGATAACATTGCTGCTGCAGCACTGGCTGCCGACAAGATGGCAGAGCTGATCGGCGGAGCTGGCCAGGTTGCCGTGGTGGCACATGACCAGACCAGCCGGACCGGCATCGACCGTGTCGACGGTTTCGTCAACCAGATGAAGGCAAATCATCCGGATATCGAGGTCGTCACCGTTCAATATGGCGGCGGTGATCATCTGAAGTCGACAGAACTCACCAAGGCCATCCTGACAGCCAATCCGGATCTGAAGGGCATCTTCGGTGCCAACGAAGGGTCTGCCCTTGGTGTGGTCAACGGTGTCTCTGAAATGGGCAAGTCCGATGTGGTCATCATCGGCTACGACAGTGGCAAGGCCCAGAAGGATGCGATCCGCAACGGCGTCATGGCCGGTGCGATCACCCAGAACCCGGTCGGCATCGGCTACGAGACCGTGAAAGCAGCCCTCGAAGCATCGCAGGGCAAGGAAGTTCCGGCGCATATCGACACCGGCTTCTACTACTACGACAAATCCAACATTGACGATCCGAAGATCGCTGCTGTCTTGTACGACTGATCGATTTTGTCGTAACCAACCCCATCGAGCCCGGTTGCTCGCGCAACCGGGCTCCAACCATTCAAGGACGATCCTTTATGAAATTGCTGAGATTTGGCGCTCCGGGACAGGAAAAACCCGGAGTTCTCGATGCCGACAACCGCGTTCGTGATCTTTCTTCCGTTGTCGCGGATATCGCCGGAGATGCTCTTCTGCCTGAAAGCATTCAACGCCTGCAGGGGCTCGACGTCGCTTCGCTGCCACTGGTGGAGGGCGCACCGCAACAGGATCTGCGCGTCGGGCCTTGCGTCGGCAATATCGGCAAGTTCATCTGTATCGGCCTCAACTATGCCGACCACGCTGCTGAATCCGGCATGGATGTGCCGCCGGAACCGGTGGTCTTCAACAAGTGGACCTCGGCCATTGTCGGTCCGGATGACGACGTCAAGATCCCACGCGGCTCGCAGAAAACCGACTGGGAAGTCGAACTCGGCGTCGTGATCGGCAAGGGCGGTGCCTATATCGAGGAAGCCGATGCGATGAGCCATGTCGCCGGATTCTGCGTGATCAACGATGTCTCCGAACGCGAATTCCAGATCGAACGGTCCGGCACCTGGGACAAGGGCAAGGGTTGCGATACCTTCGGCCCGATCGGCCCCTGGCTGGTAACGCCGGATGAAGTCGGCGACTTCGACGATCTCGGCATGTGGCTGGAAGTGGACGGCAAGCGCTACCAGAACGGCTCCACCAAGACGATGGTCTACCGGGTACCGTTCCTGATCTCCTATCTCAGCCGCTTCATGAGCCTGCAGCCTGGCGACGTCATCTCCACCGGCACGCCTCCGGGTGTTGGCATGGGGCAGAAGCCGCCGGTCTACCTCAAGGGCGGCGAAGTCATGACGCTTGGCATCGACAAGCTGGGCAGCCAGACCCAGAAGGTGACCAAGGCCTGATCGTTCGGGATCTTGCCTGCACAATGACGGCCGGACGCGGAGACGCGTTCGGCCGTTGACGTTTTGGAGGAAGGGACGCGCGGCATCTCCTGCTTGTCGTCCCGGTTTGTCGCGTCAGCGTCAAGACCGGGATCCAGTATCCTATGTGGCCGGTGAGGGGCAGAGGCGACTTCGTGCGATTACTGGATCCCTGCCTTCGCTGGGATGACAAGGTGCATGTGGACAGATTGATAAATCCGCTTTGTCCGTGGACGAGCAGCGCCGCCACAGGTTCTCTTCAGCCCTCTCTGGCGATCTGCCAGCCGGCCCAGGACTGGCTGACGGGCATCAGTTCCAGCGAGTTGATGTTGAGATGCGGGGGCTGTGTCGTGACCCAATAGACCGTGCTGGCGATGTCTTCCGGCTGGATCGCGTTGGCGCCGCCATATAGAGCATCGTAGCTTTCCTGGTTGCCACCGGTACGCACCAGTGTGAATTCGCTTTCGCATAGGCCCGGTTCGATGGAGGTAACCCGAACTCCCTTGCCGTGAAGATCCGACCGCAGGCCAAGCGAGAACTGGCGCAGGAACGCCTTGGTTCCCGCATAGACGTTTCCGCCCGGATAGGGCCAGTTGGCAGCAATGGAGGAGATGTTCACGACCATGCCCTTGCGCTCGATCAGTTTCGGCAGAAGCTGGTCGGTGATGGTGACGAGACCGGTGATGTTGGTATCGATCATGGTCTTCCAGTCGGAGAGTTTCGTTGCCGGTGCCGAAGCCGTGCCGAGGGCAAGGCCGGCATTGTTGACGAGGATGTCGATCTCCTGAAAGTCCTCCGGCAGGCTGGCGAGGGCCGCAGTTGTTGCAGCTTCGTCCATGATGTCGAAGACAAGCGCGTGAAATGCCTCGCCGAGATCCGTCTTCAGCTTTTCCAGCCGATCCGCGCGCCGGCCGGTACCGATAACCTTCCATCCGTTTTGCACGAACAGCCGGGCCATCGCCTGACCGAAGCCAGAGGTCGTTCCGGTAATGAGGATTGTGCCGCTCATGAGCCTGCCTTTCCGAAGTATCTGAAACAGTCGCTTGACCGGACCATAGGCAGCTGCCCCGCCAGCACAACGCCAAAAGCGGGCTTTGGGCCTCTGGCTCCTATGAATTCAAGCGCTGGCTCTACGGCGGGTTTGCGACTGGTCCTAGGAGTGATGGGAATGCTCCGATCTGAAGGACCCTGCGCCATGACCCAGATGCCGATCAACATGGATCACCACTGGCTTCCGTTCACCAACAACCGTCTCTTCCACAAGGAACCGCAGATGTTCGCGCGGGCAGAGGGCGTGCGGTATTGGACGCCTGAGGGGCGGGAAATCCTGGACGGATCTTCAGGCCTGTTCACCTGTGCAGCGGGGCATGGCCGCAAGGAGATTGCCGAAGCCGTCTACAAGCAGCTTCAGGTTCTGGATTATTCCCCGCACTTTCAGCGCGCGGCGCCGATTTCCTTCGAACTTGCCGAGGCGCTCAGCGGAATTCTGCCGGAAGGTCTCGACCGCATCTTTTTCGGGTCTTCCGGGTCTGAGGCAGTCGATTCCGCCATCAAGATCTGCCTTGCCTATCACAAGGCCAAAGGCGAGCCTCAGCGCACCCGTTTTGTTTCGCGGGCCTGGGCCTATCACGGGGTCAACCTTGGCGGCACGTCACTGGCGGGCATGGTCAACAACCGGCGGGACTTTTCCGGCGTTACCTGTGACGTCGTCCATATGCGCCACACCTGGAACGAGGATCAACGCTTCACGAGGGGGCAACCGCAAGACGGAGCGTGGATTGCCGAAGATCTGGAAGAGATCTGCAAGACCTACGGTGGCGAGACCATTGCCGCGGTCTTCGTCGAGCCGATTGCGGGTTCTATCGGCACTATCGTGCCGCCCGTCGGATACTTGCAGAAGCTGCGCGAGATCGCCGATAAATACGGCATTCTGCTCGTGTTTGACGAAGTCATCACAGGTTTCGGCCGGACGGGCTCAGCCTTCGCGGCACAGGAATTCGGTGTCACACCGGATGTCATGACGATGGCGAAGGCGATTACCAACGGTGCGATCCCCATGAGCGCTGTCGCGGTGAAGACGGAGATCCAGAAAGCCGTCATTGATTCCATCACCGCGGATCGGCCGGAACTGATGCACGGTTATACCTACTCCGCCCATCCGGTTGCCTGCGCCGCAGCTTTGGCAACACTTGGCATCTACAAGACCGAAGGTCTTTTCGAGAGGGCGGCAAGCCTCTCGTCAACATTCCTCGATGGCGTTTTCAGCCTTCGCAATCTGCCTCATGTCCACGATTTGCGTGGTCATGGCATGATGTCCGGTATTCAGCTGACACCGGGCGAAACGCCGGGAGCAAAGGGATCTCTGGTGCAGCGGAAGCTGTTCGACGAAGGCCTGCATGTCAAAGCAACCGGTGATGCGCTGATCTTCGCCCCGGCACTCACTACATCGGAAGAAGATCTCTCGATGATGATCGATGTCCTCCAGAAGGTCTTGGGCAAGGCAGAGCTGTAAGCTGCCAGTCACGGGGTATCCCGGCTTTGAGCCGGGATCGCTACCTGCTGTCCGCCAGAAGTTGTCCGAGCAGCTTGATGCCCGGCTCCATCTTTTCTTCAGCAATTGCACCGAAGCCCAGGCGGATCCGGTTTCGAGGACTATTCGGGGAGAAATACCGGTCATCTCCTGCCTCGATCAGCAGACCTTGCCGCGCGGCTCTCGATTGCAGTTCCGCAGCGCGGATACTCTCCGGTAGCCTGATCCACACGCCTGACCCGCCCGTCGTGACCGTTGCCTGACAGGTCGGCAGATGCGTTTCGATGAGCCTGAAGATCTTCTTCCATTTCTGCGACAGCACCTTTCGCTGACGTCGGATATGGGAATCATAATGGCCCTCGGACAGAAAGATTGCCATCGCCCGCTGGTCGAGTGCTGAGGGGTGCCGATACATCAAGCGTCTGAGTGCCCGAAGCTCTCTGATAATGCGCCTGTCTGCCGCGATGAAACCGAGCCGCAATCCCGGAAACAGGGCCTTGGAAAGACTGGCAACGTGGATGACACGTCCGGTACGGTCGAAACTGCGCAAGGACGGTTTCGGTGCGCCGATGAAATTCAGCTCATGCTCATAGTCGTCTTCCAGGACGATGAAATCATGCGTTTCGGCATGGGCCAGCAGCCGCAGACGCCGCTCCATCGACATGGTGACGTTGGTTGGGGACTGATGGCCAGGTGTCACATAAACAAGTCGTGCCCCCTTCAGCTCGTCTCCAACCCGCATGCCGTTTGAATCGACCGGGTGATACTTCAGCTCTGCCCCAAAGGATTGGAAGATGTTGCGGGTGTCCACATAGCCGGGCTCTTCCATGTCCGTCCTGACCCCGGGCCGGCAAAAGAGCTGTGCCACCAGGAAGAGGGCATTCTGGGCGCCGACAGTTACCAGAATCTCGTCCGGCTCTGCCCGGAAGCCCCGTTGCGGCAGCATCCGGCGGATGATCTGGTTGACCAGCATCGGGTCGTCCTGATCGACCAGATCGCCGATCCAGGTCGGGGCGTGCTGGGCAGTGCCTGCCAACCGGACACAATCGCGCCAGCGCGCGACGGATGTCTTGTCCGGAGCAAGCTGGCCATAGATGAAAGGGTAGGGGTAGGACTGCCAGTCGGCTGGTTTTGAAATGTTTTCCTGGGCCGCGTAGCTGTAGGTCAGAAAGGCTTGCGGATTGAACGGGTGCTCCGCAGTGGGCAGGATGTCCTTGGCGTGATCATCCACCCGGATGTTGAGCTGTTCGCGGATGTGCCGTTCGTTGATGAAATACCCGCGCCGGCTGACCGACTTCAGATAACCGTCCTCAACCAGTCTCTCATAGACGATGGCGACCGTGTTTCTGGAAACCTTTATCTCGCTGGAAAACACACGGGTTGCCGGCAGCGGTTCGTGCAGGGGCCACACACCGTCCAGAATGGCCTCGATAAGCCGTTCCTGAATCTGGTGCTGCAATCGTCTGCCCGGATCGAAGGGCGTGTCGAAATAGGTGGCAAGCATTTGAACTTTTTGGTCGTCCCTGAATTCGGTTGGCCCGAAGGCGGCAGTTTGAAGCTGTTTCCCGAACCTGCAAAGCCCGGCAATTCCTCTGGCTCCATAGTTTTCACTCTCTGGCTCTAAGGGTGAATATTGCACCGCAATATCCTTTCTTGCAACGCGGCGCAGGATCGTCCGGGCAATGCGACCCTTTCCAAAAAAATGCGGCCTGTAACGCGCCAGAACGAGGAACAGTTTGGTGAGACCAACAGTGAAGGGGAAGTCATGATCAGTTTTAAAAAGGGAGCATCCGCAACGCGGCGCGATTTCCTGAAAACCGCAGCCGCGGCAGGCGCAGGGCTGTCCATGCCGGCAATCGTCAGCTCCAGCGTGCTGGCCTCGTCCGGTGAAATCAACATCATGATGTGGTCGGACTATCTGCCGGAAAGCTTCGTCAACGGCTTCACGGACAAGACCGGCATCAAGATCAACTTCACCGGCATCGGCTCCAACGAAGAGATCATCAACAAGCTGAAGGCCACCAACGGCGAAGGCTTCGACATCGTTTCACCGACCGTGAACCGCAATCTTCTGTGGGCAGAACTTGGCCTGTTGCAGCCGTTCGACATGTCGAAGGTCGCGCTCGACAAGGTCAACCCCTCCATGGCACTTGGCGAAACCCACTGGAACTTCGACGGCAAGGGCGTCTTCTGGCTGCCGCATATCTGGGGCACGGAAGGCATTGCCTGGCGGACGGACGCCTTTGTTCCCGGTGGCGAATTCCCGAGCTATTACGATGTCTGGGATGAAGCCAATGCCGGCAAGACGATGGGCCGTGGACATTCCATGCTGCTTGGCCTCGGTCTCGGCCTTGAAGGCCGCGGCGAACTGGAGCCGGGTTCCATGTGGGCTGCTTACGAGAGCCCGGAAAAGATGGACGAGGTCTGGACCAAGGTCGTTGAGGCCGCCATTGCCAAGAAGCCCAACATCAAGCTGATCTGGAACGATGCGGATACCCAGAAGAACGGTCTCTTGAACGAAGGCGTGATCGTCGGCCAGACCTGGGACGGACCTCCGCTTGCCCTGAAAACGGCTGGCGAGCCGGTCATGTACCGGGCGCCGAAGGAAGGTGCGATGGCCTGGGTCGATGGGCTGGCCATGCCGACCGGGGCGAAGAACATTGACCAGATCTATGCCTTCATCGAGACCGCTTATGACGCCAAGCTCGCCGGCGAAGCCATCAAGACCCACGGCTACAATTCACCGGTAATCGGCGCGGCCGAATTCGGCGGCGAAATCTATGCCAAGAACTTTGCCGATGCTTATCCGGGCGAAGCGCTGGACAACCTGAATGCCTGGCCGGCGGAAGCTCCCTGGTACTCGGAAAAGCGGACCGAATACACCAACAAGTTCCTGTCCGCTTAAGGCCTCTCCGGCTTTCTCAATGGCGGGTGCCGGGCGCAATGCGTCCGGCGCCAGGCCGCCCTTTTTCCGTCTCCCTTTCCCGCCGTCCTTCTGAGAGCGCCATGGCCACAAAAGATATTGTTCTGGATCACGTTTCCATTCGTTTTGGGGCCTATACCGCGGTCGACAATGCACATCTCGTCATCAAGGGCGGCGAGTTCTTCTCCTTCCTGGGGCCGTCCGGCTGCGGCAAGACCACCTTGCTGCGGTGTATTTCCGGCTTCTCCGATCCGTCCGAAGGTCGGGTGCTGATCGGCGGGCAGGACATGAAGGGCATCGGCCCGAACAAGCGCCCGACGGCGCTGATCTTCCAGAACCTTGCTCTCTTTCCACTGATGAGCGTCGCCGACAACATCGCTTTTCCGCTGGAGGTCCGGGGCATCGGCCGCAAGGACCGGCGCAAGCGGGCAGACGAACTTCTGGACATGATCGCGCTTCCCGGTGTCGGCGACAAAAAGGTGCACGAACTTTCCGGCGGTCAGCGACAGCGCGTGGCGATTGCCCGTGCGCTGGCGGTCGAGCCGGATATTCTGCTTCTTGATGAGCCACTGTCCGCGCTCGACCTGAAACTGCGCCACCACATGCGCACCGAATTGCGTGCTATCCAGCAGCGCGTCGGGCTGACCTTCATTTATATCACCCACGATCAGGGTGAGGCCCTGACGATGTCGGACCGCGTCGCGGTCATGAACTCCGGCGTTATCGAGCAGGTCGACCCGCCGGAAACCATCTACAATCGGCCGAAGACTTCGTTTGTCGCCTCATTCGTGGGCGAGACCAATGCCATCGAAGGCAAGGTCGCCCAGCAGTCGGAAGCGCTGGTTTCCGTTGAAACGCCACTCGGCCGCCTGCAGGGAAGGGCAGCAGGCGGACGTCAATACAAGGCGGGCGAAGACTGCATCCTGTTCATTCGGCCTGAGCAACTGAGCCTTGGCGATGGTGCCCCCAACAGCCTGACAGCAAATTGGGTGAAAGAAGAGTTCGAAGGCAATTCGCGGCAGATGTTCCTGGAAGCGAACGGTGTCCAGCTTCGGCTCACCCGGGTCAACCTCGGCGGTGCGCCGGACAATCTCTCCGGTGGTGCTGTATCGCTCGGCTTCACGCCTGAGCAGGCAATCGTCCTGCCGCATGGCGCACTTGCGGGAGCGTGAGGATGAAAGCGCTTCAAAACGTATTCAGGGAAATTTCCGGCAAGCACGGTCTTGGCGCTGCATCGTTCGTTGCCGTGGCGGTCCTGTTCTGGGTCATCTGCCTGATCACGCTGCCGCAGGTGGCAATGCTTGACTATTCCTTTCGGTTCAACCTGCCGGCAGCTGATGTCGGTGGACCGCAAGATGTCTATACTCTTGAAAACTATTCATATTTTTTCCAAGGCAACGACGGCACGGTCAACACGCTCGATATCGGTATCCTGTTCAAGACCCTGATCGCGGCGGTGTTCGTCACCTGTATCGACATTCTGCTTTGCTACCCCATCGCCTTCATTCTCGCTCATTCGGCCACTGGCGTCGCGGCGCGGATGATGGTCATCGGCCTGATCGTGCCTTTCTGGGTCAACGAGATCCTGCGTGCCTTTGCCTTCCGTGTCCTGTTCGGCTCAACGGGCCTTATCAACGGCATCGGCATGTCGGTGGGGTTATGGGATCAGCCCGTCGATTTCATCCGGGCTGACGTCGCGCTCTATTCCGGGCTGACCTATGCCTACATCCTTCTGATGGTGTTCCCGATCTTCAATGCTGTCGAGGCGCTCGACCGCAACCAGATCGAAGCGGCAAGGGACATGGGCGCAAGCTGGTGGCGGGTGCATTGGCGGGTGGTGCTGCCGGTTGCCAAGCCGGGCATCGCCTCCGGGGCAACCATGGTGTTCATGCTGACGGCAGGTGCGCTTGCAGCACCCCAGATTCTCGGCGGTCCTTCCAATCTCTGGTTCACCCAGCTCATCTACCAGTGGTTCAACGAGAGCGCCAACTGGCAACGCGGTTCGGCCTATGCGGTGATCCTGCTGATTGTCTGCATTTCCTTCGTCATGATGCTGATGCGGATCTTCAAGGTCTCCATCGGGGAGATCGGCCGATGAACCGGGGCACAGGCGGCCGCGTGGTCGCGGCAGGCTTCTCCCTGCTTTTCTTCACCTTCCTGTTCGGGCCGTTGATCATCATGGTGATCACGGCGTTCAATTCGTCCTCTTTCCCGCGGATCACGCCATGGGAATGCTTCACGACGGATTGGTTTGGTGTCCTCTTCGCCAATGACCGTCTTATGAGCGGGCTGGCCAACAGCTTGGTGATCGCCATCAGTGTGGTGGTCATTGCCGTGCCGATCGGGCTGGCGGGAGCGCTTGCGCTATCGGAGCTCGGACCGCGCCTGCGTGCGGCGCTCTACACGGTGCTGATCACGCCTATCCTCATTCCGGGCGTCGTTCTCGGCATCTCGACCATTGTCTTCTGGGGCGCTTTCGGCAGGTCCGTCGGGGCGGACTACGGTTCGATCTTCTATAACGGCATGTTCCTGACGCTTGCCGGTCAGGTCACCTTTATTTCCGCCTATGCAATGCTGGTGTTTCTCGCAAGACTTCAGCGATTCGATCCGATCCTGACGGAAGCCGCGCTCGACCTCGGCGCGACGCCGGGACAGGCCTTCCGCAAGATCCTGTTGCCGTTCCTGTGGCCGGCCATCGGCTCTGCCGCGTTTCTGACCTTCCTGGCGTCTTTCGAGAACTACAACACCACCGTCTTCACGATCCTCTCCGGCAATACGTTCACCACGGCACTGGCTTCCAAGGTCCGTCATGGGACAGACCCTTCCTTGTCGGCGCTGGCGGTCATCATCATCGGTATTACGCTGATCGGGGCAGTGGTCCACGAAGCCCACATGCGGCGGAAGGAAGTGATGCGGACCGGCACAGCTGCGCGTTCCCGCATTTACGGCAATCCGGTTCTGCGAACGCTCGTCCACCCGCTGACGATCTTCGTGATCCTTCTGGGTGTTGCAGGCTTTGCCACCTATCAGGGTTCGCAGCACGATGCTGGCGTTTGCAAACAGCAGATCCTCGATGACAAGCGCGCGCGTCAGCAGGAACTTCTGGAGGAGCAGCGCCGGAAGATGGAAGCGCAACAGCAGAACCAGGCACCTGCGTCCACGGCGCCGGTTGAAGCGCCGGTGAAAGCCAATCCGTCGCCCTTCGGCGGGGCCTTCAAGCCCAATGGTTTGAAACCAGGCGAGTAACAAGTGAACAGAAGCGTGCCGTCTATTGTCCGGAAAGCCGGGACAGCAGCACGGCAACGCTTTTGACCTGAAACTTCTTCAACAGCCGCGCGCGCACATCCTCAACGGTTCTTGGAGACAGGCTCAGGACACGGCCCATTTCCTTGCTGGTCTGTCCCTGGGAAAGAAGCAGCAGGACATCGCGTTCGCGCGGTGTCAGCTTCGGCCCGGCAGCAGCATTGTCGATCAGGGCGAAACTCAGGACGATCCGTGCCAGCGGTGTTTCCGGCGTCAGCGTTCGCGCCCGAAACCGGCACCAGATTGGCGTTCCATCGGACCGGCGCATCAACCGCTCATCCGTGTAGGGCAGGGACCGTCGCAAGGGCTCCAGGCCAATGTCGCGGATCTGGTGAAATTCCTGATCCGTGCCGTAGAGCAGCCGGAAACTCTGCCCGATCAGCTGAGACTTCTTGAACCCGAACATCTCAAGGAATGTCTGATTGCAGGCACGAATGATACGGTTTTCGGTCAGCGCCAAACCCATGGGCGCGTTTTCGAAGGCCAGTTGGTCGAGGTCTGTCATGTTCCACCGTGTTCCTACGGTATTGGCACCGTAGTTTGACGGTAGCATAGTTCTCGTTGCTTTTACCAAGGGGAGGCTGAGACGGGATGGCGCTAGCAGACGACCTGATCCGGGAGATCGACGGAAGGCGCGAGGATCTGATCGCGTTGACCCAGGACCTTCTGCGCATTCCCACGCTCAACCCGCCCGGCGAGAACTACCGCGATATCTGCGATTATCTGCAGAAGCGACTGTCCAGGTCCGGCTTCGACATCGAACTGATCCGGGCGCATGGAACACCCGGCGACAGCGACAAGTATCCGCGCTGGAATATCGTCGCGCGTCGGGATGGCGACCGGCCAGGCGAATGCGTGCACTTCAACAGTCATATCGACGTTGTCGACGTCGGCCACGGCTGGACAAAGGATCCGTTCGGCGGGGAACTTGTCGACGGCAAGATTTACGGCCGAGGCGCCTGCGACATGAAGGGCGGCCTTGCCGCCAGCATCGTTGCAGCCGAGGCATTCCTTGCGGTCTGTCCGGACTTTGCCGGAGCTATCGAGATCAGCGGAACGGCCGACGAGGAATCGGGTGGCTACGGCGGCGTCGCCTATCTTGCAGGCAAGGGCTATTTCAGTCCGGACCGGGTTCAGCATGTCATCATTCCCGAGCCGCTGAACAAGGACCGGATCTGCCTCGGTCACCGAGGGGTGTGGTGGGCCGAGCTGGAGACATTCGGAGAGATCGCTCACGGCTCGATGCCGTTCCTCGGCGATTGTGCTGTCCGGCACATGGGAGCGGTGATCGACGAGATGGAGCAGAGCCTGTTTCCGGCGCTCGCGCAAAAGCGCACCGAAATGCCGGTGGTGCCGGAAGGCGCGAAACAGTCGACGCTCAACATCAATTCCATCCACGGTGGTCAATCGGAAGGCGACGCGGATTTCACGGGTCTTCCGAGCCCCTGCGTGCCGGACAGTTGCCGGATGGTGATCGACCGCCGGTTCCTGCTGGAAGAGAATATCGACGACGTGCAGGCGGAAGTCCTGGAAGTTCTGAAGACGGTTGAAGGACGGCGCGACAAGTTCCGCTACGACTTGAGGGAACTGCACAGGGTGTTGCCCACCATGACCGAAAAGGATGCGCCCGTCGTGCGGACCGTCGCCAAGGCCATTGCCGAAACCATGGGCCGTGAAGCTGAATATGTCGTCAGCCCGGGTACCTACGACCAGAAGCATATCGATCGTATCGGCAAACTGAAAAATTGTATCGCCTATGGCCCGGGCATTCTGGATCTGGCACATAAACCGGACGAATATGTGGGAGTGGATGACATGCTCGATTCTGCGAAGGTCATGGGCCGTACGCTGATCGAGCTGTTGGCAAGGCCTTGCGAAAGCAGCCTCAATAAAGGGGGAAGTCATGCGTTTGCGTAAGTTTGGATTGGGTCTGGTCAGTGCTTTGGCGCTGGCAGCGAGCATGGGAATGGCCCATGCAAAGAGCGATATCGTGGTTGCCATGCAACTGGAACCGCCACATCTGGACCCGACTGGTGCCGCTGCAGGCGCGATTGATTCTGTCCTTTACTCCAACGTCTTCGAAGGCCTGACCCGCTTCGGTCCGGATGGTTCGGTTAATCCCGGGCTGGCCGAAAGCTGGGAGATTTCCGAGGACGGCAAGACCTATACCTTCAAGCTGCACGACGGCGTGAAATTTCACGATGGATCGGATCTGACGGCGGACAACGTCAAGTTCAGCCTCGATCGTGCCCGCGCAGACGACAGTCAGAACGCCCAGAAAGCGCTGTTTGCCGGTATCGAGAGCGTGGAAGTGGTTGATCCGCTGACCGTGAAGGTAACGCTCAAGGAGCCGAACGGCAGTTTCCTGTTCAACATGGCCTGGGGCGATGCGGTTATTGTCGCTCCGGAATCCATTGGCGATATCAAGAGCAAGCCGGTTGGAACGGGCGCGTTCAAGTTCACCGACTGGGTACAGGGCGACCGGATCGATCTGGAAAAGAACGCAGACTACTGGGGTGAACCGGCCAAGCTCGACAAGGTCACCTTCAAGTTCATTTCCGATCCGACGGCTGCCTTCGCGGCCGTGATGGCGGAAGACGTCAACGCTTTCGTCGGTTTTCCGGCGCCGGAAAACCTGCCGCAGTTCGAGGCCGACGCCCGCTTCCAGGTGCTGGTAGGCTCTACCGAAGGCGAGACCATTCTTGCAGCCAACAACAAGTTGCCGCCGCTCGACAACATCAAGGTGCGCGAAGCGATTGCCCACGCGGTTGACCGGCAAGCGATCATCGATGGCGCGATGTTCGGCTACGGCACGCCGATCGGAACGCATTTCGCGCCGCATAACCCTGACTACGTCGATCTGACGGGGAGCAGCCAGTACGATCCGGACCTCGCCAAGAAGCTGCTGGCCGAGGCCGGCTATGCGGATGGTTTCACCACCACGCTCAAGCTGCCGCCGCCATCCTATGCTCGCCGGGGCGGGGAGATCATCGCCGCTCAGCTCCGTGCCGTCGGTATCGAAACGGAAATCACCAACCTGGAATGGGCGCAGTGGCTGGAGCAGGTCTTCAAGGGCAAGGATTTCGGCCTGACAATCGTCAGCCATACCGAGCCGATGGATATCGGCATCTATGCCCGGCCGGATTACTATTTCCAGTATGACAATGCGGACTTCCAGAAGCTCATTGCCGATCTGACTGCGGAGAACGATCCGGCAAAACGCTCCGACCTTCTGAAACAGGCTCAGGAGACGATCTCCAGGGACTACGTCAACACCTACCTGTTCCAGCTCGCTTTCCCGACCATCGCCGACGCCAAGATCAAGGGGCTCTGGGAAAACCAGCCGACCCAGGCAACGGATCTGACGGCGGTCTACTGGGAAGACTGACCCATACCGCAAAGCGGATGCTCGCGCCCGGTGTGCGGGCATCCACCTTCACTCCTTTCCTTTTGCCGGTATCTGACTGCCGATAGGCACGCGACGCGTTCATGCTGCAATATTTCCTGAAACGCCTTCTGTCCCTGGGGCTCAGCCTCGTGGCCGCGTCGGTGATAATCTTCCTGGCGCTGGAAGTGGTGCCGGGTGATCCGGCGTCCTACATGCTTGGCCTCAACGCCCAGGAAGACACGCTTGCAGCCCTGCGCGAGGAGCTGGGCCTTGGCGGCAGCATCCTTGAGCGCTATGCAGCCTGGGCAGGTGGTCTTCTGGTTGGCGATTTCGGCACGTCCTACACATATCGCACACCCGTTGCAGGCATGATCGCCGATAGGCTTTGGGTGTCTCTGCCGCTCGCAGTCTATGCTCTGGTGCTGAGCACCTTGATCGCTTTTCCTGCCGGTATCTGGGCTGCCTCGCGCCGGGGCTCCCACGCCGATGGCGCTGTCATGGGCGTGACCCAGCTCGGCATCGCCATCCCCAACTTCTGGTTCGCGATGCTGATGGTGCTGGTTTTTGCCATCAATCTGCGCTGGTTTTCTGCCGGCGGATTTCCCGGGTGGGACGCGGGATTCTTCGCTGCCATGAAAGCGCTGACACTGCCGGCCATCGCCCTGGCCCTGCCGCAGGCGAGCATCCTGACACGGGTCATGCGCTCCAGCCTGCTGGACACGCTGGGAGAGGACTTCATCCGCACTGCCCGTGCCAAGGGTCTCAGCAAGGGAAAGGCACTCTGGCGTCATGCGGTGCGCAACGCCCTTATTCCGGTGTTGACGATCCTCGGGCTGCAATTCTCCTTCCTGCTGGCGGGCGCAATCATCATTGAAAACGTCTTCTTCCTGCCGGGCCTCGGCAGGCTGGTCTTTCAGTCGATCAGCGCGCGCGACCTGATCGTGGTCGAAAGCGTCGTGATGCTGCTGGTCTTTGCGGTCATCGTCGTCAACTTCACTGTCGATATGGCCTATGCCTGGGTCGATCCGAGACTGCGGAGGCGACGTTGATGAGCGTCCTGTTCCACAGCCGCACACTGCTGCCAGGCGCCATTCTGACGCTTCTGTTCACGGCCGCCGCGCTTATCAGCCTCGTCTGGGTTCCGTATGACACGACAGTGCTGGATATCGCCAACCGCATGAAGCCGCCAAGCTGGCTGCACCCCTTCGGTACCGATCAGTTCGGGCGGGATATTCTCAGCATGATCATGGTCGGTGCACGAACGTCCATTGCCGTTGCCCTGGTGGCTGTCGGCATCGGCATGGCTGTTGGTGTGCCGCTCGGTCTTGCGGCAGCTGCCAGGAAAGGCGGCCTGATGGACGAGATCATCATGCGCGCCAATGACCTTGTGTTTGCGTTTCCAAGCCTTCTGATCGCGGTCATGATCACTGCCGTCTTCGGGGCGTCGGCGCTCAACGCCATCATCGCCATCGGCATCTTCAACATCCCGGTCTTCGCCCGCCTGACGCGCGGCGCCGCGCTGTCGCTCTGGAACCGGGAATACATTCTGGCGGCGCGGGTCGCGGGCAAAGGCTCGGCGCGTATTTCGCTGGAACACATCCTGCCCAACGTCGCCAATCTCCTGATCGTTCAGGGCACGATCCAGTTCTCTCTGGGCATTCTCGCCGAAGCGGGGCTCAGCTATGTCGGTCTCGGAGCACAGCCGCCGACTGCCAGTTGGGGGCGGATGCTGGCAGACAGCCAGACGATGATATCGCTCGCGCCTCATCTGGCGCTGTTTCCGGGCCTTGCCATCCTTCTGACGGTGCTTGGACTGAACCTGCTTGGCGATGGCCTGCGGGACAGTCTCGATCCGAAACTCAGGAGGGCCCGGACATGAGCCTTCTGACCATAAGGAACCTGTCGCTTTCCATTCACGGTCTTCAGATCCTCCGGAATGTCTCAATGGAAGTGGCGCCGGGCCGTATTCTCGGGGTGATCGGCGAGAGTGGATCAGGCAAGTCGATCACGGCCTTTTCCGTGCTGCAGCTGTTACCGGGCGGCGCTTCCTGTACTGGTTCGATCAATCTGTCGGGCAAAAATATCCTGTCGCTTAGCGAAGCCGAAATGTGTGGCCTGCGCGGGCGGGACGTCGGCATGGTCTTCCAGGAGCCGATGACCGCGCTCAATCCGCTGAAGACCATCGGCGACCAGGTTGCCGAGACAATCCTGATCCACGAGCACGTTTCGAAAGCCGAAGCAATGGTTCGCGCAGCGGATGCCCTGCAACGCGCGGAACTACCGCAGGAACGGTTTCCGTTAAGCCGGTATCCGCACGAACTCTCCGGCGGTCAGCGCCAGAGAGTGGTCATCGCCATGGCCATTGCGCTCAAGCCCAAGCTTCTGATTGCCGACGAACCGACCACTGCACTGGATGTCACGACCCAGGCACAGATCCTGGAACTTCTGAAGCGTCTCGTCGCCGAGGACGGCATGGGGCTGATGCTGATCAGCCACGACCTCGCGGTCGTGGCCGACCTTGCCGACGATCTGGTGATCATGCGTCAGGGCGAGGTGGTCGAAAGCGGTCCGGCCAAGACGCTCTTCGGCAATCTGCAGCATCCCTATTCGCGTGCGCTGCTGGAAGCCTCCGCCCATGTGCCCGAACGCGGCAACGAAACGCTGGAGCAGCCCCTGCTGCAGGTGCGTGATGTCGTGCGCGATTATACCGGACATACACACGGATGGTGGGGCAAGACCACGCAGTTTCGTGCTGTTGATGGCGTCAGCTTCGAGATCCGCAAGGGCGAGAGCCTCGGTCTTGTGGGTGAATCGGGTTGCGGCAAGTCCACACTGACGCGTGCTATCCTGGGTCTGGAAGAAGTGCAGGGCGGCGAAATCCTGTTCGACGGTCTACCTGTCTTCACCCATCACCACGCCAACCAGATCGTGCGCCGGCGCATGCAGGTGGTCTTTCAGGACCCCTATGGAAGCTTTAATCCGCGCTGGCGTGTGGACAGGCTGATCACGGAACCTTTCCATCTGCTCTCTGACCCACCCAAAGGGGCCGAGCGAGACGCGGCAATTGCCGAAGCTCTTGAAAGCGTGGGTCTGAGCGGGTCGGATGCCCACAAATACATACACGAGTTTTCCGGTGGGCAGCGTCAGCGCATCGCAATCGCACGTGCGCTCATCATCAAGCCGGACCTGATCATTCTCGACGAAGCAGTTTCAGCGCTCGATGTGTCCGTTCGCGCCCAGGTGCTCGACCTACTGGCGGATCTGGCCGACAGGTTTGGCCTGACGTACCTCTTCATCAGCCACGATCTAAGCGTGGTCCGTTCGATAACGGATCGGGTGCTGGTGATGAAATCCGGCAAGATTGTCGAGCAAGGTCCGACGGACACGGTCTTCGACCAGCCGAACCATCCATATACCCAACAACTTGTTGCTGCCGCACCGGTCCTTCCGGCCGGCATCCTTTAGGGGAGGAACCCATGACCCAGGAACTGGACCTTTGGTTCGATCCGGCCAAATGCCTGATCGGCGGAAAGTGGGTGGATCCGGCAGGAGGCGGAGAACTGCCGCTCAACGATCCTTCGACCGGGGCACGCATCGGTGCGATTGCCCGCGGTGGAGCGGCTGATATCGATGCAGCGGTGGATGCGGCCGAAGCCGCCATGGCAGGCGAGTGGGGGCGAACCAACGCCGCCGAGCGCGGCCGGTTCCTGTTTCGCCTGCGCGAGCTGGTGCTGGAAAAGGTCGACCATCTGGCGCGGATCGAATCGATCGACGTCGGCAAGCCGTTGAAACAGGCACGCGCAGACGCTGTCGCTCTTGCCCGCTATCTGGAATTTTATGGCGGGGCTGCAGACAAGCTCCATGGCGAGACAATTCCCTATCTCGATGGGTACACGGTCTACACCTTGCGCGAACCGCACGGCGTTACCGGGCATATCGTGCCCTGGAACTACCCGATGCAAATCATCGGCCGGTCAGTTGGCGCGGCGTTGGCAACAGGCAATGCCTGTGTGCTGAAACCGGCGGAAGACGCCTGCCTGACGGCGCTCGCCTTTGCCGATCTCGCTCGCCAGGCCGGATTGCCTGACGGTGCGCTGAACGTGGTTCCGGGTCTTGGGTCGGAAGCCGGCGCGGCCTTGACCGCACATCCGCGTGTTCACCACATCTCTTTCACCGGGTCGGTTGCAACCGGTGTTCAGGTGCAGACGGCGGCAGCCCGGAATGTCGTGCCGGTAACGCTGGAGCTCGGCGGCAAGTCGCCTCAGCTTGTGTTCGAAGATGCCGATCTGGATGCTGCCCTGCCATTCCTGGTGAACGCAGGCATCCAGAACGCCGGGCAGACCTGCTCGGCTTCCTCACGCATTCTGGTGCACAGGTCCGTTCTTGATCAGGTAACCGAGCGCATGGCGGCTCGCTATGGGTCGCTGACGGTCGGGCCTGCACTGAACGATCTCGATGTCGGACCGTTGATCTCGGCCAAGCAGAAAGACATCGTCTCAAGTTTTCTGGATCGGGGGGCGGACCTGCAAAAGGTGGCGGAAGGTGTGTTGCAGGACGCACCGGAAGGCGGGAACTACGTCTGCCCGACCCTTTTTGCCGGCGTTTCACCCGGCCACGTGTTGGCACGGGACGAGATTTTCGGCCCGGTGCAGGTGATCATTCCCTTTGACGACGAGGAAGAAGCAATCTCGATTGCCAATGGCACGGACTACGGCCTTGTCGCGAGCCTGTGGACCCGCGACGGTGCCCGCCAGATGCGGCTCGCCAAAAAGATCCAGACCGGTCAGGTTTTCATCAACAACTACGGTGCCGGTGGTGGTGTCGAGCTGCCGTTCGGCGGTATGGGCAAGTCCGGTCACGGCCGGGAAAAGGGGTTCGAGGCGCTTTACGGCTTCACCACGCTGAAGACCGTTGCGGCGTTTCACGGATGAACGCCCGGACGCTCAATTCGATGCGCGTACAAAGAACAATTGATTGTAGCTCCCCGATCCCGGCTCGCGCTTCGCTCAGCCGGGATGATGCTGGAGAGCAAGGAACCAAGATCGGGAGGTTTGCATGAGACTTGAAGGAAAGAAGGCGATTGTCACGGGTGGGGCCTCGGGCTTTGGTGCTGGCATCGTGCGCAAGTTCGCAGCAGAAGGCGCAAAGGTCATGGTCGCCGACCTGAACCTGGAGCTTGCAGAGGAAATTGCCGCGGAAGTTGGCGGACTGGCCATCAAGACGGATGTCTCCAGCAATGACAGCGTCAGCCACTTGGCCGATGTTGCCTCCTCGCTGCTCGGCGGAGTCGATATCCTGGTCAACAATGCCGGTATCACGCATCTGCCCAAACTGATGCAGGACGTTACGGAAGAAGAGTTCGACCGGGTCCTCGCGGTCAATTGCAAGTCGGTCTATCTGACCGCGAAGCACTTCGTCCCGGCCATGACGGAAGCCGGCAAGGGGGCGATCCTGAATGTGGCTTCTACCGCAGGCCTCAGCCCGCGTCCCAGGCTCAACTGGTACAACGCCTCCAAGGGGTGGATGATCACCGCGACAAAGACGATGGCGGTTGAACTCGCCCCGTCGGGCGTGCGGGTCAATGCAATTTGCCCGGTGGCCGGCGAAACGCCGCTTCTGAAAAGCTTCATGGGTGAAGACACGCCGGAAATGCGTGCCAAGTTCCTCTCCACCATTCCCATCGGCCGTTTTTCGACACCGGAAGACATGGGCAACGCCGCCTGTTTCCTGTGCTCGGACGAGGCGGGCATGATTACCGGAGTTGCGATGGAAGTTGACGGCGGACGCTGCATCTGAGGATTGATCAGCCTCGGCCGGATCATGTATCGACAGGTCCGAACAGATTTGCGCGACATCCAGACGGCCGAAGGAAGATGGGATCATGAAGCGATACACCGGTGGCTGCCTGTGCGGGAATGTCCGGTTCGTTGCAGAAGGCGAACCGTATCGGGTCGGCCTTTGCCATTGTCTTGACTGCCGCAAGCATCATGGGGCGCTGTTCCACGCCTCTGCTGTCTTTCCGCAGGATGCCGTAAGCCACGAAGGAGAAACGGGCGCGTATCGGGGGCGATCTTTCTGTCCTCGGTGCGGGTCGTCCGTTTTTTCGCAAACGGGTGATGAAACCGAGGTGCATCTGGGAGCGCTGGACGCACCCGACCAAATGACCCCGACCTACGAGCTCTGGACCATCCGCCGCGAAGCCTGGCTGCCGGAATTTCCGATTTCCAGACACTACGAGCGCGATCGGGAAAACGAGGGCCGCGAGGAGTAGAGGCTTTCAAACCAGGGCCGGGTGCCAAGTGGATGGCGAGTAGGCCCTGCATTGCGCGTCACGCCATCGCGTTCCGGTCGCTGATGCTTCGAAACCTGCAAGACTTCGCGCGCTCTGTTATCCGGTTTGTGCATCTGCAACCGTTTGTACCTTTGCAGTCAGGTAGGAAGTCAGGGGGGCTGGATTCGGCCCCTTTTTGCTGCGCCATTACGCTCTCGAGCAAATTTTTTCACGTTTAAATTCAGGTGAAAGATCCTGAAATCACTCGCTATTTCTACGCATGAAATGAATGCATTCAAAAAAATGAAACGTTTCATATTGACGTTGTAATTCGGCCGTGCTTTCAATTGTGCAGCCTGATAGCGCCCTTGGAATGGCGTGAGAGGTGCAGCCTTTTTGGGAGGAAAATCATGAAGTTATTGAAAATCGCTGCCGCGGCAGCGACCGGCCTCGCTTTGCTTGGTGGAACCGCTCTTGCCGACGACAAGCCGGTGGTGGGCCTGATCATGAAATCACTGGCCAACGAGTTCTTTCAGAACATGATGGTTGGTGCCGAGGAGCACCAGAAGCGCCGTGGCGACTATGAGCTCAAGGCCGTCGGCATGCAGAACGAGACCGACTTTGAATCCCAGATCAATGCGGTCGAAAACTTCATCACGCAGGGCGTTGACGCCATCGTTGTCGCTCCGGCCGACAGCCGCGCCATGGTCCGTCCGCTGAAAAAGGCGATGGAAGCCGGTATCGTCGTGGTCAACTTCGATGTGGCGCTTGACGAGGAAGCCAAGAAGCAACAGGGCGTAGAACTCGCGTTCGTTGGCCCGGACAACCGCGGCGGTGCCAAGCTTGCCGGTGATGCACTGGGCAAGAAGCTGGGTGAGGGCGCAAAGGTTGTCATCATCGAGGGCAACCCGGGTGCGGACAATGCCACGCAGCGCCGCCTGGGCTTTGAAGACTCTGTTGCCGAGTACAAGCTGGACCTGCTCGACAGCCGGACAGCGCATTGGGAAACCGAAGAAGCCAACCAGGTCTTCGCCACAATGCTGACAGCGCATCCCGACGTTCAGGGCGTGATGGCGGCCAACGACTCCATGGCGATTGGCGTTGTAAAGGCACTGGAAAGCGCCGGCCGCACCGACATTGAAGTCATTGGTTTCGACAACATTCCTGCAGTCGGCCCGATGATCGAAGACGGCCGGATGCTGGCAACCGTCGACCAGTTCGGCACGGACATGGCGGCCAATGCCATCGATATGGCGCTCGACGTCGTTTCGACCGGTGAGCAGCTTCAGGGCTGGGTCAAGACGCCGATCGAATTGGTGACTGCGAAGTAAGCAGTCTCAAGAACGCTCCCGCCCGGTCAGCTTCAGGGCGGGAGCTGTTTATCCATCAAAAAACGACTGGACGCACCATGGCAGCAGCATCGCTTGCCGCAGCGCCCGCCGCTGCACCGGACCGTGCTTTCCTGACGGTCGAGGGTCTGAAAAAGCATTTCGGTGGCGTCAAGGCACTGGACGGGGTCAGTTTCTCCCTGGATGAAGGCGAGGTTCATGCGCTCGTCGGAGAAAACGGCGCCGGCAAATCCACACTTATCAAGATCCTCTCAGGCGTGTTTCCCTACGACGCAGGTCAGATCGCCCTGGCTGGCGAACCTTACCGCCCCATGAGCCCGCATGACGCCAAGGATCATGGCGTTCAGGTGGTTCATCAGGAATTCAACCTGCTTGAACACCTCACCATCGCCGAAAATATCTCCATAGAACATCTGCCGAAGAACAGCCTCGGTCTGTTGGACCGCAAGGAAATGAACCGGCGCGCGCGCAAGGCACTGGATGCAATCGGACTGACGGATGTGGACGTCACCGCTCCAGTCCGCTCTCTCGGAATTGCCCATCGCCAGCTGGTCGAAATTGCCCGGGCGTTGCAGTCGAAAAGCCGGATCCTGATCCTGGACGAGCCGACCGCAACCCTGACGGAACGCGAGACCAGACGCCTGTTTGACATCGTTGCCGGTATCAAGGCGGACGGGGTCACCGTGGTATTCGTCTCGCACCACCTTGATGAGGTGTTTGCCATCTGTGACCGTGTCACCGTGTTTCGAAACGGCAAGACCATTGCGACCGATCTGATCAGCGAGACCACTCCGGAAGGTGTTGTGCAGCGGATGGTGGGGCGCAAGCTTGCCGCCGAACAGGACGAACAGCCCGATGGCCATGCGCTTGGCGCAAGCGCATTGAGGCTGGAAGACCTTCTGACCGTTGCAAATCCCGGGACAAACGGGGTTTCACTTGATTTGCGTTACGGCGAGATCGTCGGGATATCCGGACTTGTCGGGGCAGGGCGTACCGAAATCCTGCGCGGCATCTTCGGGATCGATCCGCTCAAGTCCGGCAAGATCTACCGTGATGGCGCGGAAGTGCGCTTCAAGGGGCCGCGTGACGCCATTGCTGCGGGCATCGGTTTTGTCACCGAAGATCGCAAGGACGAAGGCCTCATTCTGGACATGCCCATTGCTGCCAACATATCGCTGGCCAACATGGGCTTGGTCTCGCGCAAGGGGCTTTTGAAGCTGGCCGAGGAAACGCGCCAGGCCATCGCAAGCGCCGCCCGGTTGACCCTCAAATACGGACGGGCCTCGGATCCTGCCTCGAGCCTTTCCGGCGGCAATCAGCAGAAGGTTGTTCTGGCCAAATGGCTGGCGCGCAATCCGAAGGTGTTGCTGCTCGACGAGCCGACACGCGGTGTGGACGTCGGCGCCAAGGCGGAAATCTACGCCATTCTGAAAGACCTGGCCCGAGAAGGGGTTGCCTTGCTTGTCGTCTCTTCGGAAATGCCGGAGCTGATGACACTGGCCGATCGCATTCTGGTGCTTGCCGAACATGAGATCCAGGGCGAAGTGAAACGACCGGATTTCTCTGAAGAAAACATTCTGAAACTGGCCTACGGGCAAACGCCGAGCGCCGGGGAAAACGACAAATGACAACCGAAACCTTGAGTGAAACGGCCGCCGCCGCACCGAAGTTCTCCATCCGGACGGTGTTGCACAACGCAGGCATCGGCCTGGCCCTGCTGGCGCTGATCGTCTTTTTCTCGCTCTTCACCGAGCACTTTCTGACGCCCAACAACATCACCAACATCCTGACCCAGATCACCATCAACCTTGTGCTGGCCGTCGGCATGACTTTCGTGATCCTGATCGGCGGCATCGATCTGTCTGTCGGATCCGTCATGGCCTTTGCCGCCGTTGTTGCCGGCAAGGCGATTACCTTGCCCGGCTTTGGCCCGGCTGAGGCGATTGCGCTAGCCGTGGTCGCAGCCACCCTGACCGGCGTCTTCTGCGGCTTTCTCAACGGCGCCATCAGTGCCTACTGGTCGCTGCCGTCCTTCATCATCACGCTCGGCATGCTGAACATTGCCCGCGGCGCAGCGCTGCAGGTTTCCGAGGCACAGACCATCTATTCCTTCCCCTTCGCGTTCGAGGAATTCGGATCCGCCATGGTCTACGGCGTGCCGGTAGTGTTCCTGGTGGCGCTTGTGCTGGTGTTCATTGCCTGGTTCGTGCTGAACTTCACGGTCTTCGGCCGTCTGATCTACGGTATCGGCAACAACGAGGAAGCTGTCCGGCTGGCCGGTCATTCGGTGGCTCGCTACAAGATCGCCGCCTTCACCATCTGCGGTCTGACCGCCGGGATTGCCGCGGTCGTCTATATGGCACGCCTCAACATCTCCAGCCCGATTGCCGGCATCGGCTTTGAACTCAATGCCATTGCTGCCGTCATCATTGGCGGCACCAGCCTCAGCGGCGGGCGCGGATCGGTCATCGGGACGCTGCTGGGGGCCTTCATCATCGGTGTTCTCGCAAACGGTCTCATCCTGATTGGCCTCAGCGACTTCATGCGCCAGATGATCACCGGTGTCGTCATCATCGTTGCCGTCATCCTCGACTACTACCGTGCAAAGTACGCCGCCAAATGAAACGCACAGCCCTGTTGAACCGCCACCTGAGTGCGCTTGTCGCCTCTCTCGGGCATATGGACGAAATCGTGGTTGCCGATGCCGGTCTGCCTGTCCCGGCCGGTGTGAAGGTGATCGACCTTGCCGTCACTGCAGGGGTGCCGAGCTTTCGCGAACTGCTGACCGCACTGAAGTCCGAACTCGTCATTGAAGGTGCCGTCTGGGCAGAGGAGGCATCTGCGGAACTGACCTCGTTGATGCAGCATGAAGTGGCTTCCTGGGCGGAGGAGACGGGTAAGGCGATTACCGTTTCAAGGCTTACGCACGAGGCTTTCAAGCACCGGACGCAAACGGCCAGGGCCGTGATCCGCACCGGCGAGGTGACCCCCTACGCCAACATCATTCTTATCAGCGGAGTTGCGTTTTGACGTCCGTTACCGTTGTCGGCAGCATCAATATCGACCTCACCAGCTATCTCGCCCGCTGGCCGAAAATTGGCGAGACGATTTCCGTTCGCGAAACCGTCACCTCGCTGGGCGGGAAGGGGGCCAACCAGGCCGTCGCTGCCGCCCGTCTGGGAGCCAGTGTCAACTTCATCGGCGCCGTCGGCAAAGATGGTTTTGGGGCGGAAGCCGCCGCAGCTCTGAGGCCAGAAGGGGTTGCGATCCTTCTGGAGGAAATGACCAACACCGCAACCGGTCTTGCCTTCATTGATGTCGGCCCTGACGGGCAGAACATTATCCGCCTCTCCGCCGGTGCAAATGGCAGGCTGTCACCGGAAAATGTCTCGAAATATGCAGATATCCTCCGCAAGAGCCGCGTCCTGCTACTGCAGAACGAGATCGGTCTGGAAACATCGCTGGCCGCCGCGCGGATTGCCCGTGAGGCGGGTGCGCTGGTCATCATGGATCCGGCACCCGCACCGAACCCTGCCTGGCCCGCTGAAGTTCTGTCCAGCTTTGATATCCTGACACCAAATGCGGGTGAGGCAGGCGGCCTGTTGGGAACAGAACCGCAAACACTGGCCGAAGCCCGCGAGGCGGCTGGTGCGTTGCGCAGCTTGGGCTTGCGCGGGGCCGTCGTCACCATGGGGGCAGACGGAGTTGCCTGGTCAATCGACGGCAGTACCGGCGCCTTGCCTGCGCCCAGGGTTCGCAGCATCGATACGGTTGCCGCCGGTGACTGTTTCAACGGTGCTTTTGCAGCAAGAATAGCCTCGGGCAAGTCGATTGAGGATGCAATTTCGTTCGCCATGCAGGCGGCGGCCCTGGCAACAACCCGTAAGGGAGCGGCAACATCGTTGCCACGTCTGGACGAGATGGAGGCTTTCCCCGCCCAACGCATTGCCTGAATGCATTCATTTGCTTGATCAGATCACCGAGGAATGGTTCAAGGGGGGCAACGCCTGGGGCGCGGGGAGAAACGCAAAACATGCCAACAATCAAAGACGTCGCACGCAAAGCCGGTGTGTCCGTTGGTACTGTCTCCCGCGTTCTGTCCAAAAACGAGTCGGTCAAGCAGCCCCTGAAGGAGCGTGTGCTCGCGGCTATGAAGGAGCTGGACTACAAGCCCAACCTGGCTGCCAGGGCTTTGCGTACCAACAGCATCGACGTGATCGGCCTCGTGGTGCCGGATATCACCAACCCTTTCTTTTCCCAGCTCGCCAAGAATATCGAAATGGAAGCCGCCAAGCGGGGCCACTCCGTGATGCTCGCAAATTCCCATGACGACGCGGAAGCCGAACAGACACAGATCGCGGCATTGCTGGACAGGGCCGTGTGCGGGGTCATCGTGGTGGCAACCTCCGACGGTGGCCAGACACACAAGGCCGACGTGCCGATCGTTTCGCTCGACCGCCGTTTCGGTCCCTATCCGCTGGTCGCCACTGACCATTTCGACGGCTCGGCGAAGATCGCCGATCACCTCGTCGGCCTGGGCCATCGCCGCATCGCCTATATCGCCGGCCCGCAGTCCATGGAAGTGGCCCGCCAGCGGCGGGAGGGCTTTGTTGCCCGGATCAAGGCCCTGTCAACGCCGGAAGATCCGATCACGCTTACTGTCCACGAAGGTCATTTCGATTACGACAGCGGCGAAGACATCGGCCGGTCAATCCTGAAAGACGCTTCCCGGGAGACCCGCCCGACAGCCATCGCCGCCGCAAGTGACCAGCAGGCCATCGGTGTCTTGCGCTGCGCCCGCGATCTGAAGATCGCCATTCCGGCGGATCTTTCCGTCACCGGCTTCGATGATATTGCACTGGCAGCTCTCGTCGTCCCGCGTCTGACCACCTTGCGTCAGCCCATTGAACAGCTGGCCGGGTCAGCGGTTGCAAGGATCTTTGCCGGGGAGGCTGCGGCCGACGAAGCGATTGCCGGGGAGATCGTGGTGCGGGAATCGACTGGCAATATCCCGAATTCCTGAGACGCATTGAACGGTTCCGGACCTGTATCCAGCCTGACATAAAAGACGATTTGCAGATCGATACCGTCATTTATTTCAAGCTTGAAATTTTAGGCTTGAAATAAATATCTCCCTGTGGTTCGCTGAGCATACCACAGCAGGGGAGGTTCGTATGCGGATTGCTTGTCTGGGCGGGGGACCTGCCGGTCTCTATTTCGCCATCTCGATGAAACTGCGAGACCCATCCCACGAGATCGACGTGATCGAGCGCAACCGCGCCGACGATACGTTCGGCTGGGGCGTGGTGCTCTCCGATGAGACCCTTCAGAACCTTGCGGTGAACGACGCCGTCAGCGCCAAGGCCATCGGCGAGAATTTCGCTTATTGGGACGACATTGCCCTTCACATGCGTGGAGAGCGTCTCGTCTCCACCGGGCATGGTTTCTGCGGCATCGGTCGCATGAAATTGCTGCTGCTCCTTCAGGAGCGCGCCCGCGAGCTCGGCATCAACCTGAAGTTCGAAACCGAAGTCGACAGCGCCGAGGATTATCGCAAGGACTACGATCTCGTAGTGGCCAGCGACGGTCTGAATTCCAAGACCCGCACGCTCTATCAGGACACGTTCAAACCCGACATCGATCAGCGCCTGTGCCAGTTCGTCTGGCTCGGCACGCATCAGAAATTTGCCGATGCCTTCACCTTCATCTTCGAGGAAACAGAACACGGCTGGGTCTGGGCGCACGCCTACCAGTTCGATGATGAAACGGCGACCTTCATCGTGGAGTGCACGCAGGAAACCTTTGACGCTTTCGGCTTTGGCGAAATGAGCCAGGAAGACAGCATCCGGACCTGCGAGGAAATCTTCAAGGATCACCTTGGCGGCCATCCGCTGATGACAAACGCCAAGCATATCCGGGGCTCCGCCTGGATCCGCTTCCCGCGTGTCTTGTGCGAGAAGTGGAGCCACGAGAATGTGGTTCTGCTCGGCGATGCTGCCGCAACGGCGCATTTTTCCATCGGTTCCGGCACCAAGCTTGCCTTTGAATCGGCAATTGCGCTCGCGGAATACCTGCACACCGAAGCGGATATGGCCGCTGCTTTCAAGCGCTACGAGGAAGACCGGCGCCTGGAGGTGCTGCGTCTGCAGTCGGCAGCACGCAACTCGCTGGAATGGTTCGAACACGTCGAGCGTTATCTCCATCTCGATCCGGTCCAGTTCAACTATTCCATGCTGACCCGTTCCCAGCGCATCAGCCACGAGAACCTGCGTCTGCGGGATCCGAAATGGTTGGAATCTGCCGAGCGCTGGTTCATGAACCAGGCCGGCGTTTCCCCGAATTCTCCCGTGCGCGCACCCATGTTCACGCCGTTCAAACTGCGCGAGATGGAGTTGAAGAACCGCATCGTCGTCTCGCCGATGGCGCAGTACAAGGCCGTTGATGGTTCGCCGACCGACTGGCACATGGTCCATTACGCCGAGCGTGCCAAGGGCGGGGCGGGTCTCGTCTTTGTCGAGATGACTTGCGTCAGTGCCGAGGGTCGGATCACGCCAGGCTGTCCGGGGCTCTATGCGCCAGAACACGAGGCAGCCTGGAAACGGTTGACCGATTTCGTGCATGCCGAAACAGATGCCAAGATCTGTTGCCAGATCGGCCATTCCGGCCGCAAGGGCTCCACGCGGATCGGCTGGGAAGGCATGGACAAGCCGCTTCACGACGGCAACTGGGAACTTGTTTCCGCGTCCGCGATCCCCTGGTCAGACGGCAATGCCGTGCCGCGCGAGATCACACTTGCCGAGATGGACGCGATCAAGGCGGAGTTCGTTGCCGCAGCCGAAATGGCTGAGCGCGCCGGCTTCGACATGATCGAGCTTCATGCGGCTCACGGCTACCTGCTGTCGTCTTTCATTTCGCCGGTGTCCAACGCACGGACGGACGAATACGGCGGGTCATTGGATAACCGCATGCGCTGGCCATTGGAGGTCTTCAACGCCATGCGCGCTGTCTGGCCTGATCACAAGCCGATGTCTGTTCGAATTTCTGCCTGCGACTGGGTGGGCGAGGAAGGCATCACGCCGGACGATGCGGTCGAGATAGCTCGCCGCTTCCGTGATGCCGGCGTCGATCTGGTCGACGTCTCCGCGGGTCAGACAACCCCGAAGGCGCGTCCGGTCTATGGCCGCATGTTCCAGACGCCGTTCTCAGACCGTATCCGCAACGAGGGCGGGCTGCCGACCATGGCTGTCGGCAATATCTACGAGGCAGACCACGCCAACTCGATCCTTATGGCGGGCCGGGCGGATCTTGTTGCCGTCGGCCGTCCGCATCTGGCGGATCCGTATTGGACGCTGCATGAAGCTGCCAAGATCGGTGACCGGAACGCCACCGACTGGCCGTTGCCGTATCTCGCGGGCCGCGACCAGATGTGGCGTCTGGCCGATCGGGAAGCGGAGATGTTGAAGGTATGAGTGTCGCTTGCCGCCATATCCTTGTTACCGGTGGCGGCAGTGGCGTCGGTGCCGCCTGTGCCCACCTCTTCGCTGAAAAAGGCGCAAAGGTCACCATTCTCGGCAGGACGGAAGCAAGCCTTGCCGAACAGAAGCTGCCGTACCAGGTATGCGATGTAACCGATGCGCAGGCTGTCCAGGCAGCCGTTGCTGCCGCCCGGACGGTCAATGGTCCGGTTGATGTCGTGGTCGCCAACGCAGGGGCTGCCAGCAGCAAACCCTTTGCCCGCACCACGGCGGAAGACTTTCAGGCCATGCTGGCGGTCAATCTCTTCGGCGTGTCGAATGTCTGGCAGGCCGTTTTGCCGGACATGAAGGCGAGCGGCTGGGGCAGGATGATCGCAATAGCTTCCACCGCCGGGCTGCGGGGTTATCCCTATGTAAGCGCTTATAGCGCCGCCAAACATGCTGTCGTCGGGCTGACGCGCTCGCTGGCGCGGGAACTGGCCAGAACCGGCATCACCGTCAATGCGATTTGCCCCGGCTTCATCGAGACGCCGATGCTGCATCGCTCCATCGACACGATTGTCGAAAAGACCGGCATGAGCCGGGAAGCCGCGGCTGACAGCCTGAAAGCGGACAATCCACAGGGACGCTTCATCCAGGTGTCGGAAGTGGCCGAAGCTGCGCTTTATCTGTGTTCTGATGGCGCGGTGTCCATCAACGGTCACGCGCTGACACTTTCGGGAGGAGAGCTGTGATGGCGGAAACCGCAGCGAAACAGGAAGCCCTGTCCAAGACGCGTTTGCGCCTGTGGCTGAAGCTGTTGAAATCCGTCAATGGCATCGAAGCCGAGATCCGTCGGAACCTGCGTGACCAGCATGGCACGACGCTGCCGCGGTTCGACGTCATGTCGGCGCTCGCCCGCTTTCCCGACGGATTGAAAATGTCGGAATTGTCCACGTTCCTGAAGGTGTCGAACGGCAATGTCACCGGCATTGTCGACAAGCTGACCGAGGAAGGTCTGGCCCTGCGTGTCGCCGTTCCAGGTGACCGGCGAGCCCAGGTGGCCCGTCTGACGCCGAAGGGCAGAGCCGCCTTCGAGGAACTTGCAACCCATCACGAAACCTGGATCGACGAACTGCTGGACGGCTGGTCGGCGGAAGATATCGCGGCGCTTTCGAGCCGCCTCGATCTGGTCCTGAAACGTCAAAGCCAAGAGGAGAGCGGAAATGCGAAGTGACGTGACGCATTTCAAATGTGAGATCGCGAACGGCATTGCGCGGATCGCGCTCGACCGCCCTGAACGCAAGAACCCGCTGACGTTCGAAAGCTACGCCGAGCTGCGCGACTGGTTCCGGGATCTCGTTTATTCGGATGATGTCCATGCAGTGGTGATCCTCCCGAACGGCGGCAACTTCAGCTCCGGTGGCGACGTGCATGATATCATCGGCCCGCTGACGAAGATGAACATGAAGGAGCTCCTGGCCTTCACCCGCATGACCGGTGATCTGGTGAAAGCCATGCTCAACTGCGGCAAGCCGATCATATCCGCGGTCGACGGCATTTGCGCCGGTGCTGGTGCCATCATGGCCATGGCGTCCGATCTGCGCGTTGCGACACCGGAGGCCAAGGTTGCCTTCCTGTTCAACAAGGTCGGCCTTGCCGGTTGCGACATGGGTGCTTGCGCGATCCTGCCACGTATCATCGGGCAGGGCCGTGCGGCGGAGCTGCTTTATCTCGGCCGTTCGATGAGGGCCGAGGAAGGTCATGCGTGGGGGTTCTTCAACGCGGTGGTGCCGGCGGGTGAGCTGGACCAGGCGGCCATGGATATGGCCGGCCGTATTGTTGCCGGACCGACCTTCTCCAACTCCATGACCAAGACCATGCTGGCGCAGGAGTGGTCCATGGGCCTGGATCAGGCCATCGAGGCGGAAGCCCAGGCGCAGGCGATCTGTATGCAGGGCAACGACTTCCGCCGGGCTTACGAAGCCTTCGTGAAAAAAGAAAAGCCGGTGTTCGAGGGCGACTGATGTCGGATAAATCTTTCCTCCACTGGCCGTTCTTCGAAGAAAAGCACTGGCGTCTCGCTGAAGAACTGGAGATCTGGGCAGGATCGCATCTGGCTCATGTTGACCATTCGGACACGGACGCAGCCTGCCGTCATCTGGTGACAGCGCTCGGTGATGCAGGCTTCCTGCAGCACAGCGGTGCCCCGGACGGCAAGCTGGATGTACGCAGCCTCTGCCTCATTCGCGAAACGCTGGCCCGTCATGACGGCCTGGCGGATTTTGCCTTTGCCATGCAAGGACTCGGAACCGGTGCAATTTCCCTGTTCGGAACGGACGAGCAGAAAGCCGAGTGGCTTCCGCAGACGCGTACCGGCAAGGCGATCTCCGCCTTCGCGTTGACCGAACCTCAGTCCGGTTCCGACGTTGCCAATTCGACCATGACCGCCACCGACGATGGCGATGCCTATGTGCTCGACGGCGAAAAGACCTGGATTTCCAACGGTGGTATCGCCGACGTCTACACGCTTTTTGCAAGAACCGGCGAAGCACCCGGCGCAAAGGGTTTGTCGGCCTTCATCGTGACGCCTGACCTTGAAGGTTTCGAGGTTGTCGAACGCCTGGAAACAATTGCGCCCCATCCGCTTGCCACACTGCGTTTCACCGGCTGCCGCATTCCGAAAAAGAACATGATCGGCACGCCGGGCGCGGGGTTCAGGATTGCGATGTCTGTCCTGGACATTTTCCGCTCGACCGTCGCCGCCGCCGCCCTGGGCTTTGCCCGCCGGGCGCTGGATGAAGCGCTTTCACGGGTGACGACACGCGAAATCCAGGGTTCTCCGCTGTTCGACCTGCAGCTGGTGCAGGGACATATCGCGGACATGGCGCTGGATGTCGATGCCGCAGCCCTGCTGATTTACCGTGCCGCCTGGACCAAGGACAGTGGCGCCCCTCGCGTGACGCGGGAAGCCGCCATGGCAAAACTCTTTGCCACCGACCAGGCACAGAAGGTCATCGACAAGGCCGTGCAGCTTCACGGTGGCGATGGTGTTCGCTCGGGCATGCAGGTCGAAAAGCTCTATCGAGAAATCCGTGCCTTGCGCATCTACGAGGGTGCGTCGGACGTTCAGAAGATCATCATCGCGCGCCAGACCCTTGGCGCCTTTCAGGGAGACTGATCCATGCTTGGTCCCTCCGCACACGTCGATACCTTTACCCGGGACAACCTGCCGCCGGAAGACAGCTGGCCCGATTTCCTGCTCGATGGGTTTCAGTATCCCGAACGTCTCAATGCAGGCGTCGAGCTTACCGACAGGATGGTGGAACAGGGACTGGGGGATCACACCGCTCTGATCGGGAATGGCCGCCGCCGAACCTACAAGGAACTTGCGGACTGGACCAACCGGCTGGCGCATGCACTCACCGAAGATCTTGGTGTGAAGCCGGGCAACCGGGTGCTTATCCGTTCCGCCAACAACCCGGCAATGGTCGCCTGCTGGCTCGCCGCAACCAAGGCCGGTGCCGTTGTCGTCAACACGATGCCCATGCTGCGCGCGGGCGAACTTTCCAAGATCGTCGACAAGGCGGAAATCGAGTTTGCACTGTGCGACACGCGTCTCATGGACGAGATGGTCGCCTGTGCCAAGACATCATCCTTCCTGAAGAAGGTGATTGGCTTCGACGGCACGTCAAACCATGATGCGGAGTTGGACCGGCTCGCGCTGGAAAAATCCGTGCTCTATGACGCTGTCCCGACCGGACGCGATGACGTCGCCCTGCTGGGCTTCACGTCCGGCTCCACTGGTACGCCCAAGGCCACGATGCACTTCCACCGGGATTTGCTGATCATTGCCGACGGCTATGCCAAGGAAGTTCTGGGTGTCACACCGGACGATGTCTTCGTCGGCTCACCACCCTTGGCCTTCACTTTCGGTCTTGGGGGGCTTGCAATCTTCCCGCTGCGGTTCGGCGCTGCAGCCACGCTACTGGAAAGCGCGACGCCGCCGAACATGATCGAGATCATCGAGAAATATAAGGCAACCGTCTGCTTCACCGCACCGACCGCCTATCGCGTGATGCTGCAGGCCATGGAAGAGGGGGCTGACCTTTCCTCGCTACGCGCTGCGGTCTCCGCCGGTGAAACTCTGCCGGGTCCCGTTTATGACGCCTGGATGGCCAAGACCGGCAAGCCCATGCTGGACGGGATCGGCGCTACGGAGATGTTGCATATCTTCATTTCCAACCGCTTCGACGACCACAAGCCTGCCTGCACCGGAAAACCCGTTTCCGGATACGAAGTCAGGATCCTCGATCAGGACGGCAAGGACGTCGCTCCCGGTGAAGTGGGGCGTCTTGCAGTGCGCGGTCCCACCGGATGTCGCTATCTGGCGGATGATCGCCAAGGGCAGTACGTGGTGGATGGCTGGAACATCACCGGTGACAGCTTTTCCATGAGCGAGGACGGCCATCTGCACTTTGCCGCCCGCAATGACGACATGATCATCTCCGCCGGCTACAACATTGCAGGCCCGGAAGTGGAGGCGGCACTGCTTGCGCACCCTGCTGTCCAGGAATGTGCCGTCATCGGTGCGCCGGATGAGGAGCGCGGCTCCATCGTGCAGGCCCATGTGGTTCTTGCTGCTGGGTACGAAGCCTCAGACGACCTTTCCAAGGCATTGAAAGATCACGTTAAAGCGACGATTGCGCCGTACAAGTATCCACGCTCGATCATCTTTGCAGACGCCTTGCCGAAAACTGAAACCGGCAAGATCCAGCGCTTCCGGCTGCGTCCGGACGCCTGACCAGACCCTCGCGTGGGGCACGCGGGACACTAAAAAGACAAGCCCCTTGCTGACCGTGCCGCAATAACGAAGCACGGCGGTCCAAACTAAAAAAAACGAATGGGAATAGCAGGTCACAAGACCAAGAGGAGCAGCATATGAAATTTGTAACAATGGCGGCCGCAGCCGCTCTCGCACTCGGCCTTTCCAGCGCCAACGCGGAACCGGTGAAGGTCGGCATGATTACCACTCTGTCTGGTGGTGGTGCAGGCCTTGGCATCGATGTGCGCGATGGCTTCATGCTGGCTGTTAAACAGGCCGGCAACACGGATCTGGAAGTGGTGGTCGAGGACGATCAGCAGAAGCCGGACATCGCCGTGCAGCTGGCCGACAAGATGATCCAGTCGGAAAAGGTGGACGTCCTGACCGGAATCATCTGGTCGAACCTCGCCATGGCCGTGGTGCCGTCAGCAACCGCGCAGGGCAAGTTCTACCTGTCGCCGAACGCAGGCCCCTCCGCGCTGGCCGGCAAGGGCTGCCACCCGAACTATTTCAACGTCGCCTGGCAGAACGACAACCTGCATGAAGCTGCCGGCGCCTATGCCAATTTCGAAGGCCTGAAGAACAGCTTCCTGCTTGCGCCGAACTACCCGGCCGGCAAGGACGCGCTGACCGGCTACAAGCGCATGTACAAGGGCGAGTTCGCGGGCGAAATCTACACCAAGCTGGGTCAGACCGACTACGCAGCTGAAATCGCGCAGATCCGTGCCTCCGGTGCAGACAGTGTCTATTTCTTCCTGCCGGGCGGCATGGGGATCTCCTTCCTGAAGCAGTACAAGGACTCCGGTGTCGACCTGCCGGTCATCGGACCTGCTTTCTCCTTCGATCAGGGCATTCTGCAGGCCGTTGGCGATGCGGCGCTCGGTGTCAAGAACACCAGCCAGTGGAGCAAGGACATCGACTCCCCGGCCAACAAGGCCTTTGTTGAGAGCTTCCAGGCCGAGTACGGCCGCCTGCCGTCGCTTTACGCTTCGCAGGGCTTCGATACCGCCAATCTGCTGCTGTCGGCCATGGCCAAGGCGGACGTGAAGGATGCTGATGCGTTCCGCGCGGCGCTGGAAGAAGCTGATTTCGCTTCCACTCGTGGTGGCTTCAAGTTCGGTCCGAACCATCACCCGATCCAGGACATCTACGTCCGCGAAGTCATCAAGGAAGGTGACGTCTACACCAACAAGATCATCGGCAAGGCGCTGACCAGCCATGCGGATGCCTACTGGTCCGAGTGCAACATGTAAGGTATTGACCCAAAAGCCGGTGCGGGAAACCGCGCCGGCCAAAGGGGCGGGGTACTCATGTCACTGATATTGCTCATAGAGCAGGTTCTGAACGGCCTGCAATTCGGCATCATGCTGTTTCTGATGGCCGCCGGGCTGACCTTGATCTTCGGCGTCATGGGTTTGATCAACCTTGCCCATGGTTCGCTTTACATGATCGGGGCGTTCTGCGCGGCGGCTGTTGCGGCTGCAACCGGATCGTTTCTGCTGGGCCTCGTGGCGGCACTTGCCGGTGCTGCCATCGCGGGCGCCTTGGTCGAGTTGGTGGTCATCCGCCGGCTTTACGCCAAGGATCATCTGGATCAGGTGCTGGCGACATTCGCGCTGATCCTGATCTTCTCCGAAGGAACGCGCTGGATCTTCGGTTCCTTTCCGCTGTTTCTCGACGTGCCGGAATTCCTGTCCGGTCCGGTCACGTTGCCGGGCGGCATCGAATATCCTCTCTACCGGCTGACGTTGATTGCCGTCGGCCTTGCCGTGGCGCTCGGTCTCTGGATGCTGATTTCCAGAACGCGTCTCGGTGTGCAGATCAGGGCAGGGGAAAATGACCGCGAGATGATCGCGGCCCTCGGCATCGACATTGCGCGGCTCTATACCATCGTCTTCGCGCTTGGCGCTGCTCTGGCAGGACTTGCCGGCGCCCTGGTCGGTGCCATCCAGTCGGTGCAGGTCGGCATGGGGGAACCGGTGTTGATCCTGGCTTTCGTCGTCATCGTCATCGGCGGCATCGGCTCCATCAAGGGGGCGCTTGTGGGCGCGATCCTGGTCGGATTGACCGATACGCTCGGCGGCATCTTCCTGCCGGAAATCCTGAAGCTGTTCCTTGATCCGTCGACAGCCACGTCCGTCGGATCCTCGCTCGCCTCCATGGCGATCTATATCCTCATGGCTGCGGTGCTGATCCTGCGTCCTGCCGGTCTGTTCGGAGCGCGCGCATGATCCGGGAACGCTATCTCAATGCGCTGACGCTGGCGCTCTTCGTCGCGATCCCTTTTTGGGCGATCTCGGCGGATGAACCCTTCACCATTACGCTGATGACGCGTGCCGTCGTCTTTGCGATCGCGGCCGTTGGCCTCAACATCGCGCTCGGCCTTGGCGGGCTGGTCAGTCTCGGTCACGCGGTCTTCTTCGGCCTCGGCGGTTATGCCATGGGTATCCTCGCCTACCATGCCCAGAACTATACCGCGCTCACCGAGTGGCCATTCCTGATCGAAGGCACGAAGTCAATGCCGGTGATCTGGCTTGTGGCCGTCGTGGTGTCTTCCCTGGCTGCGCTGGTGATCGGGATTCTGTCCTTGAGAACGGCAGGGGTCTACTTCATCATGATCACGCTGGCCTTTGGCCAGATGTTCTTCTTCTTTGCCATTTCCTGGGCGGAATATGGCGGAGAGGACGGACTGTCGATCTATGTCCGCAACGGATTTCCGGGGCTCAATACGCTGGACCCAATCCAGTTCTACGGGCTTTGCCTGGGGCTTTTGTGCCTTGTGCTGCTGTTTGCATGGCGGCTGTCCGGGTCTCCATTTGGTCTTGCTCTCAATGCTGCCCGGCAGGTTCCCGTTCGTGTGGAGACCGCAGGTCTGGACCCGGTGCGGCTGAAGCTCGTTGCCTTCGTTGTTTCCGGCGCAATCACGGGTCTTGCGGGAGCGCTGTTTGCGGACCTCAACCGTTTCGTCAGTCCGACGATGTTCAGCTGGCAAACCAGTGGCGAGATCATGATCTTCATCATCATCGGTGGGGTCGGACGGCTTTTCGGGCCTGTGGTCGGTGCGCTGGTCTTTGTTGCGCTGGAGCACTGGCTCGGAGCCTTGAGCGACTTCTGGCACATCTACCTGGGGCTGTTGCTTCTGGTCATCGTGCTCTTCGGCAAGGGCGGTGTGATTGGCATGATTTGCGGACGGGAGGCTGTTCATGACTGATGCTGTCCTGCAAACAAACGGCATTTCCAAGAGCTTTGGCGCCTTGCGAGCCAGCCGTGACATCTCCATCGACCTGAAGCCTGGCGAGATACACGCGATCATCGGTCCCAATGGTGCCGGCAAGTCCACCCTGATCGGGCAGATTTGCGGAACACTGCGGCCTGATGCCGGGTCGGTTCGCCTGCTGGGCAGGGACGTCACGCATCAGCCGACACGCGCCCGCGCGCGTGCCGGCCTGGGGCGTACCTTCCAGATCTCCTCGCTGGCCATGGAAGACACGGTTCTCCAGAACGTTCTGCTCGGGGCACTGGGCGCCAGCGGTCGGCCCTGGAGGTTCTTCTCCAACGTGACCAGGGACACCTCCTTGCGTGAAACCGCCGAAGAAGCGCTCGCCCGTGTCGGCCTGTTGGACCAGGCACGCATGCGCACGGCGGAGCTCAGTCACGGTCAGCGCCGTCAGCTGGAAGTGGCCGTTGCGCTGACGCAGAAACCAAAGGCGCTTGTGATGGATGAACCCATGGCAGGCATGGGCTCTGAAGGCTCGAAGCTGCTTACCGGATTTCTCGATCAGCTCCGGCACGAAGCGCCGATCCTTCTCGTCGAACACGACATGGACGCGGTCTTCTCGCTGGCAGACCGTATCAGTGTGCTGGTGTACGGCGAGGTGATTGCCACCGGCACGGTCGATGAAATCCGGTCCAACGCCGCCGTCAAGGAAGCTTACCTGGGAGACGAAGCATGAGCAGTCTTCTGACACTGTCCAACGTGACGGCCTCCTATGGCGCCAGCCAGGCACTTTTCGGCGTGGATCTGGAAATCGGCGAGGGCGAAGTGCTGGCACTGCTCGGCCGCAACGGCATGGGCAAGTCGACCACGGTCAAATGCATTTGCCGGATGCTCTCCGCGCAAGGCTCGCTGACATTTGCCGGTCATGACCTTGCCCGCCTGCCGAGCCACAAGGCTGCCCGGTTGGGACTGGGCCTTGTTCCGGAAGGCCGTCGCTGTTTCAGCACCTTGAGCGTTCAGGAAAACCTGATCGCGGCGGCTCGGCGCGGCGACTGGACCTTCGAACGCGTCATCGGCATGTTTCCGCGGCTTGGTGAACGGCGCGGCCAGCGGGCGGGTTCGCTGTCGGGTGGCGAACAGCAGATGCTCGCCATTGGCCGAGCCCTGATGACCAACCCGAAGCTGCTGATCCTGGACGAAGCGACCGAAGGTCTGGCCCCTGTCATCCGCCAGGAAATCTGGGCCGTGATCCGTCAGTTGAAGGCGGAAACGGGGCTCGCGATCCTCGTCATCGACAAGTCGATCAAGGAACTGCGCCAGGTTTGCGACCGGGCGACGATCCTGGAACGCGGCACATCCGTCTGGACTGGCGGTATTGATGCTCTGACCGACGACGTCACTGCCAAGTACATCGGAGTTTGAGTGATGTTCCGGTTCGAGCAACCCATCTTGTTCAAGCATTGCGATCCGGCGGGGATTGTCTTCTATCCCCGCTATTTCGAGATGATGAACGATTGTGTCGAAGCCTTTTTCGACAAGGTCCTCGAATGGCCGTTCAAGGACATTCACAAGGTGGGAGCCGTACCGACTGCGGAAATCCGTACGCGTTTCATGGCTCCGAGCAAACTGGGCGATCTTCTGGTGCTCGGCTTGAACGTGACCAAGGTTGGCCGAACCAGTTGCGGCATCGCAATCAGCGCGCAATGCGATGGCGAGGTGCGCTTCCAGACCGAGCTGACCATCGTCAACGTGGACAACAGCGGCAAACCGGAGCCATGGCCGGAACAGGTAAAACAACGATTTCTGGACCAGTCGGCACTCGCTTGAGCGCCGACTGGTTCAACAGGTAGGGAGCGATCAGCCTTGAGAGTTCAATCCAGTCGGATTGATTTTCAGCTGATCCGGAAGACAAGGAAAGTCAGGATCAATGACGGTCAAAAGCATTCAACCCGACGGCTGGGCCCCGGCAAAAGGCTATGCAAACGGCATGTTGACGGAGGGCAAGACGCTCCATATCGGCGGCCAGATCGGCTGGAACAAGGACCAGGTCTTTGAAACCAGTGACTTCGTCGGCCAGATGGAACAGACGCTCGCCAACATTGTGGCCATTGTCGAGGCCGCCGGTGGAGCCGTGACCGATATCGCCCGCCTGACATGGTTCATTACGGACAAACGCGAATATCTTGCCCGGCAGAGAGAAGTCGGTGAAGCCTACCGTCGGGTGATGGGGCGGCACTTCCCGGCCATGTCGGTCGTCGTGGTGGCCGGGCTCATCGAGGACGATGCATTGATCGAGATCGAGGCAACCGCCCAGGTCGGCTGACCGGCAGAGAATATTTCCGTTGCGCTATCTATAGCCCGGCACCTCGTGCCGGGCTTTTGTTTACAGCCTCCGCGACAGGCCGTCTTCGGGACAATCTCCCACCTCGATTTCGTCTTCCCGGACGGAGCGCAGCGCAGATCCGGGACCGGGGAAGCTGAGGCCTGTCGATAGGAGGCGGGCCACCGCCGTCGCCAGCGGCTCCCCGATCCCGGCTCGCGCGTTGCTTGGCCGGGATGACGGCGGTGAGTTTGATAGTTGTGAGAAGCGCTGGGCAGCTCAGCTGGCTGCCCTTTGGATAATCTCCCACCTCGAATTCGTCTTCCCGGACAGAGCGCAGCGAAGATCCGGGACCGGGGAGCCGGGGCCTGTCGATAGGGCAACGGGACTTGCCGCCGCTGCCAGCGGCTCTCCGATCCCGGTTCGCGCGTTGCTTGGCCGGGATGACGATGGTGAGGGTGATTGTTGTGAGAGGCGTGGAGCTGCAGTGGCTGGTGCTTTTCGCGAGATTGCAAAATTCATTCAATAAAACAATTATTTAAACGGGATGGCGCTTTGTCTGAAAATTATGTCAGACAAAGTGTTTACAATGTCAGACAAAGTGGTAACGTGAGATGGCAAACAAAGAAGGTCGACATCTGTCCATGCCGGAAAATGCACAACAGCCGAAACCGGAAACGGGGTCTGCAGCAGCGAGTGAGCCGCGGGATGTGCCGCGAGCCCTGATCAGCCTCATCGAGCAGGAAGGCCTCAAGATCGGGGATCGTCTGCCGCCGGAGCTGGAGCTTGTGCGCCGTCTCGGCTTTGGCAGGTCGACTATTCGCGAGACGCTCAAGACCTGGGAAAGCATGGGCGTCGTCAGCCGCAACAAAGGAGCCGGCACAAGGCTCATCGCGGAAATATCAACCAATACACTGCGCGTGGCCCTCACCATCAAACATGAAGCCGAGAGCCTGTTGCGAATGCAGCAGGTTCGACGGCCTCTGGAAATCGAATCGGTGCGTATCGCAACGAGATCCGCAACGCCGGACCAGCGCCGCATCATCAATGCCCGGGCGGCGGAACTGATGGCTGTGTTCGAAGCCGGTGAAGACTGGCGCCCGGCCGACCATCGGTTTCACAACGCCGTTCACGATGCGACCGGCAATCCCCTGTTCAGGCAGTTCATCGAACAGATCCAGAAAGCCTTTCACGACATTTACGAAACACCGTTCGGCAAGCCGCATCTCGGCCAGGACACCATCCCGCTGCACCGCCCACTCGCCGACGCGATCATCGCCGGTGACGAGGACAAGGCAGCGGAACTGACCGAGATGATCATCGATATGGTCTGTGCCGAAACCCAGAAAATTTCAGAGGAACACGATGGCTGACGCTGTGCCGGGTGGATATTCGATCGAGACGCTGCTGGCGGCTGCTGCCGAGACAGGAGGCGCTGTGGCGCCGCCGATCGTGCAGACGTCTCTCTTCACCTTCGACAACTACAAGGCCTTCGAAGACCGGATGGCGGGCCGCTCCAACGAGCCGCTCTATACACGGGTTCAGAACCCCACTGTGGCTGCCTTTGAAAAGCTGATGGCCCAGGCGGAAGAGGGCGAAGCTGCTGTCGGTTTTGCGTCCGGCATGGCAGCGGTCTCCTCCACCGTTCTTGCCTTCGTCAAGCCGGGTGACCGAATTGCCTGCATCGAGCATGTCTATCCGGATGCCTATCGCCTGTTCGAGCGTATGCTGCGCCCGTTTGGCGTCGGGGTTACCTATCATTCAATTGAGGAGTTCCAGTCGGATCCGGATCTGCTTAAGGGCGTGAAGCTCGCCTATCTGGAAAGCCCGACCTCTGTCGTCTTCAAGACGCTGGATCTCGGACTTGTCGCCTCACATGCGAAAAAGCACGGCACGATCACCGTAATCGACAACTCCTGGGCAACACCGCTTTTCCAGCGCCCACTGACCCTCGGCATCGACATTGTTCTGCATTCTGCCTCCAAGTACCTGTCCGGCCATTCCGACACGGTTGCCGGCGTGGTGGTGGCACGCCAGGACCTGATCGACCGTATCCGGGACCTGACCCTGCCGCTGCTCGGCGGCAAGCTTGCGCCATTCGAGGCTTTTCTGCTGACCCGGGGACTGCGCACCCTCGGCCCGCGCATGCGCCAGCACCAGGCGACCGCGAACCTGTTTGTTGACCGGCTGGCGAGCCACCCGCATGTCAGCGCGGTGCATTCGCCCGGTCCGAACATCGTGCCCGGTCTGACCGGCCGCTCGGGCCTGTTGTCCGTCGCGCTGAACGACAACGTCGACATTCCGAACCTTGCCGACAGCCTGAAGCTGTTCCGCCTTGGCGTGAGCTGGGGTGGTTTCGAAAGCCTCATCCTGCCGACACGCATCGGCCTCAACCAGGCGGGCGAGCAGAATTCAATGCAACGCTTTGGCGTGTCCGACCGGATCGTACGCCTCAGCCTGGGGTTGGAAGACCCCAACGATCTTTGGGCCGACTTCGAGGCGGCCCTGAGCAAAAGCGCCCGGACATAAGACGGCGCAATTCAAACCAAACCTGAAAGAAGCGGAGTTGAACCATGAGGGGACTGATAGGAGCAATTAGCGCATTGGCGTTTCTGGCAGGCTCGGCAGCGAGCGCGGAAACCCTGAAGCTGGTGGAAGTGATCACCAGCCCGGAGCGCACGGAAGTACTGCAGAAGCAAGTGGACGCCTTCGAGGCTGCCAACCCGGGCACGGAAGTAGAAATCGTCTCGCTGCCCTGGGGCCAGGCCTTTGAAAAGCTGGCAACCATGGTGGCCGGTGGCGACATTCCCGATGTCGTTGAAATGCCGGACCGTTGGGCGGGCATCTACAAGGACAGGCTGGTCGATCTGAACGACAAGATCGCAAGTTGGGAATATGGTGGCACGCTGACCCAGAAAACCCTGGACATGGGCCGCCAGACCGACGGCAAGACGGCACGGATGATCCCTTACGGCTTCTATCTGCGTGCCATGTTCTACAACAAGAAGCTGCTGGCGGAAGCCGGTGTCGAAAATCCGCCGAGCACGATGGCGGAATTCATGGATGCGGCCAAGGCCGTTTCCGAACTGGACGGAAAATACGGATATTGTCTCCGGGGCGGACCTGGTGGGCTCAACGGCTGGATCATGATGGCCGCCACCATGAACGGGGACAACACCTTCTTTGACGCCGATGGCAAGAGCACGCTCAACCAGCCGGGTTCCGTCGAAGGCATCCAGTTCCTGATCGACATGTACCAGAACGGCTATGCCCCGAAGGATTCCGTCAGCTGGGGCTTCAACGAGATCGTGGCCGGCTTCTATTCGGGAACCTGTGCGTTCCTCGATCAGGACCCGGATGCGCTGATCGCGGTTGCCGAGCGTATGGCGCCGGAAGACTTCGCTGTGGTTCCGATGCCTGTCGGTCCGGCCGGCAAGGCTTTCCCGACCATCGGTTTCGCCGGTTGGGCGATGTTCGACACGACCAGCAACGAAGACCTTTCGTGGAAGCTGATTGCGCATCTGTCCAGCCCGGAAACCAACAAGGAATGGGCGAAGCGCGTTGGCGTCATTCCGATCCATGAAGGTGCCGAGCAGGATCCGTACTTCAAGACCGAGCAGTTCAAGGGCTGGTTCGACACCCTGAACGGCGACCAGTACATCCCGACGGTCATGCCGACCTATCTGGAGCAGTTCGGTTACTTCGCGGACTCCATCGCCCTGGAATCCAGCCAGGAAGCCCTCCTGGGTGAAATCTCCGCACAGGAAGTGGCCGACAAATGGGCCGAGTTCCTGACGGAAGAATATGGCCGCTGGAAAGCCGCGCAATGACCACGATCGACACTGCCGTGCCCGGGAAAAAATCCCGGGCTCGGCCCACCTTCTACTTCCGTTACATGGTGGAGCCTTATCTCTACCTGACCCCGGCAATCGTGCTGATTGCCCTGGTGATGCTGGTGCCGCTGGTGATCGGCGTTTCCTATGCCTTCCAGGCCGTCAATTTGCTGCGCCCGTTCCAGTCGGGCTGGGTCGGCTTCGCCAACTTCGAGGCCCTGTGGTCTGATCGGAAGTTCTGGCTGGCGCTCACCAACACGTTCTGGTGGACGCTCGGGTCGATTTTCTTCCAGTTCTTCCTGGGACTTGGCCTCGCGATGCTGCTGAACACTCAGTTCCACGGCAAGCGCATTGTTCAGGCACTGGTCTTTCTGCCCTGGGCCGTACCGACGTTCCTGTCGGCTCTCACCTGGGCCTGGCTCTTCAACCCGACCATCGGACCACTGCCGCACTGGCTGGCCGCTCTCGGGATCCTTTCGGAGCCGTTCAATATCCTGGGTGACAAGGACCTGGCCATGTGGGGACCTGTGACCGCAAACGTCTGGTTCGGCATTCCCTTCTTCGCCATCACGCTGCTGGCTGCGCTGCAGTCCATCCCGGGCGAGCTTTACGAGGCTGCGGAAATTGATGGCGCGACCGCCTGGCAGACCTTCACCAAGATTACGCTGCCGTTCCTGGCACCGATGATCGCAATCACCGTCATGCTGAGGACGATCTGGATCGCGAATTTCGCCGATCTCATCTTCGTCATGACCGGCGGCGGGCCTGCAAACTCGACGCAGATCCTGTCGACCTACATTTTCACAACAGCCTTCCGGAAACTCGATTTCGGCTATGCCTCCGCAATCGCGGTCGCGCTCCTGGGTCTGCTGCTGATCTATGCGGCAATCCTGCTGGTGCTGCGCCGGAAACTGGTCAAGATCTGAGGTGCTTCGATGAGTGCGCTTCGTAATAGCTCGCCTCTGGCGGTTACTGGAAAATATCTGGCTCTGGCGTTTTACGTCGCCTTTGCGCTTTTCCCGCTCTACTGGCTCGTCAAGATCGCGATCACGCCGGACAAGCTGATCTTCACGGAAGGGACGGCGCTCTTTCCGAGCGAGTTTACCTTCGAGAATTTCCAGACCGTTCTGATCGCAACGGATTTCCTGTCCTATTTCAAGAACAGCGTGATCGTGTCCATTGGCACCGCGGCCATCACCACGGCGATTGCGGCGGCTGCCGGATACGCTTTCTCGCGGTTCGATTTTCGCGGCAAACGGCTGATCATCGCCCTGATGCTGATCACCCAGATGTTTCCGCTTCTGATGATCATTGCCCCGATCTACAAGATCGTTGCAGCGATCGGCCTGCTGAACTCGCTTACCAGCCTGATCATCGTCTACACGGCCTTCAACATTCCCTTCGCCACCTTCCTGATGCAGTCCTTCTTTGACGGCATTCCGAAGGATCTGGAGGAGGCCGGCATGATTGACGGTTGCAGCCGCTTCGAAGCGCTCAGGAAAATCATTCTGCCGCTGACGCTTCCGGGGCTTGGGGCGACGCTGGGCTTCGTCTTTACCGCCGCCTGGAGCGAGCTGCTCTTCGCACTCATGCTGATCAACTCCAACGACACCATGACCTTCCCCGTCGGGCTTCTGACTTTCGTTTCGAAGTTCTCTGTCGACTGGGGGCAGATGATGGCCGCCGGCGTGCTCGCACTGGTGCCGTCCTGCCTGTTCTTCATCTTCATCCAGCGCTATCTGGTCCAGGGGCTTACCTCTGGCGCCGTCAAGGGGTAGGAGACCCAGACCATGGCTCGTATCGAACTCAAGAACATCGCCAAGGCCTATGGCTCCGTCGAGGTGATGCGCGATATCAACCTCTCCATCGATGATGGCGAATTCATCGTATTGGTCGGCCCGTCCGGCTGCGGCAAGTCCACGCTGCTGCGCATGATCGCCGGCCTGGAACCGATTTCCGGAGGCGACTTCACGGTAGACGGCAAACGCATGAACGAAGTGCCGCCCCGTGATCGTGACATGGCCATGGTTTTCCAGTCCTATGCGCTTTATCCGCATATGGATGTGGCGCGGAACATGGGCTTCTCGCTGGAAATCCGCAAAGCGGCCAACGAGGAGCGTGTAAGCAAGGTGCAGGAAGCTGCCAGGACACTTGGCCTGAGCAATCTGACAGCACGCCTGCCCAAGCAGCTTTCAGGCGGGCAGCGCCAGCGTGTCGCCATGGGCCGAGCAATCGTCCGTGATCCAAGCGCCTTCCTGTTCGATGAGCCGCTGTCCAATCTCGATGCGGCACTGCGTGTCGAAATGCGCCTGGAAATCGCCCGGCTCCACCAGCGTCTGAAGTCGACGATGATTTATGTGACCCACGACCAGGTGGAAGCCCTGACGCTGGCCGACAGGATCGTGGTCCTGAATGCCGGCGACATCCAGCAGGTGGGCACGCCTCTGGAGCTCTACGACACCCCTGCCAACAAGTTCGTTGCCCAGTTCATCGGGTCTCCGACCATGAACATCCTCGATATCGAACCGAAGGACGGTGGCGTTGCACTGAAGAACGGCGCCAGCCTCGGCCTTGGGTTGAGCAACGGGCAAGCAGCTGCAAGGGAGTTGGGGGTCCGTCCGGAACATCTCAACATCGTCGCCCAAGACGTCGCTCATATTTCCGGAACGGCCGAACTGGTCGAGCATCTGGGCTCGGACACCAACATTCACGCAAGTGTGCCGGGCATCGGTCAGGTCCTGGTGCGCGAGCACGGGCATTTCGCGCTGAAATCCGGTGATCCGGTCGGCATCGCGCTGGATCTCGATAAGACACATCTGTTCGATGCTGAAGGCCGACGCCTGGCAGCCTGAGTGCGTGGGGAGCTAAACCCCACGCTTGCTCAGGCTGATTAAATAGTGCGCGCACGGTCAGTTGCTGCTGCAGAGGCAGGTTTTGTAGGCGTCCAGGCTTGTGGCATCGAGTGCGCAGCCATATGCCTGCCAATTGACGGGATCGATTTCCGGGGTCGCTGATTGAACGGCATAGAGATTACTGAACCGCTGGCGCAATGGCTCGTCGTTCTGAAGCGTCTTGGCGAGTGAAGCCCGGCTGGCGGCGGACAGGTCCGGAACCGCATAGGTGGAGCGGTAGTCATATTCGAGCTGCCAGTCCGGCTTTGCACCGGCGGCGGCAGCTTCGAGGTTCGTCAGATAGAAGGTCGCCGAGTCCTTCACCGCGCCGCTGGTCTTGTCGTATAGAAAGACCGCAAAGGCCGGGTTGTTGCCGAAAACAGGGCTGACCGATGCCGTTATCTGGTTCGCAATCAACGGTTCACCCGAAGCATCATTGATGACAGTGAAGCCGTCCATATGCGTGTGGCCGGAAAACGTGTAGTCGACGGTGCCGGCATATTTGTACATCAGCTCCAGAAAGTCCGTGAGGTAATGCTCCTGCCAGAAGAGGTGGATACTGGCCTCACACGTCTCCTTGTCTGCATGGCGCGCCGTATCGCGGGCATCGGCGCCTGGTGGAACATGCATCAGTAGCTGCGCCTTGCGGCCGGCCTGCTGCGTTTCGGCAAGCTGCTCATCCAGCCAGGTCATGACGTCCTTTCCAGGATCGCCGCCATTGGTATTGCAGGCATCCGAATAGTGTTTTGCCCAGTAGACGTTGCTGAGGGCGATGATGTCCTGATCCGGCACCGTTGGATGCGTAACCTTGTAGAAGCCGTCGTGCTTGAACGCCTGGAATCCGCCCGGTTGACGGCTCAGCTTCGCCCACTGCTCGCCGACACCTTCGAGAAATGCACTGTCGGGAGCGAGCTGGTAGTCACCGCAGGCTGAATCTTCGTTGCCCAGAACGCCATAGACCGGGATGTTGCCGAACGTATCGCCCAGAAGCTGGGAAACATATTGCGTGGTCTTGATGGCAAACGAGGTCACGCCCTGCGGATTGTCGCCCGCTGTCTTCTGGTAGGTGTCATTGAAGTGGTGGCTCAGGTAGTCGCCGGTATAGAGCACGTAGTCGTAGGTCATGCCTTGGGCTGCCGCCGCATCCAGGGCGGAGACCATCAGCGAGTAGGTGGCATCATTGCCGTAACTGTTGATGCTTTCGGCGGCTCCCTTGAAAATTTCCGTCCACTCGGAGACTGGACTCTTGTCCAGTGCCGGCACGAGGGCCGGATCACTGAACGGGTCGAAGTGGATGTCGGTGACGATCAGAAACAGACCCTCGTTCGTTCCCGGGTAGAACACCGGTTCCGTGGACTGGGCCTGGGCGCCTGTGAGCGGCAAGGACGCAGCTGCAAGCGTCGCAAAAGCAATGGCTAACCTGTCGAACATTCCGGCCCCCTAGCTGTGCCAAAAATTCCCTTGCGGAATATTGGCACAGTCAAACACGGCACCGGTAAATGGATGTGAACCGCACTTCCGAAAATTGAGCCGATTTGCGCCTACCGGTAGACCAGTGTCGGCAGCCACATCGAAAAGGCCGGAACGAAAGTCAGCAACAGCAGCACCGTGATCAGCGGGACGAGGAAGGGAGCCGTTGCCGTCACGCATCGCTCGAAAGGCACTTGCGCCACTTTTGAAAGCACGTAAAGCACCATGCCGACCGGGGGCGTCAGAAGGCCGATCATCAGGTTCAGGATCATGATGATCCCGAAATGGACCGGATCAATACCCAGGCCGACGGCCACCGGAAGCAGTACCGGCGTCAGAATGGTGATGGCGGCAATTGTTTCCATGAACAGGCCGATCACCAGCACGATCAACGTGATGATCAGTAGCAGAACAACCTTGTTGTCCGTCAATGCGACCATCAGCTCGGAAAAATGGCGTGCGGTCTGGTTGGCCGTCAAGATCCAGGCGAAAATCGTGGAAGCGGCCACGATCAGCATGATGGCTGCGGTCGTCTCCACCGTCTCGAAGGAAACCTTGAGGATCTTTCTGAAATTCAGCGTCCGATAGACGCCGACACCCAGAAAAATGCACCAGGCGACGGCAGCGATCGCCGCTTCCGTCGGAGTGAAAATACCGAACATGATGCCGCCGATGATGATCGTCGGTGTCATGAGGGGAAGCAGGGCGTCGAGAAAGGTCTGGCCAAGCCGCGAAAAGCGGAAATTGAGATCGCGCGGATAATTCCTCTGCCGGGAGTACCAGGCAACCATCACCATCAGGGCCAGTGCCATCATGAGCCCGGGAACGATGCCGGCCATGAAAAGCTGGCCGATGGAAGCGTCCGCGATGACGCCGTAGATAACCAGCGGCAAAGACGGAGGAATGATCGGCCCGATAGTGGAAGAGGCAGCTGTGATGCCGACCGCGAAATCCGTATCGTAACCACTGTCCCGCATGGCCTTGATCTCGATGTTGCCGAGACCTCCCGCATCCGCCACGGCGGCCCCTGACATGCCGGCAAAGATGACACTCGCGCCGACATTCACATGACCCAGTCCGCCGTGCATCCAGCCGACCGCCGCGCGGGCGAAGGCGAAGATGCGGGTCGTGATGCCTGCGGAGTTCATCAGGTTGCCGGCAAGGATGAAGAAGGGAACCGCGATCAGCGGAAACGAATTAATGCCGTTGACCATGTTTGCCAGCACGATCATCGGCGGCAGGCCTTCCATCAGCACGAAGGCGAGCGAGGCGAGGGCGAGGGCGGCTGCGACTGGCACCCCGATGATCATCAGGGCGAACAGCAGCATCATCATGAACAGGACGGCCATCGGCGAAAACTCTTCAATCGGTTGGCAGGTGGTCGTCCAGCGAGCGGACGAGGTCTTCGGGGCTTTGGCGAAGGCGGCGCCACAGCCAGATGGCGGAATAGAACGCCATCAGTCCGAGAGCGACGACGCAGATCGTGTAGATCCATGCCTTCGGAATCGGCAGGGAAATCATCTTCTGCCGGGTTTTCTGGGTCAGTTCGATACCGATCCAGGTCATGGAGGCGAAAAAACCGAGCGTGATCGTCTGCGACAGAACGGTCAGACTTTTCGCAAGACGCGGTGGCACCATGCGCATCAGAAACTCGAGCGTGATATGCGCACCACGCCGCGTCGCGGTGATTGCGCCAAGAAAGCAGACCAGGATCAGCAGATAACGGGCCACTTCCTCGGTCCACGCGAGGGAATCGTTCAGCACATAGCGAGTGAAGAACTGGAGGAAAACGACCACGGCAAGGACCCAGAAGACCAGAATGCCGGGGGCATCGATCCATTTCAGCGCGCTGAGGTCGGTTTCGGTCTCGTCAAAGTGAAGCAGTTCGGGCGCGCCGTCCGCGCGCCCTTGCTCCGTTTGTGCGGTGGCCTGTTTCGTTTGGTCAGCCACGGCATCGTTGCTTTGCGTCATTGAGCGAGAGCCTGCATCCGCTCGTAGTGTTCCTGGGTATAGGGAACCTTGGATTCATCGGTCAGGATCGGCTCGACAGCAGCTTGGAAAGCAGCCTTGTCGACTTCGTTTATCTGGATGCCCTGATCAACGAACCACTGCACAAGGTCCTGTTCCGACTGATAGATCTCGTCCGCATTTTGCGCGGCGGCTTCCTTCAGAACTGCGTCCACGGTGGCCGCATCGTCCCCCAGTTGCCCCATCGCGTTTTCGGAAACGACGATGATCAGCGAATTGCCGATATGGCCGGTCAGATTGATGTTGGACTGGACCTCGTAGAACTTCTTGAACTTGATCGTCGGCAGAGGGTTTTCCTGGGCGTCGACAACGCCCTGCTGCAACGCCAGATACACTTCGGAAAAGGCGATCGGTGTCGGGTTGGCGCCAACCGCATTCGGGAACAGCACCATCAGCGGCGAATCCGGCACGCGGATCTTCAGACCCTTCATGTCGTCCGGTTTGGTGATCGGGAACTTGGATGTCACATGGCGATAACCGTACCAGGTAATGGCCATCACCGTATGACCGGTCGCTTCCTTGTAGCCATTGGAAAGGTCGCTGAAGAGGTCACTGTCCCGGTAGGCCTTCCAGTGATCATAGTTCTTCAGCATGAAGGGATAGTCGGAAATGGCGATCGGACCGTAATCGCGTTCGGCGAAGTTGGGCCCGGTATAGATCATGTCGACGGACCCGATGGTCAGGCCTTCGTTGATCTCTGCTTCCTTGCCGAGTGACGAGGCCGGGTAGACCGAGATGGTCACGCGGCCATCCGTTTTTTCCTTGATCTGGTCTGCGGCCCACAGCGCCCATTTGTGGTAGCTAGATCCTTCCTCATAGACATGCGCCCATTTCAGGTCCGCGGCCCAGGACTGTCCCGCCAGGGCAAGTGTCATCGCGGCGGCCAGAAGGCCGCGCTTCATCGTTCTTCCAATCATGTCTGTCCTCCCGTCGGCCGGGGTCGAGCTCCTCCACTCAATCGGCCTATCTTGTATAACTGGTATACAAGTTATTTTACGTATATGACATATTGTAGGAATGCAAACGAATTCGGCTGGTCATCCCTGTGCTGGATTGCTAGTAAACCGGAAAAGAGGGGGAGAAACTGTAGGGATTCGAAGCAGATAGGCTCCGTTGAGCTGGATCTTCGAACCTCTTGGTTTCAGGAAAGACGATGGCCGTATCAGTGGATGAAACGCCTTCTGCCGGAGGCAAGACGCGCAAGCCGAGAGCGAAAAATGCACCCCCACGCGGTGCTGCTTCCGGAACCGCCAGACGGGTGGCCCGCAACTCGGAAATCGTCTACCAGGACCTGCGCAACGCGATCATAAATGTCACGCTGCCACCCGGTTCGCCGCTGGCGGAAAAAGACCTGACCGAAAAATACGGCATCAGCCGAACACCGGTTCGCGAGGCGATCTTGCGGTTGGCGGAAGAGAATCTTGTCGACGTTTTCCCGAAGTCCGGCACCTTCGTTGCCAGGATCCCCGTTTCCGAATTGCGCGAGGCCATCGTCGCGAGGAAAGCGCTGGAGGAAGTCTGCGTTCGCGAAGCCACGATGAAGGCGAGCAAGAGCCAGTTGATGGGGCTGCGGGCGATAGTCCAGCGCGAGCAGGAGTTGGCCGACAAAGGCGACGAACAGGCCTTCCACGAGGCGGACAATGCCTTTCATTCCGGTATCGCCGCAGCCAGCGGTTACCCGGGCATATGGAACATGATCGAAAAGATCAGGCTGCAGGTGGAGCGCTACCGCAGGCTGACGCTGCCGCAGGAAGGCCGGATGCAACTGATCGTCGGCGAACATGCCGCTGTTCTGGAAGCGATCGAAAAGGGCGATGCAGATGCTGCGGTTGCCAATATGAACAACCATCTCAACAAGCTTCAGATCGATATCGGCACCTTTCAGGATCTGTGGCCCGACTATTTCCTGTTCGACAAGGATTAGGCCTGCCCGTTTGTGGCTCTGGCCCGATCGGAAAAGGCGGGCAGTTGGGGCAGGTGGTAACGAGGTGGCGTGAGCCGGCGCGACTGTTGCGCTCCAGGAACGGCGAGTTTTTGGGTCTGTACTGTGGAAGACGCGGCGGCACAGGCGGCATCCGCCATTTCTTTTTCAATCGCAACCATTCAAGTGCTCTGTTGCCCGGGTCGGTTTCGGAAAACGGGTCTGGGTGTGGAGGCCTGTTTCAAGCGGCTGGTTCTTATTTCTTTTAGAAAACAGATTGTTATGCCTGATCTCTGAAGCGGGGCCTCGACTGAACAGCTCCCGCGACCGTGCAGGACAGGCCTGTGCAGAAACCAGCTCGCACGAGGGCCAAAGCATTTGTTCCGGCTGGAGTAATGCCAGTTATTTACAAGACAACACCGGACAGGCGGAAATCCGCCGGATTTCGGTGTTTGCTGAACGTGGCGAAACAATACCTCTGAGCCTGAAAGGCTGAAAAAACAAATCCAATATAATACCAATAAGCTGCGTGAATGGGCGATTCGGCCTATGAAAAATGATTTTCACGATTTCAAACTAATAGGTCGACAAGTGGTATCAAATAGGTATTATATGAAATGAGCAGGAGGGCTGATGCTCTCCGGCGCATATTGTTCTGTATCTGGCGGTAAAACAAAAACGCGAATGGCAACGGAAGGTCCCATTAGGGCCGGCCGCGCCGGGAAGCGGGACGGGCTCCAACGCCGTGAGCGGACAATTTTGAACGTCCAGCAATGGATGGAACTTTTCGGAGGTGTCTTATGAAACGCAATATTCTAGCTCTGGCGATGGCCAGCACTGCGCTCTTTACGTCGACGGCTTTTGCTGAAGATGTCACGCTGACGATCGAAAGCTGGCGCAACGACGATCTGGCGCTGTGGCAGGAAAAGATCATTCCGGCTTTTGAAGCCTCGCATCCGGGCATCAAGGTGAAATTCACCCCGTCCGCACCGACAGAATACAATGCCGTACTGAACTCCAAGCTTGATGCCGGCTCCGCGGGTGACCTGATCACCTGCCGTCCGTTCGACGCCTCGCTGGCGCTTTATGATGCCGGACATCTGGCGGACTTGTCCGACATGGACGCCATGAACAACTTCTCAGACGTTGCCAAGGCTGCCTGGCAGACGGACGACGGTTCGGCAAGTTTCTGCGTGCCGATGGCTGCCGTGATCCACGGCTTCATCTACAACAAGGATGCTTTCAACGAGCTGGGCATCGAAGTCCCGACGACCGAGGAAGAGTTCTTCGCCGCTCTCGACAAGATCAAGGAAGACGGCACCTATATCCCGATGGCCATGGGCACCAATGACCAGTGGGAAGCGGCCACCATGGGCTACAACAACATCGGTCCGAACTACTGGAAGGGTGAGGAAGGCCGCAAGGCTCTGATCGCCGGCGAGCAGAAGCTCACCGACGAGCAGTGGGTTGCCCCTTACGCCACGCTGGCAAAGTGGGCACCTTACCTGGGCGATGGCTATGAGGCCCAGACCTATCCGGACAGCCAGAACATTTTCACGCTTGGCCGGGCAGCGGTCTATCCGGCCGGCAGCTGGGAAATTTCGGGCTTCAACACACAGGCCGATTTCGAAATGGGCGCTTTCAAGCCGCCGCTCCGCAACGCTGGTGACAAGTGCTACATCTCCGATCATACCGACATTGGCATCGGCATGAACGCCAAGACCGAGCATCCCGAACAGGCAAAGGAATTCCTGGCTTGGGTGGCGTCTCCTGAATTCGCCACCATCTTCGGCAACGCTCTGCCGGGCTTCTTCCCGCTGTCCAAGACGCCGGTTGAACTGGAAGATCCGCTTGCGAAGGAATTCGCCAGCTGGCGCGGCGAGTGCGAAAGCACCATCAGGTCCACCTACCAGATCCTGTCTCGTGGCACGCCGAACCTGGAAAACGAAACCTGGGGCGCATCTGCCGCCGCTATCAAGGGCACGGAAACGCCTGAGGCACTCGGCAAGAAGCTGCAAGACGGTCTGGCGAGCTGGTACGAGCCGCAGAAGTAATCTGCACGAATGACAAACGGTTCCCTGGCGGTGTTCGCATCGTCCGGGAACTCTGGACCTGGACAGGCCTCTGTCTGCCCAAGGGAAGTTTGTATCCCGGGCAAGCCTCTGCCTGCCCAAGGAAAGTCTATATCCCGGACAGGCTACTGCCTGCCCCAGGGACGTCTATATCCCGGGCAGGCGTCTGCCTGCCCGGGGCATTTGACCGGAGCTTTTTATGAGCAGGCCTCGATTCCGCTGGCATATCGTCGTGTTCCTGGCCCCAGCGGTCCTTGTTTACACGGCCGTGATGATCTTTCCCCTCTTCAACACGCTTCGTCTTGCCCTCTACAGCAAGATTGACCAGGAGCGCGTCTTCGTGGGGCTGCAGAATTTCACCACGCTTCTTGGCGATCCACTCTGGTCGGATCAGTTCTGGAACGCGCTGGGGAACAATTTCTGGTTCTTCATCATTCATATGCTGGTTCAGAACCCTATCGGCATCGCCCTGGCGGCCATCCTCAGCCATCCGCGACTGCGGTTTGCGGCCTTCTACCGCTCGGCGATCTTCATTCCCACAATTCTGTCCTTCGTGATTGTCGGTTTCGCCTGGAAACTGATCCTGTCGCCGATCTGGGGCATTGCTCCGTCCATGCTGGATGCCGTCGGTCTGAAGTTCCTGTTCGCGCCCTGGCTCGGCAAGGAAGAGTACGCACTGACCACGTTGTCGCTCATTTCGGTCTGGCAGTTCGTGGGCATCCCGATGATGCTCATCTATGCCGCGCTGCTGTCCATTCCCGAAGAGATACTGGAAGCTGGTGAAATTGACGGCATCACCGGCATGTCGGCCTTCTGGAAGATCAAGCTGCCGCTGATCCTGCCGTCCATCGGCATCATTTCGATCCTGACCTTCGTCGGCAATTTCAACGCCTTCGACCTGATCTACACGGCACAGGGGGCACTGGCCGGGCCGGACTTCTCGACCGATATTCTCGGCACCTTCATGTACCGCACGTTCTTCGGATTCCAGCTTCAGCTGGGCGATCCCTACATGGGCTCGGCAATCGCAAGCGCCATGTTCGCGATCATCCTGATCGGCGTCTGTCTCTACCTCTTCGGCATCCAGACCCGGATGCGCAGATATCAGCTGTAAGGGAGGTCGTCACATGAACAAGGCGCGTACCAACCCGCTCAACACCGCCGCCATGCACGGCGCCCTGATCCTCTATACGCTGATCGCGCTGTTCCCGGTCTTCGTGATCCTGGTCAACAGCTTCAAGACCCGCAAGGCGATCTTCAGGGAACCGCTGGCACTGCCGGATGCCGAAAGCTTCTCGATGATCGGCTACCAGACGGTCATGAAGCAGGGGGATTTTTTCCTCTACTTCCAGAACTCCATGATCGTCACCGTGGTGTCCTTGACCTTCATCCTGCTGTTCGGGGCAATGGCGGCCTTTGCCCTGAGCGAATACCGCTTCAAGGGCAACATGCTGATGGGCCTTTATCTGGCACTCGGCATCATGATCCCGATCCGGATCGGCACCGTGGCCATTCTGGAAATGATGGTTGCCACCGGTCTGGTCAACTCGCTGATGGCGCTGATCCTGGTCTATACGGCGCAGGGGCTGCCGCTGGCTGTCTTTATCCTGAGCGAATTCATGCGGCAGGTGTCAGATGACCTGAAGAACGCCGGACGTATCGACGGGCTCTCGGAATACACGATCTTCTTCCGCCTTGTGTTGCCGCTCGTGCGCCCGGCGATGGCGACAGTTGCCGTCTTCAACATGATCCCGATCTGGAATGATCTGTGGTTCCCGCTGATCCTGGCGCCTGCTGAAGAAACCAAGACCCTGACCCTGGGCAGTCAGGTGTTCATCGGCCAGTTCGTTACCGACTGGAACGCGGTCCTGTCCGCTCTTTCGATGGCGATCCTGCCGGTGCTCGTTCTTTACGTCATTTTCTCACGCCAGCTCATTCGCGGCATTACCTCGGGAGCTGTCAAATGATCCGGGTTCTGATCGTCGGCCTTGGCAACATGGGACTTTCCCACGCCCTGGCTCACCACAAGCATGCGGACGCCGAGATCGTCGGTCTCGTCAACCGTTCCGGACGGGTGACCCATCCGGATCTTGCCGGCTATCCGGTGTTCACGGATTACGCGCAGGCACTGGATACCTCCAAACCGGACCTGGTGGTGATCTCCACTTATTCCGACACCCATGCGGATTATGCGGTTGCGGCGATGCAGGCAGGCGCTCATGTATTTGTCGAAAAACCGTTGGCGACAACCGTGGCCGATGCAAAGCGGGTGGTTGCTTGCGCCGGGGAAACCGGCCGCAAACTCGCGGTCGGCTATATCCTGCGGCATCATCCGTCCTGGGTACGGCTGATTGAGGAGGCGCGGGGGCTCGGCGGACCATATGTCTTCCGCATGAACCTCAATCAGCAGAGCTCGGGAGCGGAGTGGGAAACCCACAAGGCCCTGATGCAGACGACTGCTCCCATCGTCGATTGCGGTGTGCATTATGTCGATGTCTGGTGCCAGATTACCGACGCCGAACCCGTGAAGGTGCACGGCATGGGGCTGCGGCTTTCCGACGAAATCGGCCCGGACATGTACAACTACGGTCAGTTTCAGGTCTTCTTCGACGATGGGTCGGTCGGCTGGTACGAAGCCGGGTGGGGCCCGATGATGTCCGAGACCGCCTTCTTCGTGAAGGATGTCGTTTCGCCCGCAGGCTCCGTTTCGATAGTCGAGGACGACAAGGGCGCATCGGCCGATGTTGACGGCCACACCAGGGTCGGCGGGCTTCTGGTCCATCGCCCGGAAGGTGACCGGCGCATCGATCTGCCGGGTGAACCCGGTCATCAGGAACTTTGCGACGCCGAGCAGGCTTTCATGCTTCGTGCGATTTCGGAAAACATCGATCTCAACCGGCACATGCTGGATGCCGTCCGGTCTCTGGCAATATGCCTTGCCGCCGACGAAAGCATCCGCACCGGTCACTCAGTCATGCTAAAGGAGCTAACGCCATGACGGCGCTAACCCTGACCAACGTCAACAAGTCGTTCGGCAACGTCCATGTCCTGAGGGACATCAATCTCGAAGTGGAAGACGGCGAGTTTGTCGTCTTCGTCGGACCGTCAGGGTGTGGCAAGTCCACCTTGTTGCGGGTCATTGCAGGTCTTGAAGACGTCTCCTCCGGCGAGGTCAGTATCGGCGGGGAGATCGTGAACACGACGCCGCCGTCCAAACGCGGCATTGCCATGGTGTTCCAGAGCTACGCGCTTTATCCGCATTTGAACGTGCGCAACAACATGACACTGGCGCTCAAGCAGGAAAAGCAGAGCAAGCAGGTGATCGACCAGCGCGTTGCCGAGGCAACCCGCATGCTGAACCTGGAGGACTATCTCGACCGCTATCCGTCGGAACTCTCCGGTGGTCAGCGCCAGCGTGTCGCGATCGGCCGGGCCATCGTGCGCCATCCGAAACTATTTCTGTTCGACGAGCCGCTGTCGAACCTTGATGCAGCGCTGCGCATGAACACAAGGCTGGAAATCGCCAACCTGCATCAGCAACTCAAGACCTCAATGATCTATGTGACCCACGACCAGTCCGAAGCCATGACGCTGGCCGACAAGATCGTGGTCCTGCGCGCTGGCCGCGTCGAGCAGATCGGCAGCCCGATGGAGCTTTACAACAATCCGGTCAACCAGTTCGTGGCAGGGTTCCTCGGTTCGCCGGCCATGAATTTCATGCCCGCAAGCCTGGTCAGTGAAGGCGATGCCCGCACGTTGGGAGTGCGCCCGGAAGACCTGTTCCTGAGTGACCATGGGCAACTGAAAGCGTCTGTGCAGCATGTGGAACAGCTCGGCGGCGACACCAACGTGATCGCGAAGGTGCAAGACCAGCAGATCACTGCACGGCTCTTCGGCCAGCACGAGATCAAGCCGGGTGCTGAGTTGAGCTTCGGCATCGCGGAAGGCAAGTCGTTCTATTTCGACAAGGACGGCGCCCGCCTGCGCGGGTAGCACACTTCTTTTAGAAACAACACAAAGGCCACCTGGAAGTGATCCCGGTGGCCTTTGTTTTTTGGGGCCGTCATTCCGGAAAAGTGAGGCAAAGCCGAACGCCGATCCGTAATCCAGACATACTCGTGCCAACGGCACACAGAGCTTGAAAGAGCAACGGTGTTCGCTGCGTTCACGCTGATATCTGGGTTCCGGATCGGCGCGCAACTTGTGTTGCGCTTGTCCGGAATGACGGTGGAGGAGGCGTGGCTCTGTCATCAAAAAAAGCCGCCCCGGTCTCCCGGGACGGCTTCTCGATATCTCGTTACTCAGACTTAGCCGATCTGGGTCAGCAGCTTGTCGAGGCTGGCCTTGGCGTCGCCGTAGAACATGCGCGTGTTCTCCTTGTAGAACAGCGGGTTCTCGATGCCGGAGTAACCGGTGCCCTGGCCGCGCTTGGAAACGAAGACCTGCTTCGCTTTCCAGACTTCCAGAACCGGCATGCCGGCGATAGGCGAGTTCGGGTCTTCCTGGGCAGCCGGATTGACGATGTCGTTGGAACCAATGACGATCACGACATCCGTTGACGGGAAGTCCTCGTTGATCTCGTCCATTTCCAGAACGATGTCATACGGCACCTTGGCTTCGGCCAGGAGCACGTTCATATGGCCGGGAAGGCGGCCTGCGACCGGATGGATCGCGAAGCGCACTTCCTTGCCCTTGGAGCGCAGGCGCTTGGTCAGTTCGCTGACCGACTGCTGTGCCTGGGCAACTGCCATGCCATAGCCCGGAACGATGATGACGCTGTCGGCATCTTCAAGCGCCGCAACAACACCATCGCTGTCGATGGCGATCTGTTCGCCTTCCACTTCCATGGCCGGACCGGTGGTGTTGCCGAAGCCGCCGAGGATAACGGAGACGAACGAGCGGTTCATCGCCTTGCACATGATGTAGGACAGGATCGCACCGGAAGAACCGACGAGCGCGCCGACGACGATCAGCAGATCGTTGCCAAGCGAGAAGCCGATGGCGGCCGCGGCCCAGCCCGAATAGGAGTTCAGCATCGACACCACAACAGGCATGTCGGCGCCGCCGATGCCCATGATCAGGTGGTAACCGATGAAGAACGCCAGCAGCGTCATCAGAACCAGCGTCCAGATGCCGGCCCCGTTCAGGAACATCAGCAACAAGATGACGCTGAGGGCGGCCGCACCTGCGTTCAGCATGTGGCCACCAGGCAGTTTTTCCGCCTTGGAGGTCAGCTTGCCGGCCAGCTTGCCGAAAGCGACGACAGAGCCGGTGAACGTAACGGCACCGATGAAGACGCCAAGGAACACTTCAACCTTCAGGATCGACTGTTCGATCGGGGTCTTGTGCGCCAGGATGGCGGCGAAGCCCTCAAGCGCATTGCGCTCTTCCTCGCCCATCGCCAGCACGTTGCCGAGCTCGATATAGGCATTGTAGCCGACGAACACGGCGGCCAGACCCACGAGTGAGTGCATGGCGGCGACCAGCTGGGGCATTTCGGTCATCTGGACGCGCTGCGCCACGAAATAACCGATGATGCCGCCGGCAGCGATCAGGATGAGAGACAGGAGCCACAGGCCGGAGCCCGGACCGATCAGGGTGGCAACAACGGCCAGTCCCATGCCGGCGATACCGTACCAGATGGCGCGCTTGGCGCTTTCCTGGCCGGAAAGGCCTCCCAGAGACAGGATGAACAGAACAGCCGCAACAACGTAAACGGCGGTCGTGAAACCGAATTCCATCTGCCGGCCTCCTTAGGATTTCTGGAACATGGCGAGCATGCGCCGGGTGACGAGGAAACCGCCGAAGATGTTGATCCCGGCCATGAAGACGGACAGGCCTGCCAGCAGGATGACCAGGAACGATCCGGATCCGATCTGCATCAGCGCGCCGAGAATGATGATCGACGAAATGGCGTTGGTGACAGCCATCAGCGGCGTGTGCAGCGAGTGACTGACGTTCCAGATCACCTGGAAACCGACGAATACCGAGAGCACGAAAACGATGAAATGCTGCATGAAGCTGGCCGGGGCGATGAGGCCCACCAGCAGCAGAAGCAGGCCACCAACCGCCAGCAGGGTCACCTGCTGCTTGGTCTGCGCCTTGAAGGCGGCAGTTTCCTGCGCACGCTTTTCTTCCGCCGTCAGTTCCTTCGGCTTTTCCTTCGATTTCGCCGCGATTGCCTGCACCTTGGGCGGCGGCGGCGGGAAGGTGATCTCGCCTTCATGGGTCACGGTCGCGCCACGGATGACGTCGTCTTCCATGTTGTGAACGATCTGACCATCCTTCTCGGGCGTCAGGTCGGTCAGCATATGGCGGATGTTGGTGGCATAAAGCGTGGACGATTGAGCGGCCATGCGCGAGGGGAAGTCGGTATAGCCGATGATCGTGACACCATTCTCGGTGACGACCTTCTCGTCCTTGACCGTTCCTTCCGCGTTGCCGCCGCGTTCGGCGGCAAGATCGACGATGACCGAGCCCGGCTTCATGGCCTTGACCATGTCTTCCAGCCACAGCTTCGGTGCATCCCTGTTCGGGATCAGTGCCGTGGTGATGACAATGTCCATCTCCGGAGCCAGTTCCCGGAATTTTGCAAGCTGGGCTTCGCGGAACTCTGGTGAGGAAACGCTGGCATAACCGCCGGTCGCAGCGCCATCCTGCTGTTCTTCTTCAAAATCCAGATAAACGAATTCAGCGCCCATCGATTCGACCTGCTCGGCCACTTCCGGGCGCACGTCGAATGCATAGGTGATCGCGCCGAGCGACGTGGATGTGCCGATGGCCGCCAGACCCGCGACGCCTGCTCCCACGACCAAGACCTTCGCAGGCGGCACCTTGCCTGCAGCAGTGATCTGGCCGGTGAAGAAGCGGCCGAAATTGTTGCCCGCCTCGATAACGGCGCGATATCCGGCGATGTTGGCCATGGAGCTGAGAGCATCCATCTTCTGGGCACGCGAGATACGCGGCACCATCTCCATGGCAATGACGCTGGCGCCCGATTCCTTCGCCTTTTCCAGCCCGTCGGTGTTCCCACCCGGGTTGAAGAAGGAAATCAGGGTCTTGTCCTTTGTCAGATAGCCCAATTCCTTGTCATCGGGCTGCCGGACCTTGGTTACGATGTCCGATTTCTTCCAAAGACTTGCGGCAGTCTTGACGATTTCAACGCCGGCTTCTTCATAAGCTTGGTCGGAAAATCCGGCGGCGGTCCCGGCTCCGCTTTGCACAAGGCAGGAGAAGCCAAGCTTCTGCAGCTGCTTTGCGGATTCGGGTGTCATCGCCACACGGTTCTCCCCGGGGAAGGTTTCCTTTGGTGTGCCGATCTTTAGGGCTTCTGGCATACGTCTCTCCAGCAAGTGTCGAGGAATTGGCCTTTGGTAAGGGCAAGTTGGCCGGATTGGCTAACAAACTCCCCCCGTGCGTCCTGTCCCTCACAAACGTGCTGCGAATTTAGAAACGAAAATATTACTTATGACAAGGTGTCTTGCGATTGAATTTGGAGGGTATTACCGCACTGCACAGTGAGAGTAGCGCGATATAAATTTCACGGGATTTACAAAATAGGGGTATCGGAAACTGTGGGCGAGGGCATTCGGCAGTCGGAATACTCAAATAAGGCCCGGAATTAGTAAATTTTCCCGGCCCTATACACATATCAAGGCAAAATGACCAAAGACTGGTCGTGCGTAAAACCCCGGCAGCGGTTCCTGGGGAAAGAGCCGCTGCCGGACGAAAATTTATTCTGCTGCCGGGTCCAGCGCGGCTTTTGCGTCCAGATCCGCGGCATCATGACGCTCCGGAAGCTGCTCGTGATCTTCTCCCCAGGTCCGGTTCACCTTGCGCCCGCGAACAACCGCCGGGCGGGCATCGATCTTCTGGGCCCAGGCCAGGAGATTCTTGTATTCGTGAACGGAGAGGAATTCCGCCGCGTCATAGGCGCGGCCAAGAACCATTCCGCCATACCAGGGAAAGATCGCCATGTCGGCGATGGTGTAGTCGTCACCGGCGATGTAGGGGCGATCAGCCAGCGCCTTGTCGAGGACGTCAAGCTGGCGCTTGGCTTCCATTGCGAAGCGATCGATGGGGTATTGGTACTTTTCCGGCGCATAGGCGTAGAAATGGCCGAAGCCGCCGCCAAGATAAGGGGCGGATCCCATCTGCCAGAACAGCCAGTTCAGCGTTTCGGTGCGCTTCGCCGGATCCTTGGGCAGGAATTCACCGAATTTCTCGGCCAGATACAGCAGAATGGAACCGGATTCGAACACGCGCGTCGGGGTTTCGGTCGAGTGGTCGACAAGGGCCGGGATCTTGGAATTGGGATTGGCTTCCACGAAGCCACTGGAGAATTGATCGCCTTCGTTGATCTTGATCAGCCAGGCATCATATTCAGCGCCCTTGTGACCGAGTGCGAGCAACTCCTCGAGCATCACCGTCACCTTGACGCCGTTCGGGGTCGCCAGAGAATAAAGCTGAAGCGGATGCTTGCCGACAGGCCGGTCCTTTTCGTGGGTTGAACCGGAAATCGGCCGGTTGATATTGGCGAACTGGCCGCCGCTCGGCTGTTCCCAGGTCCAGACTTTGGGCGGGGTGTAGGTCGGGTCACTCATGTGAAAGGGTCTCCGGAACGGGTCGGGCAGTAAAGGAAGGCGTGGATCGGAGCCAAGGTTGGTTCGATCCATCGCAATCTTACGATTAAATAGGCGGCAATGGCAGGATTGCCTAGGGTCGATTTTTGTTCTGAGGCATATTATTGCGCAAAATCGAGCCTGGCTGAAACCGGGTCGCGATAAGTTCCCGTTTCGAGGTTTTCTGTTCTTTCTTCTTCATCAAAGTTAGGATGCGTTTTCGCCATCGACCCCTGATCGTATTTCAGGCATTGTACTAAAGTCGCATTTGGAAATGCCAATGGTCGGCACCGTGATCATTGGCGCGGCCCGGCTGCAAATTGCAGGACAAGCAGCATAGGAGACGAATTCGGGAGGTCGGTAACAACAAGAAAAGGAATGCGGACATCCCGTCTTGAATGTCATCACGTTTAGGGAGGACGACATGAATTTAAGGCCCGATCCGAGTTTTTATCCGACGCCGCGCATGGCTATGGAAGCGCCGGTTGAGAAGCTGGCTTTCACCTTGATGCTCAGTCCAGATTTTTCTCAACCCGATGGTCTGGCTGTCGTCAATGTCGATCCGCAAAGTCCTGACTACGGCAAGATCGTGCATACCGTCTTCATGCCGAACAAGGGAGACGAATTCCACCATTTCGGGTGGAACGCCTGTTCCTCGGCGCTGTCGCCGCTGACAGGGCATGCCTTTCTCGAGCGCCGTTACCTGATCATCCCGGGAATCCGGTCGTCGCGCATCTACGTCGTTGACGTGAAAGAGCCGCTTCAAGCGAAAATTCACAAGATCATCGAACCGGAAGAAGTCTTCGCCAAGACAGGCTATTCCCGCCCGCACACCATTCATTGCGGGCCGGAAGGCATCTATGTCTCGACCCTTGGAGGAGGCGGTGCGGATGGCACCGACGGGCCTCCGGGCATCTTTATCATGGACTGCGAGACTTTCGACATTCTCGGCCGGTATGAAATGGATCGTGGCATCCAGGACAAACACTATGATTTTTGGTGGAACCTGCCGCGCGACTACATGGTGTCGTCGGAGTGGGGACTGCCGCCGCAGTTCGAGAACGGTCTCGTTGCAGAAGACCTTCTGTCCAATAAATACGGCCACAGCCTTCATTTCTGGGATCTGCGCGGGAGAAAGAACATCCAGACCATCGATCTGGGTGAAAACCACCAGATGGCGCTCGAGGTTCGCCCTGCCCATGATCCCGCCAAACAATACGGCTTTTGTGGCGTTGTCGTCGACACAACCAACCTGCAAGGGGCGATCTTCACCTGGTGGCGCAAGGACGATGGCACGTTTGAAGCCAGGAAGACCATCACCATCGACCCGCAGCCGGCCGATCCCGCAGACCTGCCTGAAATGCTGAAGGGGTTTTCCGCTGTTCCACCGCTGGTGACCGACATCGACCTGAGTCTCGATGACAAATATCTCTATGTCGCATGCTGGGGCACCGGTGAAATGCATCAGTATGATGTCTCCGACCCAATGAACCCGACGCTCGCTGGCAAGGTCGAGATCGGCGGGATCGTGAAGAAGACGAAACATCCGAACGGCAAGGACTTCGGTTACGGACCGCAAATGGTCGAGATCAGCCGGGATGGTCAGCGCGTCTATTGGACCAACTCGCTCTATTCCACCTGGGACGAACAGTTCTATCCGGGCGAGCGCGGCGCCGCGATGGTGATGGCCCGTGTTGGAGCCGGTGGCGGACTGACGCTCGATCCGGATTTCTGGGTCGAATTCCCGGCGGGCTACAGGTCGCACCAGATCCGGCTTGAAGGCGGGGACTGCTCTACCGACAGTTTCTGCTTCCCGTCGGTCTAGGTTTTGGAAGAGGCAAGTTTGTCGGCTCTCTGGTGGGCCGTCATTGCGTCTGGTCTCTATCACGGCGTGAACCCGGGCATGGGTTGGCCGCTGGCGGTGTCTGCTGCCTTGATGGAACAACGCGCGTTGGCCCTGCCGCGTGCCTTGTTGCTGCTGGCGGTTGGGCATCTGGCGGCAATGCTGGTTATTCTCTTGCCTTTTTCGGCAATGATCACGCTGGTTTCCCTGGAACGGGAAATCCGCATTGGCGCCGCTTGTCTGGTGATCGGCATGGGGCTGTACCTGCTGATCGCTGATCGCCATCCGCGCTTTCTGGCCCGTATTTCACCGGCGAAGCTCGGCCTCTGGTCGTTTCTGGTGGCGATTGCCCATGGGGCAGGGCTCATGCTGGTGCCGATCTACCTGGGCATCTGCGCAATGGAGCAGGAGGCAGGCCACGCGGCGGCCGAAACACTCATGGGGGCAGATTTGAGGATGGCGTCGCTCGTGGCCGCGGTCCACACGCTCGCCATGGCGCTTGCCGGTGGCCTGCTGGCCATCGGCGTCTATTTCTGGCTGGGCCTGCGGTTCCTGCAAAAGGCGTGGTTCAACCTGGACAGGGTCTGGGCAACCAGCCTCGTTTTCGTCGGTTTGTTTGCCCTTGTCCTGGCGCTCCGGAGCTGAGCTGCTCATCAGGTCAGCAGATGTGCCTCGAACGGAAACCTCGACAGGGTCTCGATGCCGGTTTCGGTGATCAGGACCTGCTGCTCCAGCTTGACGCCTTCCTTGGCACCATCCTCGCCAATGTAGCTTTCGACACACAGTGTCATGCCCGGTTCCACGACACCGTCATAACCGGCGTCCGGAAAGTCGCCATGGTGATAGAGGTAGGGGTATTCGCCGGTCATGCCGCAGCCATGGGCAGACAGATAGTAACGGTTTGCATAGTAGCGGTCGGGGATGTTCCACGCCCGGTCGGCATATTCCCGGAAGCTCATTCCGGGTTTCAGAATGCCCATGTTGTAGTGAACCTGTTCGTAGGCGACCTTGTAAAGTTCGCGCTGGGTGTCCGTCGGCCGGTCCGGACCGGAGTGGAAGGTGCGTGAAAAGTCGGCATAATAACCGTGGCAGCCGACAACATCCGTATCGAGGGCTATCAGCTCGTTCGCGCCGATGACGTTGTCAGATGTTTCCTGGAACCATGGATTGGTGCGCGCGCCAGCATTCAGCAGCCTCGTTTCGACATAGTCGCCGTTCTGCGCGATGATCGACTTGTGCAGCACTGACCAGAGTTCGGCTTCGGTAAGCCCCGGGCGAATTGCTTCACGCAGCTTGCCGACGCCTATTTCCGTCGCGCGCAACGAAGCAATCACGCATTTCATTTCTTCCGGCGATTTGATCGCGCGCGCCATCTCCACGGGTTGCTGCGCGTCGACCACGTCGAGCCCGGCTTCTTTCAGCGCGATGGCTGTTCCCGCATTAAGCCGTTCCAGCCCCACCGTGGCGTCCTTCAAGCCTGTCAGCTCATGAATGGTATCGGCCATCTCCGCCGCCCAGGCGCGTTCGCGCTCTGCAATATGAGGACCGGCAGCGACAAAGCTCGCGGTTTTAGAGGGGTGGACCTCGTCGACGGTTTCATAGCCCTCTCCAAGATGAAGACAGCCGGTGAACTCAAATAGAATGGAGCGGTTCTGGGTCAGCAGCAGGTAGCGCGACGGGGCATTGCGCATGGAAAAAACCTGCATGTTCCGCGTGCCGGTCGCATAGCGGATGTTGACCGGGTCGGAGAGGATTACCGCATCAACACCATATTCAGCCATCTTTTGCCGCACACGCTGCTGCCGGTATGTGCGCACGGCCACCAGATCGATCCCTTCCACCTCGGGTGCGCGGTCAAGCTGCGCCAGTCCCTGAAGGTCGCTGCGCTCCGCGTGCCAGTCCAGTTCCGCCATTTGTCATCGTCTCCAGTTCAACTGGATGGAATATCGGGCGAGCTTCGATTCTTTAAAAGACTGGAAAAAATCGGGTCATTGGATAACCTTCAGTAATGCAAGCCTATCGAAAATCACTCCCGCCGCTCGACACGTTGGTCTTCTTTGAAGCCGCCATGCGTCATTTGAACTTTACAGAGGCTGCCGAAGAACTCTTCGTGACCCAGGCCGCCGTTTCCAAACGCATTCGGCAGCTGGAAGACTGGCTGGGCGTCGACCTGTTCGAGCGGTCCGGCCGCAGGCTTCAGCCGACAGAAGCAGGAACATATCTTGCCGAGAAGACCGGCATGACGCTGGATTATCTGACGCAGGCGCTGAGTGCACTGAAAGTGCCGGAGAGGCCTGTCGTGCGGATTGCGTCTGTAACGGCACTTGCTGCCTTCTGGCTCCAGCCTAAGCTCAAGGAATTTGCACTGTCAGACGAAGCCTGCCTGTTCAATCTGGCAACAGCAGACGATCTGGGAGACCTGCTCAAACCAGAGCACGACCTTGTCATCCTGCACGGGGACGGCCGGTTCCCGGGCTGGCAGTCGGAATTGTTGTTTCAGGAAGTCCTGACACCTGTTGGAATGCCGGAAATTATTGACGCCCTGCGGTCAGGAGGTGGTGGGAAACAGCCGGCGCTTCTCAACTACCCGCGTCTTGCTCCGAACTGGATCGATTGGACAGGCTGGATCCAGCGGACAGGGAGATTGGATCTGAAAGATTGGCCTGTTCAGTCATGTGCAAGCTACAATCAGTCTATAGGGCGGGCCCTGAAGGGACACGGCATTGCGCTTGGCGCCTTGCCATTGTTGCGGGAAGAGATTTCTTCGGGAAGGCTCGTGCCGCTGGAAGGCGCTACGCTCAAGACGGGAATGGGCTATTACATCGCCTGGCCGAACATGCGGCCGCTCGGCACAGAGGCCAAGCGATTGAAATCCGCGCTGCTGGAAGCCGGCTGAGGCGTCAGTTCCTCACCACATAAACCGAGCATTTCGAGTGACGGACGACCCTTGCCGCGTTTGGTCCGAGCAGGAATTCGCTCAGATGCGGCTGGTGGGCGCCAATGACAATAAGGTCTGCCCCGGTCTTTTTCGCAACTTCCAGGATTTCCTCGTAAATGGAGCCGGTGGCGACCAGATGCCGGATTTCGCTGTTTCTTTCCGCTCCGAGGACGCTTGAGACCTTCTCGACCAGCTTTTTCTGGGTTTCCGCCACCATCTGACCCTGGAAGTTCTCGTCGAAATAGGAAGCGACAAGATTGATGCCGGCGCTCGGGACGACCGTGATCACATCGAGCTGGGCACCGTCCAGACGGGCGAGCTTGTCGGCCGTTTCCAGAACCTTGGTGTCGTCGACCTGCTGGACGTCGACGGCGCACAAGATGGATTTCGTCATGCCGCTACTCCTTCTTCACGGTTGGTCCGGCCTGCGCGGGCGCGCTGGAGCATGAAGACAAGGGCCAGAAGCAGAAGCCCCGGAATATAGATCAGCTCCTTCGGCAACTGATCCGCCTCGAGGCGAGCTTCTTTAACGACCACGGGTTCGTCGCCGTAGAAGTCGAACGTTCCGAGCTGTTCGAAGTAGGGCGTCCCGGGGAAGGGTTCCTCCAGCTTCAGAACACCGTCTTCTTCGAGGGTCGTCAGGCCAAGCGCCTGCAATCTGGCTTCGCCCCCGTCTTCGCTTCCGGGCGTGATCGCAATGCGCGTTTCCATCGTGTTGCCGGTGTCGAAATCCGGACCACTCAGCACCAGACGGATCTCGCTGCCTGCAGGTGCATCGCCAACTGCCTGGACGAAACGGTCCGGCGAGACGATCTCGAACGGAGGCTGGATCCGGTTCATGAAGAAATCCGGACGGAACAGCACGAAGGCGACCAGCACCAGGGCAACACTCTCGTAGATCCTGTTCTTGGTCAGGAAATAGCCCATGGTGCCTGCGGTAAACACAAGGATGGCAATCGTCGCCATGATGAAGACGAGTATGCCCTGGGTCACCGTGACGTCGATCAGGAGAAGATCGGTGTTGAAGATGAAGACGAAGGGCAGAGCGACCGTCCGCAGAGAATAGAAGAATGCCGTGAACCCGGTCTTTATGGCATCGCCTCCTGACACCGCCGCCGCGGCAAAGGAGGCTAGACCTACGGGTGGCGTTACGTCCGCCATGATGCCGAAATAGAAGACGAACAGGTGTACGGCAATGAGCGGAACTATCAGTCCGGATTGCGCACCGAGTTCGACCACGACCCCGGCCATCAGTGAAGACACCACGATGTAGTTGGCCGTTGTCGGCAGACCCATGCCAAGTATCAGCGACAGGACGCCAACGAAGACCAGCATCAGCACCAGATTGCCACCGGATACGAACTCGACGAGATCTGCCATCACCTGGCCGATGCCGGTCAGGGTGACCGTGCCGACGATGATGCCGGCTGTTGCGGTCGCAAGGCCGATGCCGATCATGTTGCGGGCACCGTCGATCATGCCGTGGACGAGGTCGTTGACGCCCTCCTTGAAGGCTTCGACTGTCTCGTTCTCGCCCCGGAAGATCGCCTTGATCGGACGCTGGGTCAGAAGGATCGCGAAGAGCAGAGCCGTTGCCCAGAAGGCTGAAAGGCCCGGTGACTTCTGCTCGATCATCAGGAAGTAGACGAGCACGACGATCGGAAGCAGGTAGTAGAGACCAGCCTTGTAGATCTGGGAAATATCCGGAAGCGTGATTTCCTTGGCATTGGGGTCGTCCGGATGAAGGTCATCGACGCTGGCAGCCAGTTTCAACAGAGCGATATAGGCAAGGAAAACCAGTAGCGCGAGGATCCACGACGCGCCTTCCGGTACCAGGGCGACAATCCATCCGACCGGGTATTGCACGCCATAGCAAAGAGCGGCAAAGGCCGCGAAAAACACGAACATGCCGATGATCGTGCGCAGGGTTGAAACGGTCTTGTGCCCGATGGTTGGCATGTTCCGCTTAACGGCTTCAAGGTGCACGATATAGACCAGCGCGATGTAGGAAATCACGGCCGGCAGAAAGGCGTGAGTGATCACGTCGACATAGGAAATGCCGACATACTCGACCATCAGAAAGGCGGCAGCGCCCATCACCGGCGGCATGATCTGGCCGTTCACGGATGATGCGACCTCGACCGATCCCGCTTGTTCAGAGGTAAAGCCGACGCGCTTCATCAGCGGAATGGTGAATGTGCCCGTGGTAACGACGTTTGCGATGGATGAGCCGGAAATGAGGCCGGTGGCTGCAGAGCCGACAACGGCTGCCTTGGCCGGGCCACCCTTCAGGTGACCGAGCGCGCCGAAGGCCATCTTGATGAAGTAGTTGCCCGCGCCCGCCTTGTCCAGCAAAGCGCCAAAGAGCACGAACAGGAAGACGAACTTGGTGGAGACACCGAGCGCGATACCGAAGACACCCTCTGACGTAATCCACATGTGGCTCATCGCCTTTTGCAGCGAAGCGCCCTTCCAGCGGATGACCTCCGGGACCCATTCTGAGGAGCCGAAGAAGACGTAGAGCAGGAATACGGTTGCGACGATGGCCATGGCCGGGCCGAGTGCCCGGCGCGCGGCTTCAAACAGGACCACGATACCGGCAAGGGCAAACCACTTGTCGGTGTCGTCGGCCAGACCGCCGTTGGCAACGATCTTGTCGTAGAAGAAGAAGCCGTAAAGCGAAATGAAGGCGCCGAAAAACGCCAGGGCCCAGTCCTGGATCGGGACTCGGTGTCTTGGACTGCTCGAAAGTGCAGGGTAGGCCATGAATGCCAGGAACATCGCAAACGCCAGATGCACCTGTCGGCTGTTGTTGATGATGTCCGACGGCAGGACGTAGTAGACGATGGGGGAGGCGAGCAGAACCTGGAAGCAGGACCAGATCAGGGCCACGGTGGCGATCATCATCCCGACGGACCCGGCAGGGTTCCTGGACCCGGAATCGGAGGAGGCGACGAGTTCCTGAAGTTCTTCTTCGGATAGTCCCTGTCGTTGGTCCCGTCCGTTCGGCTGGTTCTGTTCAGACATGAAGTTCCCCCGGTCTTCCGGCTGAAGCACAACATTGGCGTTGCGCTCGACTGGCACCCGACAACCACGCAGCCCGTGGCATCTGTTAATTCATTCAAGAAATGCCTTGGCCAAAATGTCGTTCAATGGGCCGCAGCAGAGAAACGGGCCCGGACAAGGTCCGGACCCGAAATGTTGGCAAGGATTAGTTGATCCAGCCCTGTTCCTGGTAGTACTTCGCAGCACCCGGATGAAGCGGTGCGGACAGGCCGTCCTTCACCATTTCTTCCGGCTTCAGGTTGGCAAAGGCAGGATGCAGCTTCTTGAAGGCATCGAAGTTCTCGAACACTGACTTGACCAGCGTGTAGACGACTTCATCGTCTACCTTGGCGGACGTGATGAAGGTCGCGCCGACACCGAATGTGGTGACGTCTTCGTCATTGCCGCGATACATGCCGCCCGGGATGGTGGCCTTGCGGTAGTAGCTGTTGTCTTCGATCAGCTTTCCGACAACCGGGCCGTCAACGTTCACGAGTTTGGAATCGCACGCCGTGGTCGCTTCCTGAATGGAACCGGACGGGTGGCCGACCGTGTAAACCATGGCATCGATCTGGTTGTCGCAGAGGGCGGCAGACTGTTCTGCGGCCTTCAGCTCGGTCGCCTGCGCGAAGTCATCCGTGGACCAGCCCATCGCTTCCATCAGAACTTCCATGGTGCCGCGCTGACCGGAACCCGGGTTGCCGATGTTGACCCGCTTGCCTTTCAGGTCCTCGAAGGACGTGACGCCGCTATCGGCGCGTGCAACGACGGTGAACGGCTCGGGGTGCACGGAGAAGACGGCTCGCAGGTCTTCGAACGGGCCTTTTTCCTCGAACTGCGAGGTGCCGTTGTAAGCGTGATACTGCCAATCGGACTGCGCAACACCAAACTCCAGTTCGCCTTCACGCACCGTGTTGATGTTGTAGACGGACCCGCCGGTGGATTCCACGGAGCAACGAATGCCATGGTCCTTGCGGCCCTTGTTGACGAGCCGGCAAATGGCTCCGCCGGTCGGATAGTAAACGCCAGTCACACCACCAGTGCCGATGGTGATGAATTGCTCTGCAGAGGCTGCGCCGGTGAATGCGATGCTGGTCGCCATGACGGCGCCCGCAAGGTTCAGTTTCATCATCATTTGACTTGGCTTCCCTTTGTTTGAATTCTTGTGTCCGGCATGGCGATCCACGCTAGACGTTTTCAAATTCGTCGAGCAGACGATTGTGTCTGTCGACCTCCTGGATCCGGGCTTCCGCCTCGGCTCCGGCCCGCGCAACCAGCATGCCTGTAATGGTTTCGATAAGCACAAGCGTGGCTGCGTAAGACGAGAAAAAGTGTGGACTTTCAGTGCGTTGTATGAAGTGGTAATTCGCGAATTGCAACCCTGGAAAGGCGTGGCTGTCGGTCAGGACGATCACCTGTGCACCATTTCCTGCCGCCACTTTTGCCGCGCGTACCGAACGGTGGGCATAAGGGTGCTTGGATAGGACGATGACCGTGTCGGCCGATGTAATGCCGGCAAGTGTGCTGCCCAGAGTGGCTCCATTGCGCCCGGCAACGACCCACCTGTCATCGAACCACTTGGCCAGATAGGCGAAATAGTCGGTAAAACCTGCTGAGGCGAGGGCGCCTATAAGGATGATCTTGCGGGACTGGCTGAGCCGGTCGACGGCAGCATCCAGAACGGCCGGGTCAATGTCGTCCACCAGTGCCTTGATGTTGTCGATGCAAGCGGAGACCTGGCGTGGCAGCAAAGGCAGGTCGGCATCCGAGCGCAGCTTCCTGGCCTTGTCCTGAAACGTGTCTCGCCCACGGTGGCTCAACTCGTTCCGGGCCTGTTCGCGCAACGCTTCGTAATCAGAAAAACCCAGTGCCCTTGCAAGTCGGGTGTAGCTCGCCGGCGAAACACCACTGGCCGATGCGACCGACCTCAGGCTGCGGGTGGCGATTTCCACCTGGTTTTCCGCAATGTAATCCGCTGCCGTACGCAATGCATCGCTCAGGTCGGCATAATTGGCCGAAATTGCGGTGCGAAGATGGGGCGGCGAAATGGTTTCCATCCGGTTACTGTTTCATTTGTTTTTTACATTGTCAATTTGTGAAACAAATGTTTCGCGTTGAAAACGATCCCTCCCTTTCTACCGGAAATCCCTACGGTTTTGCCCGTCCTGCCCGCACTCGCAAGGCAGTAAAATGTCCCTGTCCAAGTGGTTTGGCGCGGTGATGACGGTTCTCGGAACCTGCTCAAAACGTCACTGATAAAAATACACGCATAAATTGATTTTTGAAATTTTTGTACACGTTAAGGTTTTGTTAATGATATAATCCATTGGGGGCATTGCGCTTTTCCTGTGACCATAAGGGGAGAGAGACATGACTGACTACACATCGAGAACTTTGGCCACATGTGCCCGGTCGGTGCTGTTGACACTTGCAATGGCAGCTCCGGCAATTGCCGGTGACTTCTTTGAAGTCGAGCCTGGGGTCGATCTCTATTACGAGGATCACGGATCGGGTCTTCCGATCGTGTTTGTTCCCGGTTGGACCTTCACCACACAGGTGTTCGAACATCAGATCGAGGCCTTTGCGAAAGAGCACCGGGTCATCACCTTCGATCCTCGAAGCCACGGCCGCTCGACGCTGACACTGGAAGGCAATAACTACGTTACCCAGGGGGCGGACCTTGCAAAGTTGCTTGATCATCTCAAGGTCGAAAGGCCGGTGCTGGTGGGGTGGTCATTCGGTTGCCTGACCACTTGGGAATTCATCAAGACAAGGTCTGTGGATGCTGCGTCCGCCCATATGTGCATCGATCTTTCGCCGACACCGCTAACCGGTAACGACGGCGACTGGGCTGAGGGAAGTGTCGCGGAAATTGCGGAACTTTACAGCGGCATTCAGTCAGCTGAAGGCCAACGCAACGTCATCAACTGGTATGCCGACGAGGTCATGATCGAACAGGACTACACGCCGGAACTGTCACGCTGGATTGTTGACCAGTCGACCAAGTCGCCACCATTCGTGGCCGCGGCCTATCTGGCAGCCGGAAATTTCAGCAATTACCTGGAGACGGCCAAGGAGGTCGATGCGAAGCTGCCGTCGGCCTTCGTGATCGCCGATCACTGGTCCGACAGTGCCAAGGCCTACCTTGCCGTCCATACGCCCAACAGCTCGGTGCAGGCCTTTGGTGGCCATATGATGTTCTGGGAGTATCCGGACCGGTTCAACAGGGTGCTGGCCGGATTCATCGCACAGATCGAATAAGCTTCAGGCTGAACCTTTGAGTAAGTGGCGGGTGAGGCCTTGAAACTCTGCCTCACCCGCATCTGTTAGGTGACCCAAGTCGAAGGGCTTTAGGCAGCCTGCAACGTATAGACCGAGAACCAGTTGTTCTCGTCGCTGTCGACGTCCGTGATCTGCCATCCGCCTTCGCTGGCGATGCCTTCGAACGCTTCCTCGCTGTATTTGTGCGAGTTTTCCGTGTGGATTGTCTCGCCCTGTGCGAATGCGACGGTTTCACCGGCGATGGAGACCTGCTGCTGAACCAGGCTTTCCAGGTGCATCTCGATACGGCTTTCGACCTCGTTCCAGATGGCTTTGTGTGCGAAGGCGGCGAGGTCGAAATCGCCATCCAGTTCCCTGTTGATCCGCTGCAAAAGGTTCTGGTTGAAGGCTGCTGTGATCCCGGCCGGATCGTCATAGGCTTCCTGCAGGACTTTTGCATCCTTTGGCCGGTCCACACCGATAACCAGGCTGGCTTCCGGCATGGCTGAGCGAATGTTCGACAGGAGTGCCGCTGCCTCGGTTTTCTCGAAGTTGCCGATCGTGGAACCGGGAAAGAAGATCAGCACTGGCAACTCGGGCAGCAACGGCAGTTGTCCGAAGGGCTGTGTGAAATCGGCAGCAACCGGGATTACCGCCAATGACGGGTATGCGCGGCGCACCCGTTCGGCAGCAGCTTTCAGATGATTGGCTGAAATGTCGATCGGCATGTAGACGGACAGGTCTGGAAAGGCATTCAGCAACAGGTCTGTCTTGCGGCTGGACCCGCTGCCCAGTTCGACCATCGCTCCGCGTGCGCCCGGTAGACGGCGATATTTCCTGGCATTCTGGGCGAGGATCGAGATCTCCGTTCGGGTCGGGTAATAGGCATCCAGTTCGGTGATCGCTTCGAACAGATGTGACCCGACATCGTCGTAGAGCCATTTGCTGCTGATCGCCTTCTGATCCTTGAGGAGACCGGAGAGGATGTCGTCGCGAAACATATCAGACTGGTTCTCGTCCGTTTGGTTCTCGGGAGAAACATGCTTGGTCATCATTGATCTCCCGCCAGCCTCAGGCCGAGCATCTGCCAGCGTTGGTGTGGATAGAAGAAGGTGCGGTAGGACGACCGCAACTGTTCCTTCGGGGTCGCGCAGGACCCGCCGCGCAGCACCATCTGGTTGACCATGAACTTGCCATTGTATTCGCCAATGGCCCCCTCGGGGGGGCGGAAACCTGGGTAGGGACTGAAAGCGCTGCTGGTCCATTGCCAGACATCGCCCCAAAGACCGGGCCTGCGGCCAACAGGCTGAAAGGCTCCGCTTTCCAGGAAATTGCCTTCGATCGGGGTCGGCTCTGCAGCGGCTTCCCACTCTGCTTCCGTCGGCAACCGGCGACCTGCCCAGCGGGCAAAGGCTTCCGCTTCGTAGTAACTGACGTGGACAACCGGTGCCGCAAGATCAACCGGTCTTGGACCCTGCAAGGTATAGGTCCACCATTGACCGTCCTGCTGCCACCAGTAGAGGGGGCTATCCCAACCGTTCTTCTCTCGCACGGCCCAGCCTTCCATCAGCCAGAGCGTTTGGGTTGAGTAACCACCATCTTCCATGAAGGCGATCCACTCGCCGTTTGTTACGGGACGATCCGCAAGACGATAGGGCTCCAGCCAGACCTTGTGACGCGGCCCTTCGCAGTCATACGCAAAGCCGGTCCCGTCGTGGCCGATTTCGAGAAGTCCACCGTCGTAGGAAACCCATTCGGCGGTTTCAACCGCGCTGACCGGTGCCGGTTTTGGTTCGACATAGGCAGGCAGCAACGGATTGAAGGAAAAAGCATGGAGGAGATCGGTGACCAGCAGTTCCTGATGCTGCATCTCATGATGACAGCCGAGGGTAATCAGCTCTTCAAGCTTGTCCTGTTCGAGCGAAAAGGCGTTTCGGGCAACTCCTTCACGCAGGGCGTCTTCGACGTGTGAGCGGTAGTCAAGCACGTCGGTGGCGCTGGGCCGCGAAAGCAGGCCCCTTCTCGACCGGGTATGCCTCGGGCCGGCTTGTACGTAGTACGAATTGAAGAGCACGGCGAAACGATCATCGCGTGGCTGATAGCCAGGCAGCGAAGGCTTCAGGATGAATTCTTCGAAGAACCAAGTGGTGTGTGCCATGTGCCACTTGGGCGGGCTGGCATCCTCCATGGATTGCAGCCCCATATCCTCCGGACTGAGGGGGGCGGCGAGAGCAAGTGTCTGTGCCCTGACCCGATCAAACAGGTCGGTAACGGCGGAAAGAGGCGCTTCATGCGTCCGCTCATCCAGCAATGTCATGTCAATCCCTCCACGCGGGAACCGGCTGCTGTGCCTCCAGCCGGACCTGTGTCTGCCACCAAGCGACTTCTAGGTAGGCAGCGAACGGGGCATTCCAATGTCGGAAATTGCACCGGTCCTGTGCACAAATGCGCGATCAAGGCACTTGGTTGCGTATTGTTGATAAAAAGAAACATTGTTGAGATTGATTTTCAATCGGTTGTATCGGGTGCGGAAAGTCACCAAGTCGTTGAGAGTGATGGAAGTTTTGCGTTTTGCCTTCCCGCAGATCAGGTGTGACCGTCGAAACCCATCCTAGAAAACAGCTACTGACAGGGTGTGTCAGGAGTTGCTGCAACCAGAGTTCACATTGATGTGAGGGAAGCGAAAATCGCTTCAAGTCAGCTTGAAATGACCCTTCGCAGCAGTGACGCACTGGCTGTCTCGGGCGGCCTGGGTGTTTTCCTGATGAACTTCACTTGACTTATTCGGACGGCCGTCCTAATTCGTCAATAGGTCACTTGTCCTAATGAATGATGCGAAAATACGAAGGGAGATGGATATGGTTGCGGCAGGCGAGACACGGCGTCAGATCGTGGATGCGGCGGACAGCCTTTTCTATGCCCAAGGTTTTACGCAGACGTCCTTCGCGGACATTGCCGCAGCGGTCAAAATCTCGCGCGGCAACTTCTATTATCATTTCAAGACCAAGGACGAGATCCTCGATGCCGTGATCGACAAGCGTTTGTCGGATCGAAAAGAGCTGCTCACCAAATGGGACGAGACGGCGGATGAAGCACGGAAACGGATTGAATGTTTTATCCGGATCGTCATCGTCAACCAGGCGAAGATCATGGCTTACGGCTGTCCCGTCGGTACGCTGACGACGGAGTTGGCAAAGATCGATCATCCCTCACGGGACAAGGCCAACGAGATCATGGCCCTGTTCGGCGACTGGCTTGAGACACAGTTTCGCGAACTCGGCTGCGGTGAGAATTCGCGGGACAATGCCATGCATGTTCTTGGCTGGAGCCAGGGTGTCGCGACACTCGCCCAGGCATTCAAGGACAAGGCCTATGTCGAGCGTGAAGTCTCGAAAATCCTGAGCTGGCTGGACGGCGTCATCGCCGGGACACAGCAGAACAAGACCCAGTAACTCGCCTTTGCCTTTCGTAAAAACCTACATGGAGAATGACATGTTTGTCGTGACACTCACCTTTGCTGACAAATCCCGGGCAGGCGAACTCATGGAAGGCCACAAGGCCTGGATCCAACGCGGGTTCGAGCAAGGATATTTCCTGATGGTTGGCAGTCTGCAGCCGAACCGCGGCGGCGGGATCCTTGCGCACGGCGCTAGCCTGGAAAAACTTGAAGGATTTGTTGCCGAAGACCCTTTCGTTGTTGAAGGTGTCGTGACGGCCGAAATTCTGGAAATAACACCTGCGCGGTTCGATGATCGCCTGGAGTTTTTGGCTGCCTGATCGCGGATCATGATGCAGTAAGATGTTCATGAGGGACAGGGCAGGTTGCCAGTGACGGGTTTTTGGTGGCACATCGATCTGGAATGACTATCGATGGAGATGAGCCCGTGCTTTCAGACAGCGCGGATCCGGGAGGACGCCACATGCTCGAACTCAAGGGATCCATTCCCGCCCTTGTCACACCGTTCAGGGACGGAAGCGTTGACATCGAAGCGCTGGAACGTCTCGTTGAGTGGCACATTGCCCAGGGCAGCGACGGGCTGGTTGCTGTCGGGACGACGGGCGAAAGCCCGACTGTCTCCAAGATCGAGCATAAGGACGTCATCAAGCGGGTCGTCGATCTCGTGGCCGGCCGTATTCCGGTTGTTGCCGGGACTGGCTCCAACGCAACGGCGCAATCCCTCGACATGCTTCAGCACGCTGAAGCCGTTGGCGCAGATGCGGCGCTCGTCGTGACGCCCTATTACAACAAGCCCAACCAGGCAGGCCTGCTCAGCCACTACAAGGTTCTCCACGACAACAGCGCGATCCCGATCATCCTCTACAATATTCCGGGCCGGTGTGTGATCGACATATTGCCGGAAACCATGGCCGAGATGGCACGCTGGCCGCGGATTATCGGCGTGAAGGATGCCACCGGCAGCATGGAGCGGGTCAGCAAGCAAAGGGCACTTTGCGGCAAGGCTTTCATGCAGTTCAGTGCAGAGGACGCCGCTGCACTGGGTTTCAACGCCCATGGCGGGCAAGGGTGCATTTCAGTGACCGCCAACGTGGCTCCGGGCCTTTGTGCCGAGTTCCAGAGCGCATCACTTGCTGAAAACCTCGAACTTGCCCGGGAGTATCAGGACCGCCTGTTGCCTCTCCACTCCGCGATGTTCCTCGAGCCACCCGCAGCCTGCGCCAAATACGGCCTGTCCAGACTGGGGCTTTGCCACGAAGATGTCCGCTTGCCGCTGACACCGGTGACTGAGGCAACCCGTCGCGAGATCGACAAAGCCATGGAAATCGCCGGTCTGCTCTAGAGCCTCTGCTCGTTCGCCGTACTCTCTGTGGCTGCAAATCGCGTTCCGCGCGATTGGTTATCTGAAGCACCCCGAGCAGGGGCGCTTCATTTTTTTGATCAAGCCGTGACGGGCTTACTGAACCCGCGGATAAAGTGTCTCGATTTCGCCGAGATCGCTATTGCCTTCCAGCCGGTCAAGTTCCGGCTTCCACGGGCAGGCGACAGCCGGTGCGTTCAGCATGGCAAGAGCCTTCCCGGCAGATGCAGGGATGACCTGTGTCAGCGCTTCCATGACGACGCGCAGGCAGTCCAGCGTCACGTAGATCACCGTCTGGCAACGCTCGCGGGTCTCCTCGTTCTTGATGAGATCCCAGGGAGCCTGCTCGGCGAAGTAGTTGTTCATCTCGTCGGCGACGGTGATGATCGACTGCATGCGAGCCGGGATTTCAGCAAGGTTGACCCATTCGCCCATGCCCTTGGTGGCTTCAAGCACGGACTTGCGGATCGCTTCGTCCTCGGCTGACAGCGGACCCGGTGCCGGCAGTTTGCCGTCAAAACGGGCCTTGGAGAACTTGGCCGCCCGCGACAGCAGGTTGCCGATCTTGTTGCCCAGTTCCGTGTTGTAGGACTGGGTGATGAAGTCGACCGAAATCTGGCTGTCGCTGTCCGCACGCATGTGCCGGGCGAGGTACCAGCGCAAGGCGTCGACGCCCAGCTTCTCGATGACCTCGATCGGATCGACGACGTTGCCGATGGACTTCGACATCTTCACGCCGCCCGCACCAACCCAGTGACTGTGGACGGACAGCTTCTTCGGCAGCGGCAGACCGGCGGCCATCAGCATGATCGGCCAGTAGACCCCATGCGGCTTGAGAATATCCTTGCCGATCAGGTGCTCGCATTCCGCCCACCAGCTCTCGTAGCCTGCTTCCGGCCAGTTGATGTTGGTGAGGTAGTTCGCCAGCGCATCGAACCAGACATAGGTGACGAAGTCAGTGTCGAAAGGCAGTTCGATACCCAGGGTTACACGGGCCTTCGGCCGGGAGATACAGAGATCTTCCAGCGGTTCGGACAGCATCTGCTTCAGTTCGTTCTTGAACGCTTCGGGCTGCACGAAGTCCGGATTTTCGACGATGTGCTGCAGAAGGCGCTCGCGGAACGGTTCCATCTTCAGGAAGTAGTTGGTTTCCTCCGTCTGCTCCACCTTCATTGTCGGGTGCAGCGGGCACTGGCCCTCTTCGGTCAGATCGGATTCCTTCTTGAACTCCTCGCAGCCCTTGCAGTAGGTGCCGGTGTAGTTCTTCTTGACGATCAGATCCTTGTCGAAGATCGACTGCTCCATTCCAGCGACGGCCGTCTTGTGGCCCTCGCGGCTGGTGCGCACGAAATAGTCGTAAGCCACGTCCAGACGATCGAAGACATCGCGGAATTCTGCACAGCGCATGTTGAGGTAGTCTTCAACCGACATTCCCTCTTTTTCCGCTGCTTCCTGGTTCTTCTGTCCGTGCTCGTCCACGCCGGTGGACAGCATCATGTCATACCCCAGCGCCTGTCGGTTGCGTTTCAGGATATCGGCCATCACGGACGTGAAGGCGTGACCGATATGCGGAGAACCGTTGACGTAGTAGATCGGGGTGGTGATGTAGCTTTTCATCCAAACGCTTTCGAAATGTTTGGGCGGAAACAAGTCCGGTCCGGCCTGTTGCGGCGCATCTGCCGTTCCGCCTAAAGAGGTGCGAGCTATATTCCATACTCGCCCGCACAAGAAAAGCCCCGGCCTTTGAAAAGACCGGGGTTCTGCTTCGTTATATGGGGTGCGGCAAGGCCGATTGAAAGGTCAGCCGATCAGCCAGATGCCGCCCAGAACGAAGAGCGCCAGAAACGCTGTCTGCGTGACCAGCATCCAGATGGCCGGGCCGCCGACTTCCAGCAGTTTCGGGATCGAGGTTTTCATGCCGACTGCCGCAATGGCGGCCAGCAACGCCCAGCGGGAAACGTGTCCGGCCGTCTCCTTGGCAACGTCCGGAATAAGGCCGAAGGAATTGAGTGCGGCAAGCACCAGGAAGGCGACAACAAACGCCGGCATGATCGGAGGACGGGCGCTTCCCGGCTCCGAACTCTTGCGCAGGATGAGCGCCGCGACCAGAACGATGGGCGCCAGCATGGTGACGCGGATCAGCTTCACCAGCGTCGAAAGGTCTCCGGTTTCCTCGGAGATCGAGAAGCCGGCCCCGACAACCTGGGCAACATCGTGGATCGTGCCGCCAAGGAAGACACCGGTCGCGTCCATGGAAAGGCCCAGGGAGGAGGTGAGGATCGGATAGAAGATCATGGCCAGTGTGGAAAGGACGGTCACGGTAATCACCGTGAAGGCGAGATCGCGTTCGGCATGTTCGCGTTTCGGCAGGATGGAGCCGATGGCCATGGCCGCGGAGGCTCCGCAAATGGCGACCGCGCCACCGGTCAGAAACGAAAACAACCTGTCTCGTCCGAACAGCCCGCCGATCAAGAGGGAAAAGCCGATGGTAACCAGGACGCCGAGGATCACCAGAAGCAGAAACGGCAGACCCAGCTGCTGCACCATTTCCACACTGATGCGGACACCGAGCAGGGCAACGCCGACACGAAGCAGCGTGCGGGCTGCAAAGGCAATGCCTTCGCCCGTGCGCTGTTCCTCCGAAAGGAAGTTCAGCGGCATGCCAAGCAGGATGGCCATCAACATGGCCGGTGCCCCGTAGTGCTCGTTGAGGAATTGCGCGGCGATGGCGACAAGCCCGGCAATCGCAATACCCGGGAACAGCCGGTTAGCCCGGTCTTTCAATGGAGCAACCATGAAACGTTCTTTGTCCTTGTTGATGTTTACCGGTCGACGGGAAGGCCGCTCGGGACAGTGGCAGGGATGCCGAAGGGCGGGGCCGTGACGGACTGCGTGCCGGTCAGGCTTTTCAGGAAAGCCTCCAGATCGGCAATCTCCGCATCCGAAAGGGGGAGAGGTTCAATATCCCTGAATCGGGCCTGACGCGCCATCTCACGAGCGTCATTCCAGACCATAAAATCGATCGCCTGCAGCCAGGGCGCTTGTGGAAGGGCTGCGGTTTCCGGTGTCCAGGCTTTCAGCATTCCATCGGGGTCGAGATGATGCCGGATGATCCCCTCCAGCGTGGGGTAGGCGCCATTGTGCCCGTAAGGGGCAGTCAGCTCGACATTGCGCAGCATCGGGGTCCGGAACCGATAGGCATCTTCCAGGCGGTCGGTTTCTCCCATCACGCCGACATCGCGAACCATCGGATCGAAGCTGCGGGTGCGGCCAGGACCAAAGGGAGGCAGGCCCAGGGCGTGGAACTTCTGATCGCTGAGCAGTTTGCCCGAATGACAGGAGGAGCACCCGGCCTTGCCATAGAAGAGATCGAGACCGCGCTTCTGGGCCGGACCCAGAGCACTTTCGTTACCGGCGAGATACGCGTCGAACGGGCTGTCGAAGCTCTGCCATTCAATTGCCTGGAAAGCTGCCAGCGCATTTGCGATTTCAACGATCGTGACCGCTTCCGGAGCGTCGACATGATCGAACGCCTCGACAAACAGGCGGCCATATTCCGGAATGATGCGGACGCGTTTGGCAAGGATCGGCCAGGCGTTGTCGATGCGATCGTAAATGGCCCCGGCGATCTCGTTTTCCTTCGGATTGCCCGCCATCTCGAACTGGGCCGTCACCGGAAAGACAGCCTGGGCGGCGAGCAGAGAATTGAAGCCCGTGGGCAGCCATTCTTCCGCAGGCGAATTGAAGCCGTTTTCGAAGGTGTCGGCAATCGACAGGCGGCCGTCATGAAACAGGACGTGGAGCTCTTTTGCTCCCAAGTTCCAAAGACCTGGAGCGTTTCGCGGAATCCGTTTCTTAATGCGGCTGTCACCGGTTCCGGCAACCCGCTTGAGCCCCAACCCTTCGCCGCCTTCGCCGATGCCGAGCGACAACCGGTCTCCGGTGCCAAGGGTCGGGTGGTGGCATGTGGCGCAAGCAATATTCCTGTTGCCGGAGAGGATCTTGTCGTAAAAAAGCAACTGGCCGAGGGCTGCCTGCTTTCTGTCGAAGGCGATGAAATCGTCTTCCTTCAAGGGCGGTGGCAATTCGGAAGCAATCGCCGGTGCCGACAAGCCGAAGACCAGAGGGAGCAACCGCAACACATGAAAACCACGCTGACCGCCGCTCTTTTTGCTCTTGTGTTGTGCACGAGTTCTGCTCAGGCCGAAATCGAAGCCGCGCGCGACCTGATGGAGGCCAATCGCTACGAAGAGGCGATGAAGGAACTTTGGCCGGCGGCACGGTCCGGCAACGCGGACGCCGAAGAGCTTATCGGCGTGATGTACGCTATGGGGCTGGGTGTCGAGCGCGACGACCAGCGCGCGTTCGAGTGGTATCTCAGAAGTGCGATGAAGGGGCATCCGGGTGCCCAGTCTGGTGTCGGCTGGTACTATGAGGTGGGTCGGGGCATGCCGGCTCCGGATCTCGTGCGGGCTTACATGTGGTACACGCTCTCTGCCATCGGGGGGGACCCCGACGCTGCGATCTCTCTGGAAGAGGTGGTCAAGAAGATGACCAAAGACGAGATTGAGAAGGCGCATATCCTGGTCGGTGATTACAAGGTCTGGATGTATCCGTTCAATTGAAAGCGGGCGGTTCGTTCCTGATCGGCACAGAACTCGCGTGATCGAGTGCTGGGCGGACCGGACCATTGAGTTCTGGCTCTCCCGGGTCTCCCACGGCTTCACCATGGGACGTGTGCCGATCCCTGTCCAGTTTACGGCAGGCGCGGTTCCGGACCGGTGCATGTGCTGGGATGTGTCACGCCCTGCAGTGGCAAGGCGTGACACAGTGTTTCGTCAGTTCAGATCGGCAGAGCGATTGGCGTTGATGTCGGCTTCGGCCGCAGCCACGGCTTCTTCCAGGGCGCCGAAGATCTCGCCGCCGCGTCCGACATTGCCCTTGAACCAGTCATAGACCGGAGCGGCTGCTTCCTTGAAGGCTGCCTTTTCTTCCGGGGTCGGGACGTAGAGATCGCCGCCACCGGCCACGAAGTCCTCATAAGCCTTGATCGACTTGCGCTTCGGTGAGGCGAAGGTTGCCTGCTGCAGGGCATAGAAACCGTCCACCACGACGCGGCGAAGGTCTTCCGGCATGGACAGGAACTTCTCGTTGTTCATCCACCACAGCGCGCCCATGTAGGCATGCCCGTCGAGAGTGACATACTGAAGACCGGCATCGGGGAACTTCATGCCCATGATGTCGGTGATGCCGTTCTTGGAACCTTCGACAACGCCGGTCTGAAGCGAGGTGAACAGTTCCGGCCACGGGATCGGCGTCGGAGCAGCACCAAGTGCCTTGACCAGTTCCTGCGGCAGGTCGGCCACCACGGTGCGGATCTTCAGGCCCTTGAGGTCTTCCGGCTTGGCGACGCGATGCTTGGTGTTGGCGAAGTTGCGCCAGCCGCCGGTGTTGCCGATGGTCATCAGGCGGATGGTGTCACCGGAATCTTCCAGTGCCATCGTGCGCATGCTGCGGGTGAATTCGCCGGACAGGACATGCTCCGCAATCCTGTCGTCGCTCATCATGTAGGGCAGGTCGAGAACCTGGACATACGGGAAAATGCCCGCCGCGCCGCCGGAGGTGGAAATGTAGATGTCGATCGCACCGTCGGAAATGCCCTGAAGGCATTCGGCGCCGTTGGAGCAAAGCTGCGTGCCGATGAACAGTTCGACCTCGATGGCACCGTTGGAAGCGGCCTCAACGAAGTTCTTGAAAACGACAAGACCGTCGTAGTCTTCGTCGTTTTCGTTGGAATTGGCGGTTGCGCGCAGCGTGTAGTCCGCGGCAAGCGCGCTCAGCGACGATCCGGCAAGCATCGCCGCGACGGTGAGCGTTTTCAGTGCAGTTTTGAGCATTAGGTTCCTCCCTTAGAAAGCTCAGGATCAGTTGGCAAATCCGGTCAGACGCGGGATCGTCATCGAAAGTGCCGGAATGTAGGTGATCAGGAAGATCACCGCGATTTCCACCGCCAGAAACGGCAGGATGGCTTTGGCAATGGTTTCAACCCGTTCTCTTGAAACCGAAGCCGCAACGAAGAGCACCAGTCCCATGGGCGGCGTTGCCAGGCCGATGGTCAGGTTGACGCTCATGATGATGGCGAAATGGATCGGATCGACGCCAAGGTTGACGAAGATCGGTCCGAGAATGGGGCCGAGAATGATGATGGCAGGGCCTGCATCCAGGAACATGCCGACAACGAAGAGCAGCAGGTTGATCAGGAACAGCAGGATCAGCGGGTTCTCCGACAGCGTGAGAACGAACTCCGCCATGATTTCGGGAGCGTGGCTGAGGCTGACGACGGTCTTGAAGGCCATCGCCGCACCGACCAGGAGAAGCACCACTGCTGAGGTTATGCCAGCCCTGTTCAGGACACCCGGGATCTCGGAGACCTTGATGGAGTGCAGAACGAAGAAGCCGATAACCAGCGCGTAGGCAACTGCGACCGCGGCCGCTTCCGTTGGCGTGAAGACCCCCAGCAGAATGCCGCCGAGAATGATGATCGGCGTCTGAAGCGGAGCAACTGCTTTCTTGCACACGACCCGAAAATCCTCCGAGACAGCACTTCTGAGCTTCCACAAGAGCACATGGGAAACCGCCAGGAAGACCGCGAAGAGGATGAAGGAAGTCGTCGTTGAAAGGGAAGCGACCCCGGTCAGGTTGATCACAAGGTCCGCGATCACCGTGAAGAGGGCAGCCAGGTTTGCCCTCAGCACAATGAAGGAGAACCAGTATTCCACCGGTGCCATGGTTTGGCCGGGGTTGACGATCCTCTGTGCTTTGGGAAGGTCGTACTTGTTGGCCATGACCTTGACCATCAGCATCAGGCCGATGCCGACCATGATGCCGGGTACGATACCGGCCAGGAACAGCGCGGCAACGCTCTCGCCCATCACATAGGCATAGATGATCATGATGCCCGACGGCGGAATGATCGGCCCGATGACGGAACTCGCAGCGGTGATTGCCGCAGCAAAACGCCTTGTGTAACCCTGCTTCTCCATTGCCGGGATCAGCATGGATCCGAGTGCGGAGGTATCGGCAACAGCGGAACCGGATAGGCCTGCAAACAGCATCGACGACAGGATGTTCACATGAGCAAGGCCGCCGCGCAGATGTCCCATCAGGGCCTGGCTGAACTCGACCAGCCGCATGGTGATGCCGCCCTTGTTCATCAGCTCGCCTGCGAGCATGAAAAACGGAATCGCCATCAGAGGAAAACTGTCCATGCCGTTGTAGACGTTGCGGTAAAGCAGCGTGATGTCTTTTTCCTGGCCGTTCAGCCAGAGCAACAGGCCAGGGGCCGCCAGAAGGCCGAAGAAGACAGGCAGTCCGATCAGCAAGAAGACGAGGAAGACGGGAAGGAACCAGATCAGCATCAGTCAGCTCCTGCCATGTCGGGATCGGGAATGACCGGCATGCGGTCGGCGCCACCGAAGCTGGCGATGATGTTGCGCAGGATCAGCTCGACGTTGACGAGCGTCAGCAGGAATACGCCGACGAGGATGGAAGCCATCATCCAGCTGCGCGGCACGCGGATCCATTCGCTGAAGGAAAGGTTGCCCGGAACATAAAGCGAGGCGGTTGCGAAACGACCTCCGAAACCGGTGACTTCCGAAAAGCCGATCTTCAGGGCAACGACGAGCACCACAAGTGAAATAAGCAGAAGGAGCAGGGATATGGCGCTTCCCAGCAGGCGAGGCAGGGAATGGGTGAACATGTCGATGGCAACGAAACCGCCTCTGCGGAACGCTGTTGGTGCCATAAGACCTGTCATCCAGAGCATGCAGAAACGGGCTGCTTCGTCCGGCCAGGGCAGGGCATTGTTGAAGACATAGCGGAACACGACCTGAACCAGGATCGCGATCACCATCAGGGCGACGGCAACAATGCCGATGCCCCGGCCAATTCGCAACAGCAGCGAATTGACGAAGTCGAGCGGTGCAAGAACCGCCAGCAAAATGCCCATTCGGGCTCCTCCCTGGATCAACCGGCCTTCATGTGCGCGAACATGAGAACCGCGAAGCTGATCATGTTAAAAGTGGCGAAGCGGTCTTCTGCGTTCTCCTGAGACAGAAGGCTTCTCACTTTCCTCCAGAACGGGCCGGTCACCGCCCCGTTTTCCGCCCTTATTTTGGAGCGATTTGTCCGAGTTTGCCTGCATAAAACGTCAGGGCCTCGCCTGAACGCATCTCGGCCTGCAACACCTGCCCAAGAACGATCAGGTGATCGCCGCCCTCATAGGCGGTGAAGCGCTTGCACTCGAAGCGGGCGAGACAGTTTTCGATCAGGGGCACGCCGTTGCCGTCGATCGTATAGGTGAGCTGATCGAAAGCATGGGCATTGCGCACGAAACCGTTGCAGACTTCAGCCTGTTCGTTGCTGAGAACATGAATGGCGTAATGTTCGGCCGTTTCGAAATACCTGAACCTGCGCGATCCCTTGTCCGGCATCCACAGTACAAGTGCCGGTTCCAGGGAGACGGATGAGAAGCTGTTGGCTGTAATGCCGACGGGGCCGTCGGCCGAACCGGTGGTCACCACCGTAACACCGGTGGCAAATCGACCGAAAGCATCCCGCAAGAGGCGGGTGTTATCGGCGTCCGGTTCGAAGGTCACGGTATGATTGGCATTCTGCATGGTCATCAGGGCACCTCTGTTCCAAGCGCCGCTTCGTAAAGACGGTACCAGGTTTCGCGATCCAGGCTGACTTTCAGCGCGTCGGAGATCTGGGCAATGCGCTCCAGATTGTTCGTGCCCATGACCGGCAAAAGTTGCGCCGGATGAGCCAGAAGGAAGGCGACCGCGACTGCGGACCGGTCGACACCGGCCTCTGCAGCAATTTCGTCCATTACGGTGCCAAGCTTGCCACTTTCGGAAATCAGCGAGCCACCACCGAGGGGGGACCATGCCATCAACCGGGTGCCGAGGCGCTGGTGGAACGCGAGGTCGCCATTGGTGAATGGCGCGATTTCCTTCAGTGAGATCTCGATCTGGTTGGTCACAAGCCGGTTCGACATCGCCGACTGCAGCAGCTCCCAGTCCCAGGGGCGGAAGTTGGAGACACCGACATTCCGCACCTTGCCGCTCTTGACCAGGTCATCGAGCGCGGCGCCGGTCTCGTGATGATCCATCAGCGGGTCCGGGCGATGGATCAGCAGCAGGTCGATGGTCTCGATGCCCATCTCCGTGAGGGAGAACTCGACCGACTTCTCGATGTGAGATCGGGACGTGTCGTAGTATTTCACCCTGGCATCCGAATACCGTCCCATCGGCGCGACGATGTCGCATTTGGTGACGATTTCCATCTGACCACGCAGGGCCGGATTGGCCTTCAGCGCCCCGCCAAGCACGGCCTCTGCGGCATAACCGCCGTAAATATCAGCCTGATCGAAGGTTGTGATGCCCTGGGCGAGACAGGTCTGGATCTTGCGTTCCACGTAAGCGGGGGACGTGTCGCTGTCGTCGCCGATGCGCCACATGCCATAGATCAGCCGGGAGAAGTCCAGGGTTTCAGAAAGTTTCACGCGGTCCATTAGCGGCGCACTCCTTGGCCAAGCGGGGTTGCCGGCGTTTGAGCCGGTACACGACCATAGGCGTGCGGCAGGGAACATGTCTTCAGATTCGGCAGGACCCTGGACCCGAAATGCCTGGCTTCTTCCAGGTGCGGATAGCCTGAGAAGATGAAGGCACGAATGCCCATCTTCTGATAGGCCTCGATCTTGGACATCACCTGATCGGTTGACCCGACCAGCGCTGCCCCGCAACCGGACCGCGCCCGGCCGACACCCGTCCACAGGTTCGGTTCGATGTAACCGAATTCATCGGCGATCTCGCGGTTCTTGGCCTGGTGGCTCACCCCCAGCGACTTGGCATCCAGTGCCCGTTCGCGAATGGCGGTTCCCTGGGTCTCGTCAAGTTTGGAGACGATATAGTCCGCGTATTCCTGCGCTTCCTTTTCCGTGTCGCGCACGATCATGTGCACGCGCAGGCCATAGTCGAGGGTGCGGTCGTATTTCTCGGCGACCGCGTTGACCGCCTTCATGCGGCCTTCCAGTTCCTCGATCTTTTCCGGCCACATCAGGTAGACGTCGCAATGCTGACCGCAAAGGTCCAGCGCATCCGGAGAATAACCCCCGAAATAGAGCAGGGGGCCACCGGTCTGGTAAGGCCGGGCGGGGTCCGTGGTCAGGCCTTTGAAGTTATAGACCTGGCCTTCGTAATTGATTTCGTCCTGCGTCCAGGCCTGCTTCAGGATCTCCACCACTTCCCGCGAACGCTGGTAGCGATAGCTGCTGTCGGCTTGCTCGCCCGGAAAGTCGGACGAGATGATGTTGACCGTCAACCGGCCCTCGAGCATGTGGTCCAGCGTGGCAATGGTCCGCGCCAGCATGATCGGCTGCATCTCGCCGCAGCGAACCGCTGCCAGCAGGTTGATCTTGTCGGTGATCGGAGCGCAGCCGGCGACGAAGGACAGTGTGTCCTGGCCCACCTGGTAGGACGACGGGCACAGGATGTTGCGAAAGCCCTGCTGCTCGGCTGTTTTCACGATCGAAGAGCAATGCTCCCAAGAGGAACGCAGGTGGCCTTCGGGTACGCCCAGAAACTGATAGTCGTCGGAACACAATGCGGCGAACCAGGATACCTCCGCTGCATCAAGATCCGGTGACGTGACTGGGACTACGGTCATGAAGTGCCTCCCTTGGACCATCTTGTCGAATAGCGAAACCCGCATGCGCCGACATGGGCGCGATTGAGGTTTCGCTATTTTCGTTTGTTTTCGAATGGCTTCATTCTGCCTTCGATTTCTTCTTGCATATCACCCGTTTTGATGTAAATCAATAGTGTATCAATTTTGAAAACGAGACCTTCGAACCGCCATGCCAACCGCCTCGCAAACCTCTACCGCGCTGCCGTTATATGTGCAGATAAGCGAGCTTTTGATCAGGGATATCGCGGCCGGGCGGCTGATCGACGGAGAGCGGCTGCCGCCTGAAAGGGACATGGCGGAGGAGCTTGGCATCTCCATCGGAACCCTTCGCAAGGCACTCGCCGACCTTACGCAGAAAGGCTTACTCGAGCGGATCCAGGGGTCGGGAAACTACATACGGCAGGGCGGCACGCATGAGAGCGTCTACGCCATGTTCCGTCTGGAACTCCTGACCGGAGGTGGTCTGCCTCGCGCGGATATTCTGGACGTAAAGCGCCTGGACAAGCCGGACGATCTGCCGCTTTTCGGTACCAGCGCCGAAGGCACCCGTATCCGCCGGCTGAGGTTTCTCAACGATGTGATGATCGCGGTGGAGGAAATCTGGCTCGACGGCGACGCGGGATTTGTGCGGCGCGAGCTTCTGTCGGACTCGCTTTATCGCTTTTACCAGAAACACCTCGGGTTCTGGATCGTGCGTGCAGAAGACCGGGTGACCATCCGTGCGCTGCCGGACTGGACGCCGGAACTCTTTCAGAAGACGCCGGGTACTCTCACAGGCTTTGTCGAACGGTTCAGCTGGGCGGATCGCCCCAAGCCGGTCGAATATTCGCGAACCTGGTTCGACACGGACCGGGCGCATTACGTGCAGCGCTTGAAATAGGTGGACGAGAAATGCCACCGCGCATGGAGGACTGAATGCCTGCAAAGGTAAGATATGGTGTCATTGGCTGTGGGATGATGGGGCAGGAGCACCTGCGCAACATCGCACTCCTGCCGGACACCGAAGTAACGGTGATCTTCGAGCCGGACGCCGGAATGGCGGAAGCGGCCGCAAGATTTGCGCCTCTTGCGCGATTTGCCAATTCCGTTTCGGAACTGCTGGAAGTGGACGAACTGGACTGCATCCTGATTGCCAGTCCAAACCACTGCCATGTGCCGCAGATGGAAGAAATCCGCCGCAAGCGCCCGTTGCCGCTTCTCGTCGAAAAACCTCTCTTCACCGATCCCAAGGATGTTGCCGAGCTGGAGGCTTTCAAGGCGTCCTATCCGGCGCCCGTGTGGGTGGCGATGGAGTACCGCTACATGCCGCCGATCGCGGCGTTGATCGAGCAGGCGGAAACAGCCACTGGCGGCATCAAGATGCTGACCATCCGCGAGCACCGTTTTCCCTTCCTCGACAAGGTCGGCGCATGGAACCGGTTCAACCGCTACTCCGGTGGTACATTCGTTGAAAAGTGTTGCCATTTCTTCGATCTCATGCGGCTGATCATGCAATGCGAACCAGTCCGCGTGATGGCGTCGGCCGGCCAGGATGCCAACCACAAGGACGAGGTCTACAATGGCGAGCAGCCGGACATACTCGACAATGGCTATGTGATCGTCGACTTCGAAAACGGTGCTCGGGCCATGCTGGAACTTTGCATGTTTGCCGAAGGCTCCCGCTACCAGGAAGAAGTGTCGGCCGTTGGCCCGGAAGGCAAGATCGAAGCCTTCGTGCCGGGTCCCGGACGCTTCTGGCCAGAACACCTCGGCGAGCCGCCAGTGCCTCAGCTTGTCGTGTCGCCCAGGTACCCGAAGGGACCGCGCCAGATCGATATTCCGGTTGACCCGATGATCCTCGATGCAGGCGACCACAACGGCTCGACATTCTATCAGCACGAAGGCTTCGTGGCTGTCGTACGCGGTGAAAAGTCGGCACCTGAAGTGACGCTTGAAGACGGATGGCAGGCAGTGGAAATGGGGTTGGCGGCACAGCAGTCTGCCCGTACGGGTCAGTCCGTGACGCTACGATCTCAGGCGCTTTCCTCCGTCGCCTGCTGACAAGACGATTTTCCTCTGGAAACCTGGCCGGTACGACATTTGTCGTGCCGGCTTTTTTCTTGCCAGTCCGGCAGACGAGAAAGGGCTACCAGCGTTCCTTCGGCAACAGGGACTGCACGTTGTTGGAACTGAAGCCATCCCGTCCGCGCCGCAGGTTGATGGCGCGGATCGGCACCTGGTATTCTCGGCCCGTGTCCGACTTCTTGCACTGCTGTTTCCGGTAGGCGAAATTGTCCGGCACGTTCCTGTGGTTTTGCACCAGGACGCAGAAGACGTCGTAGCGGCCGTTCACGGCCACGTCCCGCCGCGCGCCCTGGGCAACGATCACCTGCATGTGGCGGGTGAAGGCCTTGTCGAAAAGCATAAAGTTGCAGTAGGGCTCGCTGCCGTTGGGTGTGCGCGTGCTCTGGCAATAAAATATCTCTGCCCAGGCTTTCTGCGGAGCAGCGAACGGGAAAGAGCCGATCGAGACCAAGCCCGCCAATACGGCTGCCAGAGCGTAACGCTTCACCATTCCCTTAAACTCCTGGTCGAAATGCAGTTTTTTTCAACGTGATCTTGCGGATAGAATATCACTCCACGTAAGATTTACCCGTGACGCCCCTCACAGGGAATAGGCGTGACAACGAAATTTAGCTTGCCTCGGGAACGCACAGGTTCCCGTCACGTGCACAGACACATGCACCGACATCGACAGGGTTGGTTGAACCGGCCCCCGGGAGGTCCCAATGCGTAAGTCTCTTTCCGTTCTTTTGTCTTCCACTTTGATTTTGCAAACGGTTTTCGTAAACGGCGTGCTTGCCGCGCCGGCCCTGACGACCGCCAACGTGAATTTCCGACAAGGCCCGGGAACGAACTTCGGCTCACTGGGAACGGTGCCGTCCGGCACGCAGGTCGAAATGGAGAACTGCGATGACAGCGGGGCCTGGTGTTCAATCAGCTACAACGGCCAGAACGGGTTTGTCAGCGGACAGTATCTTCAGCTTAGCGAACCGGAACAGACGACCGGCTGGCCGCGGTCTTTCCAGACCGACGCCGGGGCGACGCTGGTGCTCTACCAGCCGCAATTCACCGAGTGGGACAACTTCAAGACCCTGAAGGCGATGGTGGCAGCGGAATACATCAAGGACAAGGATGCCAAGCCTGTCTTTGGTGTGATCGGTGTCAGCGGCGCGACCGTGGCCGACACCGACAAGAGCGAAGTTGACATCAACCAGATCCAGGTAACGGAACTGAACTTTTCGGCTTTGGACCGGGAATCCCTCACCGACCTGTCGCTTCAGGTCGGCAAGATCATGCCGACCGGTACGATCACCGTGAAAGAGGATCGGATCACCGCAGGCCTTGCCGAATACCAGCGCATGGAGGATGTCCAGGGCCTGAGTTCGGAAGCACCGCCTATCTATGTCTCGACCGAGCCATCCATTCTCGTGCAGACCGAAGGCACGCCAATCTTTGCGCCAGTCAAGGGTGACCAGGGGCTCAGCTTCGTGGTCAACAGCAACTGGGACATTCTGAAAATCGACGAGAGCGGCGAACTCTATCTGCGCGATGAAAAATCCTGGATGAAAACCAAGGACGTCTCGGCAGGGTGGGAAGCGGTCGACAAGCTGCCGGATCTGATCGGGTCTCTTCCGGATGACGATAACTGGAAGGAAACCCGGGAAGCGATTCCGGGGGAACCGTTCGCGGACAATACTCCGCCGAAGGTGATCTATTCAGACACACCGGCCGAAATGATCGTCTTTGACGGCGAACCGGCTCTGGAACCGGTGGATGGCACCGATCTGGAATGGGCGTCCAACACCGAAAGCGACGTGTTCTTCCTGAAATCCACGTCCACCTGGTACATTCTGGTATCCGGCCGCTGGTTCAAGTCCACCTCGCTTGACGGGCCGTGGACCTTCACCACGCCGGACATGCCCTCCGATTTTCAGAACCTGCCGGAAGACGCGCCGTACTATTCGGTCCGTTCGTCTATTCCAGGCACTTCTGAAGCCTCGCAGGCACGGCTGAAAGCCAGCATTCCGACAACGGCTCGCGTTGAGGTCGGTTCCGTCAGTGCGGATGTCTCCTATGCCGGCGATCCGGAATTCGAGAAGATCGACGGCACGTCGATGTCCTACGCGGTCAATACCAGCGACCAGGTGATCCTGGTCGGTGCGAAATACTACGTGCTGCAGGACGGTGTCTGGTTTGTCGGAGACAGCCCGGAAGGACCATTTACGGTTGCCACGGCGGTTCCTGACGAGATCTACACCATTCCGCCGTCTTCCCCGGTCTACAACACCACCTATGTGCGCATCTACGACAGCGAACCGGGAGCGGTCTGGTACGGCTACACGATGGGCTATCTGGCTGGGTTCCTGTCCTGGGGCGTCTTCGTTTACGGCACAGGCTATTATTATCGGCCCTGGTACCGTCCGGGGCTGCGCCCGATCTACTTCCCGCGTCCGGTGAGCTACGGGATCGGTGCCTTCTACAATCCGGTCCGTGGCACTTTCGGACGCTATGGCTATGCCTACGGTCCGCTGCGCGGCATCGCCGGCGGCGGCATCTATAATCCGCGTACGGGCGGCTACATTCGCGGTGCCGCCATCAGCGGCCCGCGCGGCAGTGCAGGCTTCATCAGCGCCTATAATCCGCGGACCGGCAATCGTGTCGTGGTTGGCGGAGCCCGGGGCATTTACGGCTCCTGGGGCGGCAAGGTCGTGAGCGGGCCGGAATGGTCACGCACGCGCGATATCCAGGCTGGTGCCGTGCAGCGCTGGAAGCAGGACGGCAATCTGGGCCGTGTAGCGAACCTTGATCGCCGTGGTGACGTCTTTGCCGGCCGGGATGGTAGCGTCTATCGCCGCGATGGCGAGAAATGGCAGAAATTCGAGGGTGGCCGTTGGGGCGAAGTCGCTGCGCCCTCCCGCGAGGCAATCCAGGACCGCATGGGTGACATTGGTGCCGGACTGGCCGGGGGAGCGATCGGCGCCGGCGCAGGCGCAGCCCTTGCCAACCGCCCCCTTGGCGACAAAATCCAGAACCGGCCGAATGTTCAACGCCCGACCAACCTGCCTGCTGGCCAGCGCCCGAATATCGAGCGTCCCAACGTCCAACGCCCGAATGTTCAAAAGCCGAATGTGGAGCGCCCAAACGTCCAACGACCGGCGCAGCGTCCCAACGTTCAGCGCCCCAATGTGCAACGACCGAATATCCAGAAGCCGAATGTGCAGCGACCGGCGACCCGCCCTGCCACACGTCCGGCGGCCCGGCCCCAGGCGCCTGCACACCTGAGCAGGGACAACCGGGCGAGAACGGCAGGCAACCGGCAGGTCAATCGGCAGCGCAACGTTCAGCGCTCACGTCCGCAGGCACGCCCGCAACGTCATGGCGGCGGTGGCGGTGCGCGCAGGGGAGGTGGCGGACGCCGCCGCTGAGAAAACCTAGATTGGAAGGTCGCGGGCATCCGCGATCGATTCCATGGTCATGTACGACGTGACCGTATCCAGATCGACTTTCTCGATCAGGCGCTGATAGACGCGGTCGAAGGCATTCATGTCTTCGGCCACCACTTTCAGCATGTAGTCGTAGTCTCCGGCAATCCGGTAGAAATCGATCACATTCGGAATGGCCACCACTTCGCCCCTGAACCTTTCCAGCCACTCCTTGGAATGGTGCCGGGTCCGGATCATCACGAAGACCGTGAGGTTCAACCCGAGCTGCGCCGGGTCCAGCCGGATCGTATGTCCTTCAATCAATCCGCTGTCGTACAGCGTTTTCAACCGGCGCCAGCAGGCGTTCTGGGAAAGACCAACCTTGTCGGCAAGGTCTCTTTGCGAAAGACGTGCGTCGCGTTGCAGGGCGCGCAGCAGCGCGCGATCAATATGATCGAATTTTTTCTCCATGTTCGATCAAATGACACGATCTGGAGCCTAATACAATCGAATGAGGTGAAGATATCCCAGTGAAAGGGGTCGTATGATCCGAAAAAGACGTTTCGGAGCACAAGATGACCCAAAAAACAGGCACGGCACTCGATCATTTCATCGAGGAACTGAAATCTCCGGACCTGATTTCCCGCCTGCGCGCGGGGCTGATCGGCGAGGGGGCAACCATTTCAGGTCCGTTTGGCGAACGCGAGCTGATCTATGCCGACTACGTCGCCTCCGGGCGGGCTCTGCGTCAGGTCGAGGAATTCGTTCTGGAAGAAATCCTGCCGGTCTACGCGAACAGCCACACCGAGGCTTCCTACTGCGGCAGCGCAATGACACGAATGCGCGAGGCCGCGCGATCTGAAATCGCCCGCATTTGCGGGGCTGACCAGGGCTACGCGACGGTCTTTTGCGGCTCGGGGGCAACCGCAGGCCTTAACCGGCTTGTACATCTTCTTGGTGTTTCGGCCGCCGCAGAGCGGGGCGAACAGCCACTTGTTGTGATCGGTCCCTATGAACATCACTCAGACATTCTGCCCTGGCGCGAGAGCGGAGCGGAGGTGATCGAGATAGACGAAGCGGAAACTGGTGGACCTGATCTTGCAGAGCTGGAGGTTGTGTTGCGCAAGGCGGGGGCCGGCCGGTTGATTGTTGGAGCATTCTCGCTGATGTCCAACGTAACCGGCATCGTTACTGACGACGTGGCGGTCACACGCATTCTGAAGCGTTACGGCGCGCTCAGCGTTTGGGATTGCGCGGGTTCCGGCCCTTACCTGCCGGTAGATATAAAAGCCGGCACGGATGCCCAGAAAGATGCGGTTGTTGTCTCGCCGCACAAGTTCATCGGTGGGCCAGCCGCGTCAGGTGTCATGATCGTGCGTAAGGAAGCTGTCAGCAAGGCGACACCGGTCTTTCCGGGCGGAGGAACGGTACGCTTCGTCTCGCCCTGGGCTCATGATTATTCAGACAATCTTTCAGCCCGCGAGGAAGCTGGTACGCCGAACGTGATCGGCGATATCCGGGCGGCGCTCGCTTTTCTGGTCAAGGAAGCCATTGGGCAGCGGCTCATGGACGAGCGGAACGCCGCCTGGCGTGCCAAGGCGCTGGCGGTCTGGCGTGACAATCCGGCGATCGAGATCCTCGGAAACGACAAGGCCCGTCACGTGCTACCCGTGTTCTCGTTCCGTGTGAAGGATCTGGAACGCGGAGGCTATGTGCACCAGCAGCTCGTCACCCGCATGCTGTCGGACATCTATGGCATCCAGGCCCGTGGTGGCTGCGCCTGTGCCGGGCCCTATGCCCATCGGTTGCTGGATATCGGTCCGGAACAGTCCGAAGCGTTGAGGGCCGGTATTCTTTCCGGTGAAGAACTGAAGAAACCCGGCTGGACACGGCTCAATTTTTCAGTGCTCATGACAGTAGACAAGGCGGACAAGATCATTGCCGCCGTCGAAGATCTGGCGCTGCATCCTTATCCGGCCGCGGATTACTACGCGTGCGATGAAACCACGGCCCGTTTCAAGGCCATGCAAGACGCTGCTTGAAGGACACCAAGTCGACATGTGCCGCTGGGCTGCCTGGAGCGGAGCTCCCAAATACCTGGAAGAAGTCATTTGCGATCCGGCGCATTCGCTGATCGACCAGAGCCGCAACGCGCTGTCCTGCAAGACATCGGTCAATGCCGACGGGTTCGGCGTTGCCTGGTACGGCGACCGGGACACCCCTTGTGTCTACAAGGACGTCCGGCCCGCCTGGTCGGATCCAAACCTGTTGCAGATCTCCAAGCACATCCGGTCTCGCCACTTCCTGGCACATGTGCGCGCCTCAACCGGAACGGCGACCACGCGGGACAACTGCCATCCTTTCACGTTCCAGCGCTGGACCTTCATGCATAACGGTCAGGTCGGCGGCTACGACAAGGTGAAGCGTCGCCTCGACAACATGATCCCGGACGACCTTTACCGCGACCGCATCGGCGGCACCGACAGCGAAAGCCTGTTTCTGGTCGCGCTCGCCTATGGACTCAATCTGCACCCGCGCGCGGCGATGGCGAGAGCTGTGTTCGAAGCAGAAGCCCTGTCCAAATACGCCGGAACGACGCCGCACATGCGTTTTGCTGCCGGCTGGTCGGATGGTGAAACGCTCTATGCCGCCCGCTATGCTTCGGACAACCTGGCGCCGACGCTCTATTACCGGGTGTATGACGACGGTGTGATGGTGGTGTCCGAACCGCTGGATGAAGCCCGCGGATGCTGGATGGAAGTGCCTCAGGGCCAGATGATCGAGGTCAGGGACGGCAAGGTGAACCAGGTTGCCTTCCTGAGTGATGAACAGCTCGCTGACGCCTGATTTTCCGGACTGACCTGCCAGGACTGACCTGCCAGAACTGAATTGTCAGATGAGGCTGGACGGCAGCCTCAGTGGCAGAAATCGCCAACGGCTTGACCTCAGACTGGCGTTTCGATCCAGTGCCAGGCGATATCGATTTCATCCCGGTCGAAGTGCTTTTCCTGAATTCCGACCATCCGTGCAAACGTGGCGTCGATCGCAACGAGGGCGGCAAGCAACTTGCTGTCCGTCACGATGGCGATCTTGTTGAGATGCTGCATGTTGGCAAGCACCCACCGGATGTCTGCCTTGGCGGCCTCGAAGGAAACGCCGACATGATCGCCAAGGACGACCAGAACGCTGATCTTGCCCTGATCTTCAATCATCTCCTCGGCCTTGGCGATCAGGTTCTTTTCCTGATCAATATCGATTTTTCCGGAAATCTCGACACCGAGAACGGCACCCTGGCTGCGGGGCAGAATGGTGTACATGCTGGTTCCTCCGGCAGTGACTGGACGGCACAACCAGAAGGGTAAACCCAAACACGAAAAATAAGAACCTGCCTGATCTTTTTTGCTGACCGCCCGGCAAGGCACCAGGTACCCTTGAGCGGCAAAGTCACTGGTGCAATCAGGCGATTTCCCGTCCGGCGCCCGTCATCATGGTGCGGGTCAGCTCGTCGACTTCGTCCCGCAACTGGCGCGTGAGAGCACTGCAATCGGTGCGATCACGGCCGTAACCCAGGTTGAACTCATAAAATGAAGGCGCTTGCCTTGGCATCAGAACGTGCTGAAGCATGGTCTCCAGCTTGTCGAACGCCTTGGCAAGTCGTGCTTCGACGGTTCGTGCCGCTGCATACTCATCCCAGAGGGAGGTTAGCTCCCCAGCCACGTCACCCGGCAGCGGCTCACACAAGGTCAGGAAGTCCCGCCTCTCGCGTTCCTGACGGTCGTCACCCGGCGACTGGAGTGGAGCGGGGACATCTCCGGAGATGGCTTCGCCCAGGTCATGCACAAGCGTCAGCTTCAGGAGTTTGAGCATGTCGATTTCTTTCAGCTCTGGTTCGAACAACAGAACCATCAAGGCCAGTCGCCAGCTATGTTCGGCAGTGCTCTCCGGCCTGCCGCCGGATGTCGATCCCGAGCGAAGCGTGTCCTTCAGCTGCTCTGCAGCCTGAAGGAAGTCCAGCAGGCCCGTCAGTCTGGTGTGGGAAATTTCAGGAAGATCGAGGGAAGGGGGCGTCTTTGTCATGGCGGCCAGATTATTGCGGGCCACCGCGCCAGACGAGTTACCGCATAATTTATGCGGCATCCTGTTCTTCACGGACCAGCCGCGCAAACCGTCCGTCTGACAGCGGCAGGCGCGAAATCCGGATGATGCTCTCCGGGATGGTCATTTCCGGGAAATCGACGTGTTCCGTTCGGTAGACAATGTCCGGAGCATCCGGCTCGAACCAGCCATAGTCGGTCAGTCTGTGCTCCGTTGCCCGGATGCCTTCGGACGCAAAACGCCATAGGGGCCGGTTCAGAAACTCGTTCACCGGTGCGCGCCATTCGCAGGCACGCGGTACGGACATGGCCAGCAGCCTGTGTGTGAGGTCGCAGACCAGATGCACGGGAATCGCGGACCGGGAGACAAGATCAAGCAGGGCCTTGTCGGCGGCGCTCTCCGGACGTGCCCTCAGCAGACGGGTGATCTTCGCCCTGTCGCTGTCGTCCGGCTGCGACTTGCCGCTCTCCCAGCGCGATATCCTCGTCTGCGAGACGCCAAGTTCATGCGCCAGAGCTTCCTGCTTGACCCGGTTCAGTACGCGCCAGCGCCGCAGCGACGGTCCAAGACTGCTTTCAAGAACGGCGGTTTCTGTTTGCATGGTGCAAGTGTAACGCGTCCCGGGAATTTTGTGCAGCGGGAAAAGAAGGCACGGCTCACCTGAGCAGGTGTCCGCGCCACCTGTGGGATCAGCGGTACTTCTCGATGAACGCGTCGATCGACAACTTGCGAAAATCGGGCAGCCGCTGCTTCAGCTCTTCATGGGACCAGTCCCACCAGGAGATATCGATCAGCGCCTGTTCCTGTTGTCCGGTGAATCGCCGTTTGATTTCCCTGGCGGCCACACCGCCAACAACGGTGTAAGGGGCGACATCCTTGGAGACGACTGCCCCGGCTGCAACAATAGCTCCGGTGCCGATCGAGACGCCGGCAAGCACCGTGACATTGTGGCCGATCCACACATCATGGCCAATGGTGACCCAGTCGTCCTTGCGCCACTGGAAGAAATCCGCGTCGTCCTCGCCAAGGTCATAGGCAGCAGCGCGGTAGGTGAAGTGGTGCTGGGAGGCGCGCCAGGTTGCGTGGTTTCCCGGATTGATGCGGACGCGACGGGCGATTGAACAGAACTTGCCGATGGTCGACCAGACGACATCGCCTTCCTGCACGATATAGGAATAGTCCCCCATGCTGCTTTCGCGCATTTCCGTGCGTGCGCCAACCTCGGTCCAGATGCCGAGATCACAATTCAGCACCCTGGCCTCCGGATGAATGTTCGGGGCTTCGGTGAGGGAAGGCTTCTGGGTCGGGGCGGACATGGATGCTCCATATAGCGTTGGAAGGAGTGCGGAAACGGTTTGTAGCCGTGTTGCTGGCACCGGTCGTGACGCTTTGATGACACTGGCGTGACTTCCGTTACTTTTTTTGCATGCATCCACAGCGGTGAAAACGGCATTTGGCGGGTAGAAGCCTTGTATTTGAGCACTGATTTCCGAGTTAATTTCAGCCAGGCATATGTGACGCCGAGGGGGCCCGGAAAGCGCTGAGAGCGCAGCGGAATTCCCGCCGGAGATGGTTGTTCTGCCGATGCTTCAGGCAGGGATGTCATTGATTTGTCATAAAATTTTGGGCTCCCCGACAAAGGAATGTCATTTTTCTGTAATGGTCCGGTGGCTCTTGTCGCGCAGCACGACGAACACAACGGACAGGGCTGGCGCGTGATTCAATTTCAGGAAGTCACCAAGACCTTCGGGTCTCGGACCGCGGTCAACAAAGTAAGTTTTAATATCGAAAGACCGCAGATGGTCGGGATCATCGGTCGGTCCGGTGCCGGCAAGTCAACCTTGCTGCGCATGATCAACCGGCTGACCCCCGCCAGCGCCGGACAGATCCTGTTCGATGGCCGGGACATTCTCAGCCTGAAAGGCGGCATGATGCGCCGCTGGCAGCGCGACTGCGCCATGGTGTTCCAGCAGTTCAACCTGGTGCCGCGCCTGGATGTTGTCACCAACGTCATGTTGGGGCGCCTCAACGGTCACGGCACCTTGAAGAGCCTCTTCAACATCTTCAGCCAGGAAGACGTCAATTCGGCGCTTGGTGCGCTCGACAGACTGGGCATTGCCCAGGAAGCCACCAAGCGGGCCGAGGAACTGTCCGGTGGTCAGCAGCAGCGTGTTGCGATTGCCCGCGCTCTTATGCAGGACCCGCACATGATCCTGGCGGACGAGCCGATTGCCTCGCTCGATCCGATGAATGCCAAGATCGTCATGGATGCGCTGCGTGAAATTCACGAGCGCGACAACAAGATCGTCATCTGCAACCTGCACACGCTCGACACTGCCCGGACCTATTGCGACCGGGTGATTGGCATGCGCGACGGTTTCCTCGTGTTCGACGGGGCGCCGGAAGCGCTGACCACGGCTGTCGCACGCGAAATCTACGGTGCCGATGAGAGCTTTAACGAGGCGGCGACATCCACCGCCATCGATGCCGGCCAGTCCGGTTCCAGAGAATCCGCCGGTGCGATGACCCCGGCGGCAGCAGCGGTCTGATCCGGCTGCGCACCCGCTTAACGTCATCAAAATTGAGAACTCTCGGGGAGTGTCCCAAATGAAACTCGTTGCTAAAGTTGCTGCGCTTGCTGCCGTCAGCATGATCGCTCTGAACGCTTCTGTTGCCGGTGCAGCGGAAATCACGGAATTCCGTATCGGCCTGCTCGGCGGCGAAAATGCTTCCGACCGTCTGCGTGCCAACGAATGCCTGCGCGAAAAGACCGAGGAACTGCTCGGCGTTCCGACAAAGCTGTTTGCTCCGGCAGACTACAACGGCGTTATCGAAGGCCTGCTCGGCGGTAACCTCGACATGGCCTGGCTCGGTGCTTCCGGCTACGCAAAAGTCTTCCTGACCGACCCGGAAGCCGTTGAGCCGGTTCTGGTCAAGGTCAACAACGACGGCAGCTACGGCTACTACTCCATCGGTTTTGCCCGCGTCGACAGCGAGATCAACTCCCTGGAAGACATGAAGGGCAAGACCTTCGGCTTCGGCGACCCGAACTCCACGTCCGGTTACCTGATCCCGTCCATCGAAATCCCGAAACTCGGCTACTCCATGAAGCCGGGTGAGTATTTCTCCGACGTCGTCTTCACCGGTGGTCACGAGCAGACCATCGTTGCCGTATTCAACGGCGACATTGCCGGCGGTGTGACCTGGGCTGACGGTCTTGGCGAATGGGAAGACGGCTACAATTCCGGCGCTCTGCGCAAGGCAACCGATGCGGGTCTGGTCGACATGACCGAGATCAAGGAAATCTGGCGTTCGCCGGTGATCCCGGAAGGCCCGGTTGTCCTGTCCAAGAAGCTGCCGGACGACATCAAGGCAAAGATGACCGAGTTGATGGCCAACCTCGTCAAGGAAGACAAGGAATGTGGTTACGGCGTGATGGCCGGTGAAGCACGCGGCTTCGAACCGATCACCCATGCGGCTTACGAATCCATCGTCGCTGCCCGTAAGGCAAAGAGCGAGTAATCGGAATTTCCGATCTCCGCGCGGGCCGGTCTCCGGCCCGCGTTTTCTCAAGTATCGGCCAGCGGAATCGACTTTCCGCAAGAAGTGGCTCCACAGGGCCAGGATCACCAGGTTTCGAAGGATTGATCCAGCTAAGCCACCCCGCTTCGGATGAAGTGAGCATCAAGTAAAGGTCCCAAACAATGGCTGTTGCCGCACTCGAGCAGGAAATCCTGTCCATGCGCAAACGCCGCCAGCTCTATTCATTGATAGGGTTGCTGCTGGTCGTAGCGGTTCTGGTCTCCGGTTATTCGAAATCCAATTCGATGAATTCCGGCGGATTTATTCAGGGTCTTTCCAAATTCTTCGACTATCCGGGCGAGATCGTCGTTGAAGCCTTTGAAGCCGGCCCGGCCTTTTTCTCGCTGATGCTGCAGTTCGTTCCGGCCATGCTGGAAACCTTGAACATTGCCGCGGTTGCGACCCTTCTGGGCGGCGCGATGGCGGTGGTGCTGGCGATGGCCTCCACACGCAATGTCGACAGCTGGGGACCGTTGATCCCGGTAGTCCGCCGCATCATGGACATCACACGTGCCTTTCCCGAATTGATCATTGCGCTGTTCCTGATCTTCGTGCTCGGCTCTAGCCCCGTACCAGCCATGATCGCCGTTGCGTTTCATACCGCAGGTGCGCTCGGCAAACTCTTTTCCGAAGTGAACGAGAACATCGACCGCAAGCCCATCGAGGGCCTGTCGGCCTGTGGGGCCAGCTGGCTGCAACGCATCCGGTTTGCGGTGCTGCCCCAGGTGGCGCCGAACTATCTCAGCTATTTCCTACTGCGCCTTGAAATCAATGTGCGTGCTTCTGCCATTCTCGGCTTCGTTGGCGCTGGCGGCATCGGCCAGGAACTTCGCCGCACGATCGGCTGGGGCAAGGGTGCAGGCGATGAAACCGCCGCTATCTTCGTCCTTCTGTTCATAACCATCATGGCCATCGACCAACTGTCGTCCTATCTGCGCGGCAAGCTGGTCGGGTCCGGCCGGGCGCATTGAGGGGAAATCTCATGACCGTCGATACGCTCGAAACACCCGTCACCCAGGCTCTGGTCTGGAACCAGGTCCGCCGGCGCGCATGGCTCACTGTCGTCGTGCCGCTCGCGATCTTCACCTACCTCGTTTACACGTGGTTCGCCTTCGGGGTGCCGGAACTGCTCTCTCGTGCCCAGCCGGAACGGGCGGTGATTCTGGCAACGGATAGCGTCGCCTACAAAGTTCACGTCACAAAGAGCTTCCGGGACAACGAGTTCGAAGTTGCGATCGAAGGCGAGCGCACCGCTACCTACGACAACGCCAAGGTGCCTGACTGGGTGCAGCTCAGCGGCGAAAATGGTGTAGTTGACCTCGGCGATGGCTACAAGGTCGAGATCGATGGCAGGACAGCCCTGTTCACCATCCCGGGCTATGGCGTGGTGGAGGGCACCGCGACTGCCGATGGTGTCGAAACGGTTCTGCCGGCAGGGCCGGCACCGGACTGGATCAAGATCGACCCGCGCAAGCTCGATGTGCGCCCGACCCTTGATCGGCGCCTTCAGGTCACCAAGACGAAGATCGAGGTTCACAACTATTTCGGCGGTTGGGAGAACTTCTGGTTTCCGTTCCGCTCACCACTTTACGGCATGTCCTTCAGCCAGCTTTATGCGTTGGCGTTGAGCTCGGACCGAATGGATCCGGAAACGTCGAACATCTGGTTCATCGTGAACGAGTTTCTGGAAAACCCTGACTGGCAGCACGGCAAGGTTCTTACCGCCTTGTTCGAAACCATCATGATGGCCGTTCTCGGCACTCTCACGGCCGCATTCTTCGGATTGCCGCTGGCGTTTCTTGCAGCTCGCAACTTCACGCCGTCGAAGCTGCTTCGGTTCGGAACACGCCGCCTCTTCGACTTCCTGCGTGGCATCGACATGCTGATCTGGTCGCTGATCTTCATTCGCGCCTTCGGTCTCGGGCCGCTGACAGGAGCTCTGGCAATAGCCTTCACCGATACCGGTTCGCTCGGCAAACTGTTTTCCGAAGCGCTGGAGAACATCGACAACAAGCAGGTCGAGGGCGTGAGGGCGACCGGCGCCAATCAGATCCAGCGGTATCGCTACGGTGTGATCCCGCAGATCCTGCCGGTCTTCGTGTCCCAGGTCCTCTACTACCTGGAATCGAACACCAGGTCAGCCACGGTCATCGGTGCTCTCGGGGCAGGGGGGATCGGTCTCTTGCTGGTCGAAACCATGAAGACCTCGCGCGATTGGGAAAACACCAGCTACATCATCATCCTGACAATCATTGTCGTGATCCTGATGGATCAGACCTCAGGTTGGCTGCGCCGGAAGCTGATTGAAGGCAAATAGGTCCGTCTGACCTGAAAGTGATAAACCCGGCGCGGTAACGGCACCGGGTTTATCTTGATAACTGCAGGTACCCCCTTTTTGCCGCATTTATGTCGCGCTAGCGTGTCAGCGTTCGGAAATTGCTTCGAAGCTGCGGAGGGGGCTGTGCGCCAGGGCATGCGAAATCATCTTGTGAATGTTGCGTTCGGAACCGGTCTGTCCATGATGGCCATGGCAGGATCGGCCTTTGCGATCGAAAGCTGTGTTGCATCCCTGAAGAAACAGGCTGTTGCCGCAGGCGTCCGACCGGACATTGCCGAGCGCATGCTGTCAGGTGCAACTTTTGACGAAAAGGTCATCCGGTTCTCGACGTCCCAGCCCGAGCACAAGACCGAAATCTGGGATTACATGGCCTTTCTGGTCGACGCGCAGCGGATCCAGGACGGCAAGGCAAATCTGAAAAAACACAACAGCACACTCACCTCCATCGAAAAGCGGTACGGTGTCGACCGGCACGTGGTTCTGGCGGTCTGGGGCATCGAGAGTGACTACGGCAACTTCCGCGGCGATTTCTACACCCCACATGCTTTGGCCAATCTGGTTTGCGCCGGCAAACGGCGTCAGAAATACTTCCAGGGCGAACTGATCAAGACCATGCAGATTGCTTCACGAGGGGATGTACCGGCCAAAGACTTCGTCGGCTCCTGGGCAGGGGCTTTCGGGCAAACCCAGTTCATGCCAAGCACCTACAACAGTCTCGCGGTCGACTTTGACGGTGACGGCCGCAAGGATCTGGTGAATTCCGTCCCCGATGCCCTGGCTTCAACGGCTAACTTTCTGAAAAATGCCGGATGGAGCAACAGCCGGCCCTGGGGATACGAGGTCAAGGCACCGAAGAGTTACAGTGGGCCGTCGGGTCTGAAGAACTATTCCTCCCTGTCGACCTGGGCCAAAAGAGGCTTCAGCAAAATCGACGGCGGCGCTCTTTCCGGCAATCTGGATGCAGCGCTGATCCAGCCGGCAGGAGCGGGTGGCCCGTCCTTCCTGGTGACCCGCAACTTCCGGGCTCTGCGTTCCTACAATGCATCAACGTCCTATGGTCTGGCGATCGCCCTTTTGTCGGAACTCGTATCAGGCGGCGATCCGTTCAAGACACCCTGGCCGACGGACAACCCCGGTCTTTCCCGTGCTCAGCGTGTGGAGCTGCAGAAGCTTCTCAACCGCAACGGCTTCAACGTCGGTGAACCGGACGGGAAGGTCGGCCCGGCCACACGTGAAGGCATCCGCAAGGCCGAGGCACGCCACGGCCTCCCGGTAACAGGACGTCCGTCCTGGAATGTGTACTCGGTGCTGGGGGGGAAATAGCCCACGGGCAATCGGCTGAAATAGGGTGAACCTGCTTGACAGGTGCCGCTCAGGAAGCGTTCTGGGGAATGGAAAGCGGCACACTGCAATGGAGGCAGCTTCTGTTCCGGCCCGTTTTCTTGGCCTGGTACATGGCCTCGTCCGCGGTCCTGAGAAGCTCATATTCGAGGTCCGGGCCGTTCGCCTGAACCGAGACCCCGACACTTGCGCCGACTGTCCTGTCCACCGCCCCTTTGATCGGGATCGGCAGGTTGATGTCGTAAACGATCCTGTCTGCCAAGGCAGATAGACTGTCCGCGTCAGTGCGCCGTGTCGACAGGATCAGGAATTCGTCGCCGCCCATCCGGATGATCGTCTCATCTTGTTGCAGCAAATCCGACAACCGTTCCGCCACTGCCTTGATGACCTGATCTCCGACCGAATGGCCATGGTGATCGTTGACGGTCTTGAACCGGTCCAGATCGATCAGAATGGCGGCAACCTTGACGCCGGGGCCCACGCTGAGCCGGGTCGTTTCGAAGAATTTCGACATCATGCGCCGATTGCCGACACCTGTCAGCGCGTCGTGCAGTGCGTTGAATTCGATCTGGGCGTTGAGTTCAAGAAGGCTCGTGTTCGCCTCCTGCAATTCCGTGTTCAAGGTTTCGGTTCTGGTGCGCAATTCCCTCTCGTAATCGGCCTTGCTGTGTGCAAGCCGGAATTCCAGACGGTTCCGGAAATCGTTGCTCTGGCGTTCCGTTTCCTCGGTGAACATCTTCTTTTGAAGTTTCACATAGGCCTTCAGATAGTCGAGTGCACTGCGGTGCTCTTCCAGGGCTTCGTGGGTCTGGGAGAGCTTGAGGTAGAAGTTTCGCGTCCAGTGGTGATAGTCGGCACCGGCAGCGTTCAGCAGACCGTTTTCCAGTTCGGCACGCGCTTCGTCATAGCGCTTCTCTTCGAAAAGGCTCAATCCGAGCACGTAGTAAAGGTGGCAGGCGACCCGGTGATCCTGGCTGAACTGTGCCGCTGCCAGGCCCTTGGCGGCGCAGGCGCGCGCCTCCTTCAATGCCCCGGTTTCCACCAGCGCCGCTCCCAGCACTTCATAGGCGTAAGGCAGGTTCACGGCGTTGCGATGCACCAGGGCATCTTCCAGGCACGCCTTTGCCGCTTCGACGGCTGCCTCGGGACTGCCACACCGCAATTCAGTGCGCGATAGGGTTTGCAGGATGTGCGAACGCTCGTAAACAAGGCTCAGCCGATCGGCGATGTCCATGGCTTCCTGAAGCTTGGACTGAGCCTTTTCGTAGTCATGATAATAGGCGCACATGTTGGCGAGTACGGTCAGCGGCTCGATACCGGCGCGTCCGTGAGTTGCCGCCCCGAGGATCTCCAGGCTTTCTCCCAGAATGGCATCGGCCTGGCTGAGTTCACCGAGGCTGTAGACGCAAACCGACTTGATGACCAGAAGCTCGGACCAGCCTTCCGGATCCTGCCTGGGATCCATCATCGAGAAGGCTTTGTCTGCAAGCTTTGCCGCCGCATCGAAATGACCGGACCAACGCTCCAGCCATGCAAGATTGAACTGAAGGGGACGGTTGCCGGGTTCCGGTTCCGGCTGCCGTTTCAGCGCGTCATACAAAAGGCGTTTGCAGAACGCCGGATTGCGCCATCGCAAGGCCCAGCTTCGCTCTTGCAGTTCCTTCAGGTGCGCCTCCCTTGACGGCAGTTTTTAAAAAATACCTCTGGTGATCATAGCCATAATTCCGGAAACGCAACGTAAATTCATTTGGATAAGACATAGATTTGTTGCGTTGCGAAAAACATCAGCGCAATATATTGGCGAAATTCTGGAGGTTTAGGCATGTCCGGGCGGATTCTGACGGTTGCACAGCAAAAAGGCGGGTCGGGGAAGACAACCCTTGCGGCCCATCTTGCCGTTGCGCTTGCCAAAAAGTCCGGCGAACCGGTGGCAATCCTCGACGTGGATCCGCAAGGCTCTTTGGGGACCTGGTTCGAGGCACGCGAAGACAACTTTGGCGAAGACAATACCGGTCTTGAATTCCGCACCGCGTCAGGCTGGGGCGCAAGGCGTGAGGCGCGTTCGCTCGCAAAGTCCCATGGGTACGTTGTCATCGATACACCGCCCAAGACCGACAGTGATGCCAAGCCGGCAATCGACGCCGCTGACTTCGTGATCGTTCCGATCCAGCCGACGCCGGTCGATCTCTGGGCAACCTCGCAGACGATCGAGATGGCTGCGCGTGAAGATACTCCCGCACTTCTGGTACTCAACCGCGTACCGCCCCGCGCGTCCCTGACAGGCGAGATGGCGGACGCCATTGCCGCTTCGGGATATGACGCGCTCAATGCCCGCCTGGGCAACCGGACCGTCTTTGCCTCTGCAATGGGCAGAGGCCGCGCCGTGACCGAGGACGCACCATCCAGCAAGGCGGCCCAGGAAGTTGCGCTGCTGATCGAGGAACTGGTCAGCAGGATCGGCTGAACTCTCAGACCATCTCGTCTGCATTTGCGAGACCACGCCCTTGTGTCAGGAGAGTTCACTCTAAAAACTATTTTGCCTTGTCCTTGTCACGATCCAGTGACTTGATAGGGGAAATTATAGGCCCCGGAGGATTGGCCATGTTCGTTTTTTCGTTTGTTTCCCAAAAGCTTTCCCTCAATTTCAAGCATCGTTTCAAGAAGGTTGCCAAAAGCACACTGCTTCTTGTGGCCAGCGCCGGTTTCGCCGGTATCATGGCCACCGCAGCAGGCGCGCAGGACCGGCGTATCGTCACCATTGATGATGCGGATTTCTTCGGTGGTGACTATCGCACCGTAAAAGACGTGGATCTGGACGGGTGCAAATCCGTCTGCCTCAGCGACAATCAATGCCGCGCATTCACCTTCAACACCTCTGCGGGCTGGTGTTTCCTGAAGACCGACTATGGCGAACTGCAGAGTTTTGCCGGTGCGATCGCCGGACGGGTCGTTGAAGTCAAGGCGCCACGCGCCGACCAGAGCGCAGACCGAAAGGCAGAGCTGGTTTTTATTCCCAAATCCCAGCTGGAAAGCGCACAGACCTATTCCCTCAGCATTGCAAATTCGGTGCGCCCGAACGGGCAGACTGCGGATCAGCTGCGCCGGAACGGTCAGGACGCACTCGGCGAGCGTAACGGCGCACTGGCAGAAGCCGACTTCCTGCAGCTGATCAAGCTGGAACCGGGTGAATTTGATGCCTGGACCCAGCTCACCACCGCCCTGCTGCTGCAGGATCCAGACAACTGGCAGGACAGGGAAACCAAGCGCAAGAACGCGATATCAGCCTCGATCAATGCCTATCTGCGGTCCGTCAGCGCACCTGAGCGCGCCTTGGCGCTTGAACTTGTGGGCCGCGCGATGACCCGAAGCAGCGAATACAAGACCGCGATCAAGGCCTTGCGGGCATCGTTGGCGGTCGAGGAAAATTCCAGCGTACGTCGGCAATACGCGGATCTGGTTGCCGAGCACGGCTTCCGGATCGTTGATCACGAAGTCGATTCCGACAGCGCGTCGCCACGGATCTGTCTGGTCTTCTCGCAAAAACTGCCGCTTGGCGAAGACATGAGCCCTTATGTCAGCGTAAGCGGCGAGGGTACTTTCGCGATTGAGGCGGAAGGCAGCCAAATCTGTGCGGATGGTCTCAAGCATGGCGGCCGCTATCAGATCACCGCACGCAGCGGCTTGCCGGCAGCCGATGGCGAGAAGCTGGAAAAGACCGCGGACCTGACTGTCTATGTGAAGGACCGGTCTCCGTCCGTCAGCTTTTTGAGCCGTTCCTACGTTCTTCCCGCTGGTGGCGACCCCACCATTCCGATCGTTTCCGTGAACACCTCTGAAGTCGAGACCTCGATCTACCGCATCGGCAACCGCTCCATCGCCGACATCCTGCGTGACAACCGCTTCCTCCGGCAGCTTGACAGCTGGCGGGCAGACCAGATCGAGGACGAACTGGGTCAGAAGGTCTGGTCCGGAATTGTCGAGACCGGTAACGACCTGAACCAGGACATCACGACCGCCATACCGATTTCGGAAACCGGCATCGAGCTGAAACCGGGCGTCTATGCCATGACCGCGCGGTCAAAGCTCGATCAGAAGAACCGCTGGGGCACGCTGGCAACGCAATGGTTCCTTGTGTCCGATCTGGGCCTGACGGCCCTATCAGGCGATAACGGCATTGCCGCCAATATCCGCTCTCTCACAAGTGCAGAGGCACTGGAGGGCGTGACCGTACGCCTGTTGGCCGTCAACAACGACATTCTTGGTGAAGCTGTCAGCAACGCGGAAGGTTTTGCGGAATTTGCCGTCGGCCTTACCCGCGGCAGAGGTGGTCAGGCCCCCGGTATTCTCGTGGCCGAAACGTCCGAGGGCGACTATTCCTTCCTCGACCTGCGCAAACCGGCGTTCGATCTGTCCGACCGGGGTGTCGAAGGACGTGCAGCGCCGGGGCCGCTAGACGTTTTTGCCTGGACGGATCGCGGTATCTACAAGGCCGGCGAAACCGTTCACGCGCAGGCTCTGCTGCGCAATGCAAGTGCAACCGCACAGGAAGACTTTCCGCTCACCTTCATCTTCAATCGGCCTGACGGTGTGGAGCACGCCCGCTTTACCGTGAACGACGGCGGGCTCGGCGGTCACCTTCAGGATGTGACGCTGGCGGCGTCGGCTCAGCAGGGTATCTGGTCCTGGCAGGTTTTTGCCGATCCGAAGGGCAGGGCTCTCACCGAGCAGACCTTCCTGGTGGAGGACTATCAGCCCGAGCGAGTCGATTTCGAACTTGAAACAGATGCAAAGGCCTTCAACCGTACCGGACCGACAGCAGTATCGCTGGACGCCAAGTATCTCTACGGCTCTCCGGCCAGCGGCCAGACGCTGGAAGGTGATGTCATCGTGCGGCCCATCCGCACGCTTGAAGCCCACCCGGGCTATCAGTTCGGCATTGCCGATGCGGATGCCTACACACAGCGTGGCTCCCTGTCGTCGGGCCTGAAGACCGATGAAGATGGCAAGCTTACCTTCGACGTCTTCATGCCCGAACTTCCCGAGACCACAATGCTTTATACCGGCGAGCTGATCGCACGCCTGGTGGAGGCGGGTGGCCGCTACGTTGAACGGGACATGGACCTGCCTGTTGCCATCGACGGACCACGCATTGGCGTGAAACCCGCCTTCGACGGCGGTGTCGATGAAGGCGGCCCGGCCGATTTCTCCGTAATCGTCATCGATGAAGACGGCAAGGAAGTCGACGGAGCGGACATCGGCTGGACCCTGTCCAAGGTCGATCGTCGGTATCAATGGTACCGCTATGACGGCAACTGGTCCTATGAGCCGATCACCACCACCCGCCGTGTTGCCACCGGCACCGTGCAGGTGACTGCTGGACAGCCGGCACAGCTATCCCTTCCGGTCGAATGGGGTGAGTACCGTCTCGACGTTGAAGGCAGCGGAACGCTGCAGACCTCGACGCGCGTCACCTTCAATGCCGGCTGGTATTCTGCCGATGCGTCCTCAGATACGCCTGATTATCTGGACGTTGGCCTCGACAAGACCAGCTACCGGCCCGGCGACACCGCCAAGCTGCGCCTCAAGCCACAGATGGCCGGTATTGCCGTGGTCAATGTTGTTTCCGGCGGATTGCTGGCCAGCAAGACCGTTGAAGTGACTGCCGAGGAAACCGAGGTCGAGATTCCTGTCAGCGACGATTGGGGGGCTGGGGCCTATATTACGGCCAGCCTCTACCGACCGATGGACCTGGACCAGAAGCGAATGCCGTCACGGGCAGTCGGTCTGTCCTGGCTTCAGGTCGACCCGGGTGACCGGGCGCTTGACGTGCAGTTGTCTGCGCCTGACCGGATTCTGCCCGAGACGACACTGGACGTTCCGGTGAAACTCGCGAACCTGAAAGCAGGAGACCAGGCGTATCTGACGATTGCCGCGGTTGACGTCGGCATTTTGAATCTGACCGGCTTCAAGACACCGGATCCGGAGAAATGGTACTTCGGCCAGCGGCGTCTCGGCACCGACTTCCGTGATCTTTACGGCCAGTTGATCGACCGGATGGCTGGAACCCGCGGGCGCGTCCGTTCCGGAGGAGATGCCGCAGGCATGCGGCTCGATGCACCTCCGCCGGATGAAGAACCGCTTGCCCTGTTCTCGGGACTTGTAACCGTGGGCGATACTGGCGAAGCAACCGTCTCCTTCGATATCCCGGCCTTCAACGGCGCCGTCAAACTGATGGCGGTTGCCTGGACAAGGGATGGCGTCGGTCATGCCGACCAGGAAGTGGAAGTGCGTTCACCAGTCGTGATGACGGCAAGCGCACCCGCCTTCCTTGCACCGGGAGACCAGTCGCGAATTTCCCTGGAAATCGACAACGTCGATGGCCCTTCCGGCTCTTATGCGCTGGAAGTTTCGGTCGCTGACGGCCTTCGGCTGGAAGGCGGCAGCACGGATCAGTCGCGTACGCTGGATCTGGAAAACGGCAAGAAAGCCCTGGTGCTGCTTTCTGTTTCGGCAGAAGACATGCTGACGAAGTCGGAAGTCGTTGCGTCGCTGACCGGGCCGCAGGGCGAAGTTTTCGTCAAGCGTTTCAGTCTCGAGGTTGAAGATACCCAGCCTGAAGTTGTCCGTCAGTCCAGCTTCTCACTGGCATCCGGAGACAGCCTCTCGCTGGATGCGGACACCTTCGACGGCCTGCGGGCGGATACGGTTGACATCACCTTGTCTGCCGGTGGTGCTGCAAGCATCGATGTCGCCGGCCTGCTGGCGGCACTTGACCGCTATCCTTATGGCTGCACCGAGCAGACGACCAGTCGTGCCTTGCCGCTGCTTTACCTCAGTGAAGTTGCCGAGGCTGCCGGGCTTGGCGGCGATAGCGCCATTCGGGAACGGGTGGTCAAGGCCATTGCCAAGATCCTGTCGAACCAGTCCTCTTCCGGTGATTTCGGTTTCTGGAACAGCTACGGCGGCGGTGATACCTGGCTGGACGCCTATGTCACCGACTTCCTGACCCGTGCGCGCGAAAAGGGATATCTGGTGCCTGATCTTGCGTTCACTTCGGCACTGGACAATCTGGAAAACAGGTTGGCCTATTCCTCCGACTTCCAGGATGGTGGCGAAGACATCGCCTATGCGCTCCACGTGCTGGCCCGCAACGGCCGCGCCTCCATGGGCGATCTTCGCTACTACCTGGATGCCAAGCTGCAGAACTTCGCAACACCGCTTGCCAAGGCACAGGTTGCTGCCGGGCTTGCCCTTTATGGCGAGCGTGACCGGGCGGCCACCGGTTTCCGGGCGGCTCTTGCCGCTCTGCCGAAGGAGGCTCCGAAGTACTATCGCGACGACTACGGCTCCGTCCTGCGCGACAGCGCGGGCGTGACGGACTATGTCGTTTCGGCGTCCATGGAAGACAGTCTGAAGACGGAAGCAATTGACTTCCTGAAAACGGCCCAGGCCAACAAGCCATACCGGTCGACACAGGACATGGCCTGGATGCTCCTGGCAGCGAATGCGCTCAACGAATCCGCGCAAGACGCCCGGATCTCCGTTCGTGGTGAAGTAACGCCCGGACGGCTCGCCTGGTCGCTGGCTGGCCGTGAGGTTGCCGACTTCCCGGTGGAGGTTAAGAACAACGGGGACGCTGGAACGGAGCTTCTTGTCTCCGTGGCCGGCCAGCCGCTGGTGCCCGAGCTCGCAGGTGGCAAGGACTATGCGGTTGAACGCACGGTCTACGACCTTGACGGCAATCCGATCGATCCGGCCGCGGTTCCGGTCAACACCCGGCTTGCGGTTGTCGTCACAGTGCGGGCCCTGACGGATCATCCGGGCCGGTTGATGGTCGTTGACCGCCTGCCTGCCGGCCTGGTGATCGACAATCCGCGGCTTGTGCGTTCCGGCGATATCGGTGGCCTGTCGTTCCTCGATACGGTTGATCAGCCGGAACATTCGGCGTTCTACAGGGACCGCTTCGAAGTGGCCGTGGACCAGACTCGTTGGAGCAGCAAGGAACTGACCTTTGCCTATCTTGCAAGGGCTGCAACCCCGGGCGACTATTCGCACCCGCCGGCGTCGGTAGAGGATATGTACCGTCCGGACCGCCGCGCCATCACGGCAACCGGCAGGTTGGTTGTTCTCGGCCCGACGCGGTAAGGCCGTACGATGAAAACGTTGGCGCGGCGGAATTGGCTCATGATCCGGCGGTGGTTCGCTGCCGCCGGTCTTGGTGCCGCCGCGCTGTCTGTCTGCCTGATTACAAAGGTCGGGCATGACTATGCGTCGCTGTCCGCGCCGCCCCGTGTCGGCGACCTGCCTCTGTCGGTTGTCGTTCTGGACCGGAACGACCGCCTTCTGCGGGCTTTCACCAGCCAGGACGACAAATGGCGCTTGCCGGTGGAGCTACCAGAAATAGATCCGCTTTATTTCCGGATGCTACTGGCGTTCGAGGACAAGCGGTTTTACGAACACGGCGGGTTTGACGCGCTGGCGCTTGCTCGCTCTGCCCTGCAAAGTCTCAGGAACGGCCGCATAGTTTCCGGCGGTTCGACGCTGACCATGCAGGTTGCGCGTTTGCTGGAAGAGCAGCCGACGAAGTCGCTTGAGCGTAAATACGAGCAGCTACTCAGGGCCGTTCAGCTGGAAGCGGAGTTTTCGAAAGAAGATATCTTGCGGCTTTATGCTCTCAGGGCGCCTTTTGGCGGCAACCTGGAGGGGGTTCGGGCGGCAAGCCTTACCTGGTTCGGCAAGGAACCTGGGCGTCTCACGCCGGCGGAAGCTGCGCTGCTGGTGGCATTGCCGCAAAGCCCTGAGGCGCGGCGGCCGGACCGTTTTCCAGAGCAGGCGCGCAAGGCCCGCAACCGTGTCTTGCGCCGGGCAGCAGTGGCTGGTGTCCTCGGCAAAGAGGATGCGGCTTCGGCCGCGAATGAACCGGTCCGGACGATACGTTATGCAATGCCATTCCTGGCGCCGCACGAAAGCCGGCAGGCGCGTGCCGATGCGCCTCTCTCGCCTGTCCACCGGCTGACGATCGACCTTGAGCTTCAGCGTGCGATCGAATCCCTGGCGAGACGGAAGAGCGAGACGATGCCATCGCCAGTTTCCCTGGCCATTCTGGTCGCCGATCACCAGAGCGGAGAAATTCTGGCAAGCGTTGGCGCGCCGAACCTTCTGGACACGCGCCGCCAGGGGCATGTCGACATGACCCGCGCCACACGTTCGCCCGGATCAACGCTGAAGCCGTTCATCTATGGCCTTGCCTTTGAAGAAGGTGTCGGTCTGCCGGAAAGTTTCATTGAAGACCGGGCGACCAACATTGGTGGCTACCAGCCGACGAACTTCGACCAGTCCTACCAGGGCACGGTCACCCTGCGCGAAGCCCTTCAGTTGTCGCTCAATACACCGGCCGTGAAGTTGCTGGAAGCGGTCGGGCCGGCACGGCTGATTGCCCGGCTGAAACGTGCCGGTGCCAATCCCGTCATGGAGAAAGGCATCGCACCGGGGCTTGCCATCAGCCTTGGCGGTCTCGGCATGACATTGCGGGACTTGGCCCAGGCCTACGCCGCAATGGCTCGAGGTGGCGAACCGGTAGCCCTGTCCGTTTGCCGCAAAGACTGCCAAGAGGGTACGACCCCGGTGTCTTCAGCCCGTGTCCTTTCGGAAAAGGCCTCCTGGATGGTGGGCGATATTCTTTCCGGATTGCCGCAGCCGCAAAGTGCAGAAACACACCACCTCGCCTACAAGACGGGCACAGCCTACGGCTATCGTGACGCTTGGACTGTCGGTTATGACGGTCGTCATGTGGTGGCGATCTGGTCGGGGCGCCCGGATGGCACGCCAGTGCCCGGGGCGACGGGAGCTTCGGTCGCCGTACCTATTCTCTTCGAGGCGTTTCAGATACTGGGACCCGACAGGGTTCCGCTTCCGGACGGTCCGGCGGAAGCCATGAGTGTCGCCGCGCAACAGGTTCCCGAACCGCTTCGCTTTGCCCGCTTGCCACAAAACCGCGGCACGGTTCGCACGGGTGACACCTTGCAGATATCCTATCCGCCGGACGGAGCCGAGCTGGATCTTGGGTTCGCACGGGACAGTTCGTTGGAACAGTCGGCGCAGCCTCTGGTCGTCAAGTTCAAGGGCGGTGCAGGGCCGTTCTCCTTCCTTGTCAACGGACGCCCCCTCCACACAGGGCAGCGGGAAAGGCAACTTGTCTGGCAGCCGGACACGCCTGGTTTTGCGGATGTGACGGTGCTGGATGCCAACGGTAACAGTGCAGGAATAACGGTTCTTTTGCGCTAATCGCACAACAGCGCGCCATATCGAACCCTTTCAATGTCGGCATCGCATAAAGGCCTGCCGACCGGTCTGCATCAAAGATGCGGATCGACACACCCCGCCTGCGCACCCGCTTGTTTTGCGAGAGTTCGCATGGAATGTGCGAATCTTCCGAAAAACATGCGGTTTTCATCGCCGTGGGGCGAATCTTTCAGCATCGAATCCCGCGACAGAGTATGTGGAAGACAAGAAACACCTACCTTGGCGAGGTTTTAGCGGATTTTCTCCACTCGTCTGAGTGGTGTCGTATTTTCCTTAAGGGAAGGGTGTTGAAATTCTCCATTGAACTTGTTTTCAGGTGTTAATAAAGTATAAATTAAGAAAAAATCTTAAATAAGAAAGACATGTATATTCTATTTTAGAAGTATGATCTATTTTTTGATTGAGTATTATATTTTTAGATAGAAGTTCTTTGTTTTTCTGTGTTGTGTTTCGGAGGGGTGGGGTTGGGGTGTCTCATCGCGAAATAGTGATTTTCCCGGGATTTTCCGCGAATTTTTGTTTGATGGTTCCCTTGGGTAATGGAAAACTGGTTGCAAAACAGCATGTTGCAGAAAAAACACACAGCTGCCTGACAGTGCTGCCAGTCAGCAGTTTGGACTTGCTGTGCCAACTCGAGTTTGGTTCTTAAGCCCTGCGACGGCGAGTAATCGCCAGAAAAAATAGTTCGGACTTTTTCGACTGAATTGTTTTTGTACGAAATCGCGGGGATGGAGCCCGCCAGGTCCTTGAGGGTCAGGTTCGGTTCCAATGAAAATTGACTTTTGGAGGTCAGATATGAAACTCAAGAGCTTGATGCTCGGCGCTGCAGCTGCTGCTGCTGCCACCACCGCACAGGCAGCCGATCTTCCGGTTGCTCCGGAGCCGGTTGATTACGTTCGCGTCTGTGACGCTTACGGCGCACGCTTCTACTACATCCCGGGCACCGAAACCTGCCTCCGCGTTGGCGGCCGTGTTCGTACCCAGGTAATCGTCAACAACACGCTGGACAACGGCGCTTGGGGCAACCGTGATTCTGACGGCTACTCTTGGCTGTCTCGCGGCTACCTGTACCTGGACGCTCGCACTGCAACCGAATTCGGTACCCTGCGTGCATACGTCTCCATGTACTCCACCGTCACCAACGGTGCGAACTCTGCTAGCCTCGATAACGCCTACATCCAGTGGGGCGGCCTGACCGCAGGTCTTCTGACCTCGAACTTCGACATCTTCACCGGTCAGACCTTCATGGGTGTTGTCAGCCGTAACTGGTCCGACCAGACGGTCAACCAGATCGCTTACACCGCAGCTTTCGGCAACGGCTTCTCCGCTACGATCGCTCTGGAAGATCGTTCGCATCGTGAAGTTGGCACCTACGGCGGCACTCGTGCACCGGACCTGGTCGCTGCTCTCGGCGTTTCCCAGGGCTGGGGTTCTGCACAGCTGTCCGGTGCTCTGCACCAGGTTTACCCGGATCGTGCAAACGCACACCAGACCGGCGCAACCAACAACGGTGCTGACGATTCCTTCGGTTGGGCAATCGGCGGTGGTGTTGCTGTCAACATCCCGATGGCTTCCCCGGGCTCCAACATCTTCTTCCAGGGC